>JAGBAZ010000009.1 GCA_018110905.1 Oscillospiraceae bacterium
GAACCCACACGATAATCTTCGGCAAAAAGATCATCGTAAGGATACCCAGTATGTAACAAACCGCTGTCAGCGTGGTGCCGTAATCTATGTTGATGTTGATTGGGATTTTTCCGTCGAGAGCCGAGGACGGCTCAAGGAAATAATAGATAAATCCCATCTGCCAAAAGCTGAACATAGAGAAGCAGACGAGCATCCAAAGCGGAATATCTCTCCTCTTTTTCTGGTTTTCTATGAGAATAGGGTGATTCATAAACCGCACCTTCCTTTGCTGCGAAAAATCATCGCAAAATCGTAAAAATCATTGAATTCTTTAAAAAACTCACCCGAACAGGTGGTTTTTTCCTAAAAACCCCCCAAACGGGGGGTGCAAAACGGACAAAAAAATCAATATAATCAAATCATAACAGTATCTTTTCTAAATAGAATTATAAATTACATTTTTCTTTTTTTCAAGAATATACGAGAAATACTACCCAAAAAGGTAGTATGTGTGTCAAATCCCCCTATATTGGGCAGGTTACATCTTCAGCTTGACAAAGTATAATTATCCTTGAAGAGGTGGCGTATGGGAATACTGAATTATTTCGATTATATTGCATTGGCAGAAAACGAACATAAGAGGCTGCTTGAAATTTATCCCGAGCTGGAAAAACTATCGAGGCGTGAACTTGAGGTTTTCGCTCATCTTCTTACCGACAAAACGCAGGCACAGATAGCGGAGGAATTGTTTATTACACATTCTTCCGTGCATTTCCATTGCAAAAACATATACCGTAAACTCGGTATAAAAAGCCGTAAACAAATATTGATAAGATATAAAGATTTATAAGGAGGAACCTTTATGGGATTTCTGGAAAGAATTTTGAGAAAAGGAATAAGCGATGGCGTAAGCAAGGCAGTAGGTGATGCAATCAGCAAAGCTATTAAACCTTCTGTAACGGAATTTGCCAATAAAACCGCACAGCAGTTTGACGATGCAGCCCGTAATGCACAGTCATCGCAGACATACGCCTCTGCTCCTTTTGTTCAGAAAACATACAACACCGATGACAATTATTTTGCGTCTTTTATCACCGAAGCAAGCTTCCCCGGTTATTCAATCTCAACAAATGTTCACGCCAAAAACTTTGATGCAAGTGCGCATCCGAGTTGCTACCCGATTTCATACCTTTTCTCAAACGATTCTCAGCCTAAGCTTGCAGTTCTTGTTATGAACAAGAATCAGTACCGTTCTATGATTGCAAAAGGAACTTACAAGGTTCTTGACGATAACGGCATTCCTTACATCCGTTTCTTCAAGGGAATGGAAAACGAAAGCGGATATGTCATTAACCGAATAAGAGAAAACCTCAGATAATTTTTGCTTAAAACAGAGAGAAAAGCTTTATGCGCCTGTGAAGAACCCAGCACGGAACTTTATGAGTTTTGCAGGCAGCCGTTTCGTGTACGGTTTCGTATCGCAAAATTGCGATGTTAAATCATTTTCTCTCTGTTTTTTATTTAATGATTTATGTGCGTAATTGATAAACTGTTTGAAAAGGAAATATGGGAAGCCTTTTTTATTCACAAAATTGAGCAGGGAAACATAAGCGAAAAGGATACTGCAGACCTTCGGAGGTTTGTTGACGGCAAGGAATATCTTCCCGTTGCAGGCAGAATCAGAATCAATCAAAGCTTTTCAGCTCCGCAAAAAACGCTTATCAGCAAATCAAAAGCAGGCAGAAAAAGAACTGTATATACTTTTGGAAGAGAAGAAAACTATGTTTTAAAGCTGATTTCCTTTCTTCTTCGTGATTATGATTATCTTTTTTCACCGAATCTTTATTCCTTCCGAAAAGAATCGGGAGTTAAAAAAGCCGCAGAAGATGTTATGAAAATCAAGGATTTGGATGACAGATATGTCTACAAAGCCGATATAAGTGACTATTTCAACTCGGTTGATGTTGATATTCTTCTTCCGAATTTAAAAAAAGCTTTAAGTGACGATTCCGAATTATATTTGTTTTTTGAAACACTTCTCCGAAATCCGTATGTGCAGTATAACGGTGAATTGCTTGAAGAACGAAAAGGGATTATGGCAGGTGTTCCCGTATCTGCATTTCTTGCAAATTTTTATCTGCGTGAGCTTGATGAATATTTCTACAGTCGAAATATTCCCTATATCCGATATTCGGATGACATTCTTGTTTTTGCAAAGGATGAATCCGAGCTTGACGAAAGCATCAAGGCTATAAAAAACTGCCTTTTTTCAAAAAAACTCACCATCAATCCCGATAAGGAAACAATAACAAATCCGGGCGAAAAATGGACTTTCCTCGGCTTTTCTTATCACAACGGAATAATTGACATCAATGACGTTTCTTTTGAAAAGCTCAAAGCAAAAATGCGAAGAAAAGCAAGGTCACTTTCTCGCTGGGCGGGCAAGAAAAATTTACCCGGAGAATATGCGGCAAGAGCTTTTGTAAAACGGTTCAACACAAAGCTTTATGATAATCCCGTTTACAGCGAGCTGACGTGGACACGGTGGTTTTTCCCTGTTATAAACACCGATGAAACTCTGAAAAAGATTGATGAATATATGCAGGAGTGCATCCGTTATCTCGCAACGGGAAAAAGAACAAAATCACGCTATAATTTCAGATACGAGGACATAAAAAATCTCGGCTACAGAAACCTTGTAAATGAATATTATAAATTCAAAAATGCTGATAGTGTCTGATTAACAGGGAAAAGAGGATGAAATGGAAAAATTAAAAAAACTGACAATTCTTCATTCAAACGATATGCACGGAGATTTTCTTGCCGAGGAAATTGACAGCAGCCTTGTGGGCGGAGTTTCAATGCTTTCGGGGTATGTCAACAAGGTCAGAGCGGAAGCTGAAAACTGCATTTACTGCGTTGCGGGCGATGTGGTTGAATAAGCTCATTCCGAGCATTTCATAAAAAACATATTCAAAGAGGAGGAAAATGCAATGAAAAAAATATTGGCATTTTTGCTGTCATTGATTTTGCTGTTATCTGTTTTCTCGGTGATGACATTTGCGGCGGAGGAAAACGATATATCGAAATTTGAACTGCCTGCCCCGAAAGCACCGAATTACTTCGTCTATACCGATGGTAACGCAAGCGAAGGTCATCACGACCATCTGCGAATGATCATGGTCGCCGATCCGGAGGTGGCACTTCTTGCGGCAGAGTACGACCGTGACAGCGATGCCTTCCGCGAAAAATACGGTCTTTGGTCATTTGAGATCTGTATACAGTACGACGTATCGCTGGATGGCGAGGACAATTGGCAACACAACGAGGAATGGGACACCAACTGGTACACAGACGGTATAGGAAACGGCTATCCGTATGTATCCCTACGAAGTGAACTGATGGAGGACTTCGAGTTCTTCTGGCTGACCTACTACGAAGGCGAGGATGGCAGCGTTTTTGAGCCGTATAAGCCTGCGATCACCACCTATGTATATCACTACGGGGATTGGGACGAAAATATCTATTCCTTCGATGTGGAAAATCACAGTCTTTACATCCGCTGCCGCTACTATATGGAGTGGGAGCCTTTGGTGAAGAACGATGACGGCGAAGGCCCCGGCGAAAAGCAGTCTAAATTCTCCGATTGGTCGGAAAGTGCTGTGTTCGGCAAGAACGGTACGCAGATCACACCCGACGAGCCTACTACATATGCAGCTCCCATCATCTCTGATATGAAGATCGTGCTTTCCGAGGGCGACGAGAACAGCCATATCGAATACGTGCAGACCACGCCCGAATCGGTTTGGATGAACGGCGTGTACTACGAAATGACGGGCGAAGGTGAGTTCGAAGGACTTGAAACCCAGGTCAGCATCGACGGCGGTGAATGGATCAAGTTCGACACCGCAGACGCAGGTGGCGACTGGTGCCTTTGGAACGGCAGCCGAGGTGCCTACAATGATGATGTACCCATTGAGGAAAACACCAACATCAAGCTCCGCATCCGCTTTACCGGCACCCACGGCCCCTCCGAGTGGTCGAACGTGCTTGAACTAAACGGCGGCGGTACACAGGAGAATCCTGGCGAAACGAACAAGGCACCGGAAGAAAAGCCCCCTGTGGACGAAAAGGATAAATGCTCTCTCTGCGGATTCTGTCCCGTACCGCTTGGACTGTGTATCTTCATTTGGATCGCTATTGTGGTAGTGGTTATTCTTGTAATCGTGATCATTATCGTGACCCTGACCAAAAAGAAAAAATGCCCCAATTGTAAGACCAAATGCGAAAAGAAAGACAAATGCTGCCCCAACTGCGGTCAGCGACTAAAATAATACGAAAGTGAGGAATGCATAATGAAAAAACTTTTGGCAATCTTTTTGGCGGCCATGATGCTGCTTTCGCTTTCAGCCTGCGGAGGCGGAAACAAAAAGGATATTGTCGGAACGTGGCATATCGTTGATGAAACGACCCAGACGGAATACGGACTTGGAATCCAGTTTGAGAAAGACGGAACCCTTCGCTACGGACTTACGGAGGAAATGTTCGGTGAGGACGTAACCGAGGAAGACCTTGCCGCTCTTGATTTTCTTATGAAAATGGAATATAAAATCAAAAGCGATACGGAAATGGAAGTTACCATGAAAGCGCTTATGGGCCTTGCAAAGGAAAAAGTTACCGTTACATATTCCCTTGACGGCGATACCCTTGTTTTTGATGGTGTAACTTATACAAGAGTTAAATAAGGAGGTGCGAAAATGGCAAGATTCTGTCGGGAATGCGGAAGCGAGCTTAAACCGGGAATCGCCTTCTGCACCGAATGCGGAGCCAAAGCTTCGGAAGAAATAAAACCGGAAGTCATTCACGAACCGGCGCCTGCACCAAAACCTGTGCCGGCACCGATACCGAAAGCAACTCAAACGCAAGCTTCTGCGCCTGCACCGGCAGCCGCACCTTCGGAGGAGGCTCCGGCAAAGGGAAGCAAATATGAACCGATCACCACCTGGGGATATGTGGGAATACTTCTTCTGATGTGTCTTCCGGTAATCGGATTGGTTTTTGTTATAATCTGGGCCTGCGGAGGCTGCACAAAAATAAACAAACGCAATCTTTCAAGGGCGTATCTTATCTTTATGGCAATAAGCCTTGTGATAAGCATAATTATCGGCATTATAATCGGCATAACAGCCGGAGCAGCAGCCGCGGCAGCGGGTTCAATTTTTACCGATACTCCGGCCATAACCGAACCGCAAAGCGAAACTGAAAACAAAGGCGGACTTTCTTCAATCTTCGATGCTCTCGAAGGAATCACCGGAAACGAAACCAACCCGGATATGGAAGCTCTTAACGAGCTGGAACAGATACTTAACGGCCTTGAGGGTATAACCGGCGAGGAAAGCGGTTACGGTGACCTTATCGACGGCGCTCAGAAGGCAAACGAGGACGCCGAAGCCGCAAACAACGGCTGGCCAAAGGAGCTTCGGAAATATCCCGGCGGAACGGCAACGGAAATTGCTTCCTACCGTACCGAAATTTCTGGTACAACAAAGGAAGAAATGCTTGGATATATCGAACAGCTTAAAGCTGACGGATACGTTTACACCGATTTTTATGATTTTGGCTTAACCGAAGACGATATGCTCGGAATGGACGGCTGGTGGGGAACCAACGGAAAAATTTATCTTTCCCTTTCATATTACGAGGGAACCGTGACCGTTGACCATACTTATGAGCTTCCGAATCTTGAAGATTATTTCGGATAAACAACACAGATTATTTTTTAAGGAGGAAATTATTATGGCATTTTGCGGAAAATGTGGAACCGAATACGAAGAAGGAGCAAAATTCTGCCCTTCCTGCGGAGCATCAACAGAAATCATCGAAGAACCGGCACCGGTTATTGAAGAACAGCCTGTGGAACAGACTCGGCCGGAAAACTTTGCCGATAAATTTGCAGCAATGAACGAAACCCCGGATATCACCGATTCCTATACTGCGGAGGATATCGGCGCAAACAAAGTTATGGGAATCCTTGCCTATTGCGGACCGCTTGTTCTTGTTCCCATTCTTGCGGCAAAGGAATCTCCCTTTGCAAAGTTCCATTCCAACCAGGGACTTGTACTTATGATTTTGCATATCATAATCATCATCGCCTGCACGGTTCTTGCGGTTATTCCGATAATCGGCTGGATAATCGGGCTTGTTCTTCCCCTTGTTTCCTTCGTGCTTTCAGTGCTCGGAATCATCAATGTTATTAACGGAAGAGCAAAGGAACTTCCCCTTGTCGGAAAATTCAGAATCCTGAAATAAATTCAAAAAAGAGAAATCAAACAAAACAATGCACTTCGTATTTAAATACGAAGTGCATTGTTTTATTTAAAGGTTTACCGTGTTTTCTGAACAATAAAGTAATAAAATATACGATCATTTTTCAAGGGTCGCAGGGATTTTCCCTGTCAAGCTCTGCCGTGGCTGTCCAAAGGCGTTGCTTGCGACGGAGTAATAGCAATATTACAGGATTGCGTTACCAAAGGCGTTTTCAATCCTTGTTCACAAACAAAATACAGAAAATCCGGCATAATTCGCCGGATTTTTTTGGTAATATAGAATTGCTCAAAAAAGGAGCAAAAAATGAATATCGAAAATCTTCGTAATATGGCGTTGCATAGTTAGTGATTTGATTAATGAGATAGAAATGATGTAAAAGCCGTTGCATAAGGGCATCGAAAATGAGTTTAGCGAGTTTCACTTTTGGGACCCGCCTTGTTTTTTGTACCTATGCAACGGCTTTTTTGTATCCTTTTTTAAGAGTATAGAGATTTTCAGTAAAAGGAGCTGACAAAATGAAAGACGATGAATTGGTAAATGAGATGCTCAAACCGGTTGCAAAGAATGAAATCAGAGCGGGTTATCCCGTGCTCACGGAAGATCATTTTTTCTTTCAGCAGGTGGTCGCGTTTATGCAGGATAAAAGAATATGGCTCGGAACAGCTTCAGAGCTGGTTTCGGATATGAATTGCAAAACCGTTCCCGCCAATACCGCAGCGAAACTTCTTCATAAGTACGGAAAGACCATACTGAAAAAGAAAGGTGTTTCGGTAAAGTTTATCCGCACAAACAGAAAGCGGCTGATTGAACTGAAAAAGTGACGAGATCTGCTTTGTACCGAAAATGGTAACGGAAATGAAGAATTTATGTATTCCGTCGCAAGCATCGCGTTTTGGGCCCAAAACACAGCTCGCCAGGGGAATCACCCCTGCAACCCCGAATTAAAAACGGAAAAAGTGACACAAAAGTGTACAGGAAAATGTACAGGAATGTGACAGAAAAAGGAGATGATAAAATGAAATATGCAACAATGTCTATGTCCTATGAAAAGGAACAACAGGAGCTGAAAGAATCAATTCCGATACTCGAAGAGTACTTGAGCACGGAAACGGACAAGGCCGAAAATCTACAAAGATTCATATACAAAGTCAAACGGATAACGGAAATCAAAAAACTCACGCCCGAGCTTATCCATGAATTTATAGAAAAAATAGTGGTATCTTCGCCGAGATATTTTGATGGAAAGAGATATCAAATAGTGGATATCTACTACAACGGAATCGGAATTATCTGCGGACTCACACCGGAGGACATGGGAGAATCCTTTGAACGTGAACTCGAACAAAAGCAAAAAGAAAAGACGGCGTGACAAAGTCCCGCCGTCCATATCAAAACTATTTACTTTACAAGAGCTTGCCCGAATCCACTCTTCCTTACGGAAGGGAGCCCAAGGCGGGAGTTTTTTTATCTGTCTATAGGAAATTTGTCGATCATTTTTATGACAAATTTCCTGATAATGTTTGCATCTATGGCGGTTATCTTTCCGTCACCGTCAACATCTCCAAGGGCTATCTGCTCTTCTGTTGTTTCGATAAGTTTTGCCGCAACAAGGCGCGCATAGAAAACATCCATTACGTTTACTTTTTCATCTTTATTGATATCTCCCATAGGATATCCTTTTGCCGGAACCACGCGGGTTTCAACAAATTCACAGTTTTCGCAATGTCTTTGCTCTTCGCCGTTTTCCGTTACTGTCGGTTCAACGGTAATCTGCCATTCGCCAAAAACATGTTCGCTTACCGGAACAACTTCCTGCGCAATAATAACGACGCTACATACGGAGCAATGTTTGCCTTCCGTCAAACCGGTTTCGGTACAAGTCGCTTCTACTGCTTTGTCGATAACCTCGGTGTGACCTTTCGCAGAAACAACATTCTGTTTTACAAGAATCGTGTTGCATACAGAACAATGTTTGCCTTCCGTCAAACCTGTTTCAGTACATGTAGGTGCCACTGCTTTGTCGATTACTTCGGTGTGGCCTTTCGCAGAAACAACATTCTGTTTTACAAGAATTGTGTTACATACAGAGCAATGCTTACCTTCAGTAAGACCCGTTTCGGTACAAGTAGGTGCTACCGCTTTGTCGATAACCTCGGTGTGACCTTTTGCTTTTACTACAGTCTGTGCAACAAGAATTTCGTTACACACGGAACAATGTTTGCCTTCGGTAAGGCCCGTTTCGGTACATGTAGGTGCTACTGCTTTGTCAATGACCTCGGTGTGGCCTTTGGCTTTGATTACCGTTTGAGCAACGAGAATTGTGCTACATACAGAGCAATGTTTACCTTCGGTCAAGCCGGTTTCGGTACAGGTAGGTGCCACCGCTTTGTCGATAACTTCGGTGTGGCCTTTGGCTTTTACTACAGTCTGGGCAACAAGAATTGCATTACATACAGAACAGTGTTTACCCTCGGTCAAACCGGTTTCGGTACATGTAGGAGCTACCGCTTTGTCGATTACCTCGGTGTGACCTTTAGCTTTGACTACGGTCTGTGCAACAAGAACCGCATTACATACAGAACAGTGTTTGCCTTCGGTCAAACCAGTTTCCGTACAGGTAGGTGCTACCGCTTTGTCGATGACTTCGGTGTGTCCGGTCGCAGAAACAACATTCTGTTTTACAAGAACCGTGTTACATACAGAGCAATGCTTACCTTCGGTAAGACCCGTTTCAGTACATGTCGGTGCAACCGCTTTGTCAATGACCTCGGTGTGACCTTTAGCTTTTACTACAGTCTGGGCAACAAGAATTGTATTACATACGGAACAGTGTTTGCCTTCGGTAAGTCCGGTTTCAGTACATGTCGGCGCTACTGCTTTGTCGATGACCTCGGTGTGGCCTTTAGCTTTGATTACAGTCTGTGCAACAAGAATCGTATTACATACGGAACAGTGTTTGCCTTCGGTCAAGCCGGTTTCCGTACATGTCGGTGCTACCGCTTTGTCGATAACTTCGGTGTGATCTTTCGTAGAAACAACATTCTGTTTTACAAGAATCGTGTTACATACAGAGCAATGCTTACCTTCCGTAAGGCCGGTTTCCGTGCAGGTTGCCTCAACCGCAGGGTCGATCACTTCTGTATGGCCTTTTGCGTTGACGTAGCTGTCAATATAGCTGTCCTCGCATACATAACAACTATGAGTTGTGTAACCCTGTTCGGTACAGGTCGGTGCAGTAACAACAGCTTCGTAACTATGTCCATTTGCCGGAGTCACTTCTCCGTAATAAGTTGTTCCGCAAACAGAACAGACTTCATCGCCGGAATAACCCTGTGCTGTGCAAGTCGGCGCAAGATAATTTTCAAGAACAAGGCTGTGTCCAAGTGCAGAAGTATAGTTCGCGTTATAGCTGTAACTGCACCTTCTGCAGGTATAAGTTGTATAACCTTGAGCGGTACAGGTTGGCGAAGTTACTTTTGAACTGTAACTGTGACCAAGAGCCGAAGTATAGTTACTGTTATAGGAATATGTTCCGCATCTGCAACAATTTTTTGTATATCCCTGAGCTGTGCATGTTGGCGGAACTACCGATGCGTTTGTATAGGGGTGAGAAACATTTTTTGCAAGTCCCCTGCTGACCGCATAGCTGTTGGCTGTGGTCCCGCAATTAACATATAAAACAACGTTCGGACATTCGATAAAAGTCCAGTCCGTTGAACTTTTGTTTTCAATAGTAGTGACTGAAGAAGGAATTACAACTTTTTTGAGATTGGGGCTTCTGCTGAAAGCAAGCCAGCCGATTTTCTGAACGCCTTCTTCCATAACTACGGTTTCCAGTTTATTGCAATAATCGAAAGCCTGCTGCTCAATGGTTTTTACGTTTCCCGGAATTGTGATGGTTTTAAGCGAATCGCAATCGAGGAAAGCGGAAGAACCTATTTTTGTAACGGTTTTGGGAATTTCTACTTCCGCAAGTCTTGCACTTCCATAAAAAAGACCGTTTGGAATTTCCTTTAGATTTGCCGGAAGAGTAATGTCTTCCATGGTATCGCAGTTTGCAAAAACGGATGATTCAAGAATAACATCCGGGTTTTTAAACATTGCTCTGTAAAGGCTTACGCATGAGCGGAATGCCGAATCCCCTATTCTTGTGATATTGGGAGTAAATGTTACTGCCCAGAGCGACTCGCAATATGCAAAAGCATAAGGTTCGATTGTTTTAAGGCTGTCCGGAAAATATATATACTGAAGTCGGTAAGAATCATTGAATGCACTTCTTGCGATGACCTCTGTTCCGGCCGGCACATAATAATAGGAAGTTATATCTCCCATAGAATATGCAACAAGGGTCTTTCCGTCTTTTGTAAAAAGAACTCCGTCAACAGCTTTGTAATATTGGTTTCCCGACTCAACATAAAATTCAGAAAGTCTGCGGCAGCCGCCGAAAACAGAAGATCCGAGGCCGGTAAGCGTTGCGGGAATTGTGAACTTGAACAAGCCGCAGTCCGAAAAAGCTGTATCGCCGATGTATGTAAGTCCTTCAGGCAAAGTTACGCTCTCAAGGTTTCTGTCGCCAAAGAACATGCTGTTCGGAATCTGTTTAAGTCCTTTTCCTATTACTGCTTCCAAAAGTCCGTAGCAATTTGAAAAAGCGCTTGAACCGCAGCTTGTAACACTGTCCGGTATTACAATTTCTTTCAGCGCAACACATTCGGAAAAAGCACAAAATTCAAGTGTTTTAAGGTTGGAAGGCAATGTTACATATTCCAGGGCACGAAGGTTGTTGAAACCGTATTCTCGGATAGCCGTAAGGCTTTCCGGAAGAGTGAGCGAAGTGCAGTTTGTGCACCAATAAAAAGCGCGTTCGCCAACCTCGGTTATTCCTTCGGAAACAACAATACTCTTGACGCTCTCACGGTATTGATACCAAGGTGCATAACTGTACCGATAGCTTGGAATCGCGCCTTTACCTGCAACGGTAAGCGTTCCGGTATCCCCGTCAAGGACCCATTCCATTCCGTTCGAAAGTTTTCCAGAAGCGGTCACATTAAAGACATAAGGCACAACCGCCATGGGATATTTAGCTTTCCATTCCGCTGTAAGATATTCACTGTCAGAATGATGTTCGGTAAAGTTTGATTCGGTACAAAGGAACATTCTGTAATGTCCCATAAGGTCGCGGTCCCAGGTTGGGTCCATATTATAATATTTACCGTCGAGATAAACTATATTCCAGGCGTGATCTTCTATTTCGACATAACCTGCGGTGCCTCTAACATATCGGCAATCCACACCCAGTTCAAGCATCATTCGGTAGTAAAGCGTTGCATAGCCCTGGCAAACCGCATTTTTTTGAACAATGGCAGCATAAGTCGAATGGCAAAGCTGATATTCGTCGTTATCTTCATTATCAAAATCATACTGAACGTTTTCAGTTATCCAATCATACGCACCTTTGACTTTTTCATAATTTGTCAGATCCCAAAGGTCAAGTTCCGCAAGAACAGAATCAACCGCAGC
Source organism: Oscillospiraceae bacterium (assembly GCA_018110905.1). Classification (GTDB taxonomy): domain Bacteria; phylum Bacillota; class Clostridia; order Oscillospirales; family Ruminococcaceae; genus UMGS1668. Next base: position 11,827 of record JAGBAZ010000009.1, read on the forward strand.
ATCAACTTCCGCTTCCTGTTCGGCTGTGGTAAGCCAGTTGAATGTATATGTAATCTCGGTATATGTACCGTTTTCGTCTTCGCCGGTAACAACGGAAGAATCGTAGCCGATCTGGTTATGGCGGATATAGTCGCCTTCGTTCGGAACGCCGGTGTGTTCCAAGGCTTTGGTAAGGATAGCAGAAATCTCGGGACCGGTCGCGCTTCCGTTAAGGCGAAGGGTTATTGAAGGTTCCCTTGCGATCATCTGCGAACGGAGATAGAGGGCGGCTTCCTCGGTGGTGGTAAAAGTAGTTAAAGGGGCGGAATTTAATAAGTGCTTTCCGTTTTCCCAAACTTCAACGTACTCTATTTTTGCGTTGCTGAAACCGTGGGTGTCCGTTCCCATATAAGGAAGCACAAAATCCTTGCCGGAAAGCCAATCGGAAGTTGTTTTCTTATCGGTTGTTCCAACGTAATAATTGTTCAGCGCGCCGATTTCCTTTCCGTCAACGAAAAGATAAATCATGTTTGAACCGTTTTCCTCAATGCGGTTTTCAAGCCGGTAGGTATGAGGCGCAGAGCCGTCGATTCCGTGATCCTCAAGGGCAATTCCATAGTTATGGCTTCCGCTGGAAGTTTTTTCGCCCATTGCAATAAGCCATTTTGTTGCGCTCTTGAAGATGTAGCGCGCGTTATAGTTTGCGTTTACATTGTCGGAAGTAAAAATTCTTGCGCCGGTGGAACCGTTTTCGTTCATAAAAGTGCCTTCGCTTTTCCATTCAACGGTCCAGGGTTTGTCGTGCATAAGCACAACCGGTTTTTCAAGGGAATATGCTGTTTTGCTGAAAACTCCGTCGGTGGTTGTACCGGAAATTTTTGTAAGTCCGTTTTCACCGCTTTCACAGACGAGGTCTGTTCCGTCAAATTCCCAGCGGTAATTTTTCGGTTCATGGACTGATTTTGCTTTTATCACAACATCGCTGGTAACGGATTCAATGCTTACTTTTCCGTCATTATATGTTGCTTCGGTAATATCTTTTCCGCCCATGATTACAGAAACTTCAAGGATTCCCGCAATTTCCGCCGTAAGGTTTACGCTGAAAGAATCGCCGCTCCGAACGATTTTATCGTCGCCGTAATCGGCAGAAACTCTATCCAGTTCGAATGAAACAAGGTGTGTTTCAACTTCATAAGCGGTGTTCGCAAGAACGGTGCGTTTCACCGCTTCGGTCATAATATCCATTCCGAGTCTGTTGGGATGAAGACTTCCGTCACCGACAAACTCAACGGAACCGAGCACGGAATAAAGGTCAATAACTTTAACTCCATAGCGTTCGCAGACGGTTTCGATGGAAGAGTTGAGTTTTTCCATAAGTTCCGTATCCGCCGCGCTCTGGTTTACACGTCTAAAATGGCTGAACATATAGATTTCCGCATCGGGATAACGCTTTGTCATTTTATCAAGCATTATAACCGTTGCTTCCATGGTGGTTTTCGGTTCTGCGTAACCGTCCTCAAGAATCAGCTCTTCATAGTTGATATCCTCCGCCGTTCCGAGGGTGGATTTTCCGTAGCTGAAATCGTTGAATCCCTTTTGGATTATGATGATATCCGGCTCTTCCCCGGCGTTTTCGCCGGTATCGTCATGGAGCTGAACGCAGCGGTCAACGTATGCGCCAACCGTTCCCGCTCTTTCAAGAAGAATCGCGCCGCCGCTCCAGGAGTTGTTTACAAGAAGCCTGAGTCCAAGGTCGTCCGCAAACTGCATCCACCATGTATCGTTAAGAGCAACATCTTTTACTGTGTTGTTCGGATAATATTTTGCGTTATTACGGATAGTGGAGTTTGTTGTATCCGCCGCGGCGCCGTTAGAAGTTCCCGCATAGGTGGAAATGCTTGCGCCAAGGATTGAAAGTTTTTTTCCTATAAGTTCTTCCGATGTTTCAATTTCCTGTTCTTCTATGTCTGAACTTTCTAAATCAATTGGTATTTCAATCTCAGTTTCAGATAATAGCTCTTCTTCTCCGGAACTAAACAATATTTCCTCATCATGTTCAGAATCTTCTTCTAAAATTTCAGTTTCCTCTATCGTTTCTTCCGTTTCTTCAAGCGAAAACGCAAAAACTCCAACCGGAACATAAGAAACAGTCATCAGAATGGCAAGAAGAAAACTTATTATTTTTTTCAAAAAAAGTTTCATAAAATCACCCATCAGCATATTTATAATTTCATACGATATACAAAGTATTCCAGTTAAATATTTTATAGCCAACTTTTGCACAAGTCAATAAAATTCATTTAATTATAAATATATTTACATATAAAATAAAAAAGTCCCGCCTTTGGGCGGCACTTCGTAAGGAAGTGCCGCCTATTTTTTGGCAAACTTTTGTAATCAGCCTAAATGATTGAATTATTGGACAAATTCAAATCTGTAATGGAGGATTACATAATGACAAATTTTATTGAAGAATTGTACTATGCAAATATTGAACCACAGAACATGAAAAAGAAGAAAAGCAGATCGTATAGCAGAGAAATGAAAGTACTGTCAGAAAATGAAGATGTACTTTTGGAAAGACTTCCCGAAGAGGATAAAAAGCTGTTTCTTGAATATGTTGACGCTTGGGGTATTGTTGACGGAGAATCTGTTGTAGATAGTTTCATTACCGGATTCAGACTTGGAGCAAGATTTGCGTATGATACATTTGTATCTGCTGAATCGGATGTGCTGAAAGAAGGTTGAATCATGGAAAAGAAACGATATATTACTCTTGATGATTCTGAATGGAAAATTGTAATAAAAGCACTCAATGATTTAAGGAACTCTCTTATTCAGCAAGGAAGATATACGGATGCTGTTGATGACATAATGATAAAAGTCATCAACACAAAACCGAAAAGGAAACCACTCTTTTGGAGGTGAAAATATGGATTATACACTTTGCGGAGATTATTATTTACCAAATCTTTTACCGGTTCAAGAGGAAGAATACAACATCGGAATTTATGGCCAAAGATATTTCAGATACACAAAAGAACATGATAGGATTCTTTTCATAAATCTCCTTACCACCGGAAAACTCAACGAGCATCTTGCAGAGGTTGACACCCGTGCTCAAAATATGAAAGCGGTGCTCATAAAGCAAATAGCGGAACAGGAAGGCATAAACGAAGCGCTCAAAGAGCAGAATCAACTGGAATGGGTTCAGCGTATGAATAACATTAGGAACAGAGCGGAAGAGATTATATATGAAAACTTAATAAATGGTTAAAAGCAAAGGGGCAAAGAAAAACTTTGCCCCTTGTTTTTATATGGGTATCTGTACAAAGAAAATATTATCATTTTCCTTGCTTTCAGCCCATATTTTTCCTTTATGTTCTTTAACTATCGTTTCGGCTATTGAAAGACCAAGACCATAGCTTTCCCCGTCGGTTCTCGCTTCATCAACGCGGTAAAACCTTTTGAAAATATTTTTAAGATTTTCCTTTGAAATATGCTCTCCCTCGCTTTTTACCGAAAGAACACAATGTTTTTCTTTTTTTATCAGTTCTACCCTGATCGCTGTGTTTTCAAAAGAATATTTATTCGCGTTATCAAGAAGAATATCAACGGTCTGTTTAAGATAATCTGCGCTTCCCCAAAGATTTATATCCTTATCAAGGCGGTAATAAAGATTTTTTCCGTTTTCAAAATAAACCGGCTCAAAAGGAAGAATCGATTCGTAAACAAGATCGCTGAAATTAAGTTTTTCAAAAACCATTTTCGAAGTTCCGTTATCCGCCCTTGCAAGGTCAAGAAGATTTTCCACAAGGCCCCTCATGCGTTTTGACATGGAATAAATGTTACCCGAAAGACGGTTTTTATCCGTTTCAGTGCAGTCTTCGCTCTGCAGAAGTTCTGCATTTGTCAGAATTACCGTAAGAGGGGTTTTGAGCTCGTGCGAAGCATCCGCAACAAATTGTTTTTGCTGTTTCCATGCGTTTTCAATCGGTTTTATTGCCCATCTGGCAAGAAGAACGCTTATTCCGAAGAAAACCCCGAAACTGATTATTCCTATAAAAAAGCAGGTTTTTATAAGATTTATTATTGTTGCCTGTTCGGAAGAGATATCCGCAAAGATTATGGTGGTTCCGCCCGGAGTTTCTTCTTTTAAAAACCGAAGGTTATAGTTTTTAATTATTCCGGTTTTTTCTTCGGAATAAAAAGCGGAATCAACGATTTCTTCAAGCATTGCTCTGTCCGAAAGGTCAAAAAAGCTTCCTCCGTCGGCGGAAACCACTCCGTTTGGGCTGATTTTTACAGTAAAGAACGGAGTTCTTGTTTCTTCCGGAAGTTCACCCGGTCTTCCGGGCAAAAAGCTGCTTTTCGAGGCGATCTGCATAAAAGCAATGCTTTCCCTTTCAAGGTTTGCGGAGGTGGAAGTTATTATCATTCCGAAAATCACAAAAAGCACCGCAGTGATTATCGCCATATTTATGCAGACGAATTTTATTTTAAGTTTTTTAATCATCTTTTGCCTCCAGATGGTAGCCGAGCCTTCTTATGGATTCGATTTTAATATTGGAACCGATGGTTGCAAGCTTTTTGCGAAGAAAACCGACATATACCTCAACGTGGTTTTCAACCGCATTTGAATCATATCCCCAGACTTTTGCAAGGATTGTTTCTTTCGAAAGATTGCGGCCTTTTGCATTAAAAAGCGCGCGCATAACGTCAAATTCCCTTGCGGAAAGGCGGATTTCCTTTCCTTTGCAGATAAGCATCGAAGAAGACAAATCCAGAACCGTGTTTCCGAAAACCATTTCGTCAACCTGTCCGCCCTGTCTGCGCAAAAGGGCATTTATGCAGGCAAGAAGTTCCCTTGAATCAAAAGGTTTTGTAAGATAATAATCCGCACCGGCGTTAAGCCCTTCGATTCTGTCTTCGAGCGAGGATTTTGCCGTAAGCATAAGAATCGGCGTTGAACAGCGGTTTTTGCGGACCGTTCTTGCAACTTCGAATCCGTTCATTTTAGGCATCATAACGTCGAGGATAAGAAGGTCATAGACCCCGAGTTCGGCATAATCTTTTCCCGTTTCTCCGTCATAAACCGCTTCCGCTTCAAATCCTTTGGATTCCAGAAGGGATTTTATCGAATCCGCCAGGATTTTTTCGTCTTCTATAATAAGAATTTTCATTTTGTTTCCTCCGGATATATTTCTTTTTAATTATAATAATCCATTCCGCTTAAATAAAGCTGAAAAAGAGAATGTTCACAATCATTTAACAGTTTCCGGCCTTTCTTTCAGCAAAGGTTAAGTTTCCGGTGATAAAATTTGTACGAAACAAAAAAGCGAAAGGGAGTGAACAAAAATAGCTTCTAAATTCAGACACGAATGGAAACACGAGATAAACTATTCGGATATGCTTATCCTTCGCCAAAGGCTTTCCGCCGTTATGCAAAGGGACGAAAACGCAAAGGACGGAAAATATTTTATCCGAAGCCTTTATTTCGATAACCTCGAGGATAAGGCGCTTCTTGAAAAATTAAACGGAGTAAGCAGAAGAGAAAAATTCCGCATAAGAATTTATAACCATGACAAATCCCTTATAAAACTTGAAAAGAAAAGCAAAATAAACGGTCTTTGTCTTAAAGAAATCGAATGGCTTTCCGAAGATGAAACGGAGAAAATCATCGTCGGGGAAAGGGATTTCATCGCATCTTCGGAAAAACCTCTTCTCCGGGAGCTTGGCTATAAAATGAAATCCGAAGGTCTTCTTCCGAAAACCGTTGTTGATTATACGAGGGAAGCCTTCATCTTTCCCGCAGGAAACGTAAGGGTCACGCTCGATTACGGCATCCGGACCGGAATTAACCAGACGGATATTCTAAATCCCGATCTTCCGACTGTTCCGGCAGGAACCGCACCCATTATCCTTGAAGTCAAATGGGACGAATTTCTTCCGGATATAATCCGGGATATTATCCAGCTTGAAAGCCGCCGAAGCGCCGCTTTTTCAAAATACGCCGCCTGCAGAATCTACGGCTGAACCAAAAGAAAGGAAAATTTTTGCTATGGTAACTTTTAACGATATTTTTAAATCCAGCTTCCTCGAAAACGTTTCGAGCGTAAGTATCTTTGATATGGTGATCGCCCTTGCTCTTGCTTTCGGAATCGGTCTTTTTATTTTCCTTGTTTATAAAAAGACTTTTTCCGGGGTTATGTATTCTTCCAGCTTTGGCGTTTCTCTTGTTGCGCTCACCATGATTACAACTCTTGTTATCCTTGCCGTAACAAGCAACGTTGTTCTTTCTCTTGGTATGGTCGGTGCCCTTTCCATAGTCCGTTTCAGAACCGCAATCAAGGAACCCCTTGATATTGCGTTCCTCTTCTGGTCCATCGCCGTGGGCATTGTTCTTGCGGCGGGAATGATCCCTCTTGCGGTTTTCGGAAGCGTTGTTATCGGCGCCGTTCTTCTTGTTTTCGTTAACAAAAAATCCCACGCAAACCCTTATATAATCGTAATCCGCTGCGACGGGGGCGAAACGGAAATGCACGCAAAGGATTTTATAGAAAGAAACGTAAACCGCTGTGTGATCAAAAGCAAAACCGTCCAGAAAGGCTCCGTTGAAGTCAATATGGAAGTTCGCCTCCGTGACGAAAACACCGGTTTTATAAATTCCCTTGCGGAAATGCCCGGAATTCATAGCGCTGTTCTCGTAAGCTATAACGGCGACTATATGGGATAAGGTGTATTATGTCAACGAATAAAAATCTTGAGCGCATCTGCATAATCGCACTTGTGCTCTGTATCATAACAGCCGCGGTTTTTATGAACGGCAAGTTTTTTGGCATAACCCAGGCAGAAAAAGTTATGGGCTATGAAACAAAACTTTTTGATAATTCCTACGTTCACACCATTGATATCGAAATGGAAAACTGGGATTCCTTCATCGAAACAGCAGAAAACGAGGAATATTCCGTCTGCAATATAACAATCGACGGCGAAACCATTAAAAACGTCGGAATCCGCGGGAAAGGAAACACCTCTCTTTCAAGCGTTTCTTCCATGGGAAGCCGGCGTTACAGCTTCAAAATCGAATTTGATCAATATGACAGTACATCTGCCTATCACGGACTTGATAAGCTGAGTCTCAACAACCTTATCCAGGACGCCACCTTTATGAAGGATTACCTCACCTATCAGATGATGAATGCCTTCGGAGTTTCCGCTCCCCTTTGCAGTTTTGTTTATATCACTGTGAACGGCGAAGACTGGGGACTTTATCTTGCAGTGGAGGGCGTTGAGGAATCATTCCTCCGGAGAAATTACGGAAATGATTACGGCGAACTTTATAAACCGGACAGCATGAATTTCGGCGGTGGAAGAGGAAACGGCAAAGGTTTTGATATGAACGAATTTGCCGAAAATTTTGAAAACGGCGAATTCCAGATGCCTTCTTCCGAAGATTCTGAAGCAGGAACATCCCCCGAAAATTCTTCCGGAAGTTCCGGAAATCCAAAAAGACCCTCTTCCGGCGAAATGCCGGATATGGGAGGATTTGGCGGAATGGTTCCTCCCGGCAGTGAAATTCCCGATATGGAAAGCTTCGGCGGAATGGTTCCTCCGGATATGTCCGGCGATATGCAGATTCCCGAGGATTTTTCCGGCAGTTTTGATGGATCACAGATTCCGGAAGATTTCAGCGGAGAAATGCCCGATATGGGCGGTCCCGGAGGAATGATGGGCGGATCCGGAATGGGCTCCGATGATGTTAAACTGAAATATATTGACGACGACCCGGAAAGTTATTCCAACATCTTCACAAGCGCAAAAACCGACGTTACAAAAGCCGATAAAACAAGGCTTATCGAAAGTCTTGAAACTTTGAGCACCGGAGAAAATATTGAGCACGCGGTTGATATTGAAGCCGTGCTCAGATATTTCGTCGTGCATAACTACGTTGTAAACGGCGACAGCTACACCGGTTCAATGATTCACAACTATTATCTTTATGAGGAAGAGGGCCTTCTTTCCATGATTCCCTGGGATTATAACCTTGCTTTCGGAACCTTCCAGGGAAACAGCGCAGATTCTTCCGTAAACGATTCCATAGATTCTCCTCTTTCCGTTTCCGGAAACGGCGACAGACCGATGGCGGATTGGATTTTTCAAAGCGAAGAATATACCGAGGCTTATCATCAGTATTTTGCCGAGTTCCTTGAAACAATCGATGTTCAGAAAATAATCGAAGAGGCAGAAGAAATTATTGCCCCTTACATTGAAAAAGATCCGACAAAATTCTATACCTTTGAGGAATTTGAAAAAGGCGTTGCCACCCTTAAAGAATTCTGTGCTCTCCGCACCGAAAGCGTTGAAAGACAGCTTTCCGAAGGAGAAAAATTCACGGCCGTTGATGCTTCTCACCTGAATCTTTCGGATATGGGTTCCATGGGTATGGGCGGCGGAAAAGGCGGTTTTGGCGGAGAAAATTTTGACGGAAATTCCGGCGGTCGCGGAGAAAATCACGACGAATCTCAAGATAATTCCAATAAAAACAATACTTCCTCTTCCAACGATCAAACAAAAAGTGCACCGCCGGAATTTTCACCTGGTAATTTTCAAATTGGAGGAGCACGAAACCCTTTTGAAGGAACAGATTTTTCGTCAGATACTGGAAACTCCCTTTTCAGCAATGTGTTTTATATAATTGCGTCTGCTGCTGTTCTAGCGGTTGGGTTGGTGATAGTCTTCGTATTCAAAAGATGAGCTTCCTTTTTTATAATACTCCAATATAGAGAAACAGCATCTGCCTACTGTGGCAGATGCTGTTTTTGCTTGAATAAAACATCAGAATTTAAAGGGTTACAGGGATTTTCCCTGCTAAGCTCTGCCGTGGCTATCCAAAGGCGTTGCTTGCGACGGAGTTAATATTTATTTGTATTGCTACCGGTTCTATGCTTTTATATTTCTTCAATATATTCTTTGAAAACATCAATAATATAATCTGCACTAGCAGGAGTATAGTTTGGAGATTGGGCTAAAATAGCAAAATCAAAATCGCTATTATAACAAACGTCTTTTATTGTTGGAATAATTAGAAACGGAACTTCAGGCTCCTTAGTGCTATTTTTGATATAACGCGAAATTGTTTTTCTGTCATTAATATCATCTGGAAGTTCATCAATTGGATTATATAGTAGCTGAATAGAATTATAAACAGGTTCGTTCCATATAAGCTTTTCTTCCATATTTTTTAATGTATTCCATATATAATCATTACATGTTCCATTAGGATTACCGCAGTATGTTAGTTTTTTAATCCATCTATAAGCTATCGCAAATAATAAGTAGTCTCCTATACCAATGCCGTTTGTTTTTCCGTTTATAGGACTAACATAATATGGATGAAACGGTCTTTCTTTTACGGGAAGCGACAACAAAAAATCTTTGATATGCTTATATGAAAAATATCCTAACCCTAAATCAGCATGCGAATCAATGTGTATTACTTCAAAGGGAATTGTTAATTTTTCTTTTTTTATAAGTTCATTCCAAAAAAATAATGATTCATTGTGTCCTTTAACAATCCTTCCCGGTATTTTATGTTCTTTTGATAAACCTAAATTTTTTTCTAGAAAATCACGCACTTCTTTTTCTTTCCATACATATTTATCATAATACTTTTCAAGACGTCCACAATATGACTCATCAATAGAATATGGTACTTTTTTAATAAAGTAATCCATGTCCAAGTCTAACACTTTCATAGAATATTTTCTCCTGTTGACAATATTTAAAAATGTCATATTATATAAAATTTTATAATTAATAAGGATTATTTTAAAACAAGTAACATATTACAAATAGAACTGTAATATGTTACTTGTTTTTGAGTACTACAAAGCTAAATTAATTTAGTAATATCTTTATTTGCTCATCAATTCGTTTCTCATAAGCATCAAATTGACTTTTATCATATTTACGTTGACTATCATAACAATCAATTAGCTTAAAAGGAACGCCATAATCACTTATTTTGCGTGCAATTGGTGAAAGTGCATTGTATTCAAGTTTTTGCAACAACAATCCCAATCCCGGGACACTGTCCATATCAATATTTTCAAGAGTCGAAACCCGATATCTAAAGAAAACATCGAACAAGCCAAGATACTTTACTAAATGGTATTTGAAAACATTATAGACAAAGTCCGCAACCGTTCGTATTGCTTCATCCTTGGTTTTAGGATTGATTTGCCGTGTAGTATAATAATCCACCATCGACATAAAGCCTCCTTCAAGGTACGAGCTTAAAAGTACAGTTACTAAGGAATATTGTTGATCTGCCGTTCTAAGACTGATAAGTTGCTTAAGTTTTTCTTCTCGTACTATAGGGAATATCAGATTAAGAATAATTTGGAAACCACTCCAATGTAAGCTTCTAGCATTGGTTCGTGCCAATTTGGTAGAAACCCGCTTAATTTCTTCGATAATCCACCATGGCATACGCTCTATTCGTTTATAAAGCAACAGCTTGTCTTTTGGGCCAACAACTCTAAAGCTGTTAAAAACACTAGCTGGGATTCCTGATTCCTCAACTCGTAAAGATATCGCTTCTTTCTCTATAAGATCTGTTTCAGATAAATATTGATCCTTTGTGATTTGATAGTCAACATCTGTCTTTAGGGCATTGACATCATAATTCTTGTGCTCTAACAATTCTGGATCCCTGTTGACGATATCCTCGAAACCATTATTTAAGTCGATAACCCTTCCTGAATAGTGTTGTTGAAAACGGCCTGCTCGACCAGCAATGTTTTTGGCGTCAAATTGTCTAAGGTTTTTTATGCCTTTTTTCCCCGAGGTAATGATTATATTTTTAGCTGATGTATTAACACCCTCGGTAATTGTTGTAGTAGAAAAGAGACAAATTAGTGCACCACAGTTAAATAAATTTATAATCTCTTTCTGAATATATTTGGGTACAAGGCTGTGATGGATTCCTATTCTTCCTCGCAATGCCCTCAATACAATCCAATCGTCACCAAAAGTGTTTTGTAAATGCTCTAAAAAAATTTCATAAGCAGGTGCATCTATTTCTGAACACCTTTCTTGAAATAATAAAATGAGTTCTTCGTCTTGTAACAATTGTCTAGCATACGATTCTGTATCAGATTTTCTATTGCAATAAATGATAGTGTTTTCTGTTGGGGAACTCAATGCTTGAATAATATTGGCAATCTTCTGTGTTTTACTCACTGAACCAATTTTAACCGGAATGTTGTCAATGAGGTATTGCTGTCTATTTTTAACTGTTGTGTATTCCTTTGAGACAATTTCAAATTGATTATATCGCAAGAAAGCAAAACCATTGTCGTGGGCAAAAGCATTAAAGGATTTTTGTTGCTCTATTTCTGCTGACGGAAGAGCCATATAAGGGCCTGCCAACAACATATCATCTGTTAGCTTGCAAATAAATTCTAATGCCAAACGATAAGCTGTATCACGCTCATTTTCTCCAGATGTTTCCTGATCGATGACAAAGCTATTATCAATTTTATACACTTCATCAATAAAAGCAAAATCAAAGTGGAGGTGTTGATGCGAATCCATAAAGGACAAAAATCGTTCAGGTGTAAAAATGAAGATATTCTTCTGAGTAATATCAAATTCTTCTTCACTCAATGAGTGAATAGCGTAGTTACTAAAAACTTCCCAATTGCAAAGACGAGCATAGTTTTCGGATAATAGACTTATTGCAGGAAAAATCAAAAGTATATTTTGATATTGCATCTTTTGGATAATCTCGTAAACCAAAAAGGTTTTTCCAAAGGAAGTGGGTGCTGTTAAAACAAAACGATTTTGCCGCGTGTCCATAAAGCTATCTAGAACATGCTTTTGATAGCGATGTAGTTTGCTATCCCCTTTAATCAAACTTGCTTCATAGAATAGAGCACTCATAGTGAGAGAAGTGATATTTTCATCGTCAATCTCGTTGTTCGTGAACTTTGATCTTAACAGATCATAGTATTGAGGAATTCCAGCTTCATTTGCCAAAAACAAGAGCAAATTCAAATCAGCATCAGACAATATCTCATCTTTCATATAGTCAAAGTAATTGCATACCTTCTTGACAAATGTTGCAGAATCCGCTGTTTGCTTATAACTATAATATGCCTTAATTATATCAGCGGTTCTTGTGAATCTATCCATTGAATCACACTCTCCTTGATTTGCTTAACTTCTGACAGCGGTAGAAAAATAAAGAAAAGTCGATAATCGAATGTAGCGGGAATGTTGATACCAATCCGCGCATATTCTGCGGAAATATGATCAATACACTTTTTTATACTTTGATGATATGCATCTCTATTAGCTTTTTCATAAGCAATAAATATAGGGTATATCAACCGTATTCCTCGGTTCCGCATTTCTTGTGCTAAATTGACACTTGGATTCTCAAACCAAGAATTTAACAGGTTGTTCAGATGGGCATTATGTACAGAGAGATGATCCCATTCATTTATAATCGCTATCAAATTTCGATTCAAATAACTATCCGATAACGAGGTTCCTAACTTTTCCATTACAGGGGTTATTGCATCTTTGTACCGCAAATAGAATTTTGCTTCCCCAAACCACAGATCGATATTTCCGTCGCGCTCCATAATATGAAAAGCATCAAAACCTTTAGCCTCACTATTTTCAATAGGTGAATAAAAATATCCCCGTGCTGCAATAACACTCGTTCGTAGAAACACCCTCAAAATTAAATCTAATAATACTTCGCCGTAAAAACCATATTTTAACTTTGTATCCTCTGTTGCATCTGGATTATATCGAATTCTACTCAGAATGGTTCTCCTTTGCTCAAGCGCTAAATCGTCGTAGTTGATGTCATACTCATTTACTGCGAACTCTACGATTCCATTATATATAACTCTTGCAATCTCTTGAGGAGCGGTATTGTTAAAACAAATGTCACTCTGGGAAGAGATACAGGATTTATCTATGCCGCTGTCTTGGTGAGGCAACTTGCATTCAAATAGAATAGCACTTTGTACAGCATTTTTAAGGGCTTCTCGCATAACTATTTCCTCCTAAAAATTAATTACCGGAGTTAAATTCAACAAGCTTCTCCCAGTCGATACTTCCATCCTCAAAGCAAAACTGCTGTGTAAATTCTCTAACTAGACGATTTGAAGCCTTCTGATACGAGGCGTCAAAATCTTCCACATATTTTTCTGGCAGTTTATCCATATAACGAATTAACTTGATGTAAAATTTTTCATCATCTGTTAATTCGGTCCAGAAATCTTTTCCTGCCAATTCTATATAGAACTTAGGCAAACCACGGTTAGAAGTTTTCTTCTTGCCGTAGCCATATCCAACAATAGGAACAAAACGCTTTTTGGCTTGCTGGGCCAATTTACTTGCTGCCATAAAATTTTGTTCCTGCTTTTTACGGCTATCAGCATTGAAAACACTTGTTCCCGATTTTACTGCAATAGCATAAATAGTGCTATCACGTTCTACCATAATGTCAACACCCTCGGCTAATGCTTTTTGGCCTTGAACTGCTGCTGTAGCAATAGGTTCAAAAAACACATTGCCAAAAATTGTTTCCTCCGAGGATGATACAAAAGCAGCAAGGATAGCATCAATTATTTGAGCTGCACCATTCATGGCTTTTGCTCGGAAAAGATAGGGATTTTTACGTTTCATTACAGTTTTGATATTCAAACTGTCCACTTTTTTAATAAGGTTGGTGTAGAAATTATCAAGTGCAACAGCAATGGCCTCTATAACAGCTTCTTCGTTGTAAGAATTATTTATTGGCATAGCAACTTCCTCCTATTTCAAGAGCGGTTTTAAGTTTTTGATGGATGTTTGTTCCTCTAAATCGTTTCGTTTGAACTTCTGCAGTTTGGTCTGCAACAGCGATTACAGCTTTACCTAAAGCCTCAGCAAGACCAACAGGAACAGCATTTCCTATTTGCCGATATTTTTCTGCAATTGTTCCCATAAATATCCAATCATCAGGAAACTGCTGAATACGGGCATATTCTCTTATACTTAAAGGTCGATGTTGTGTAGGATGACACATCATAGTTGCCTTTTGTACAGGAGATGTAACTAATGTAGGAGCTGGCTGGCTATAAGACAATCTTCTGTAGAATCCTACTTTACCGCCACTTGATTCAAATGCACCGCCCATAGCCGCTTTTTTCAAATATTCTGGAAGGTCTTTCCAGTTACCGCCCTCGGGAATGAGTTTCAAAAAAGATAGTCTATCTTCGCTAAAAGCAGCACATTCACCACATTCATTTTCTAAATCTTGTATAGCATTTTCTAAAGTTTTCCAACGATAAGAAGAATCTTGGTGCATTTGGAAATGTGTTGGTATTGGCATAAATATGTTCTCATTATCACGACTACCTATCAAAACAAAACGTTCTCTAAACTGTGGGACACCATAATTTACAGCATCCAATACTCCGTAGACAGTTTTATAACCGAGCTTTTGAAATTCAGAAAGGATTACATCTAAAACCGTCCCCAGTTTTTGTTCGGGATCGTTATTATCACGTTCTACAGGAGAAACATGTTTTAATGGGGCAGACATAATTCCTTTAACATTTTCCATAATAAAAAATCTCGGACGTATATAATCAATCATTCGGATAAAATCCATAAAAAGACTTCCGCGAGGATCATTTATACCTAATCTTTTTCCTGCCGTGGAGAAAGGTTGACACGGCGGACCACCACAAATTAAAAATGGCTCTCCGGGTGCTAATCCTACTTGTTCAAGTAATGATTTTGGATCAACATTGCGAATATCCCCACCTAAAACTTTATGACCGTTTGCCTTCATAGTTGCAACACACGCAGCATCGAAATCTTGTCCAATAACAATATTTAATCCGGCTTTTGCAAGTCCAATGTCAAGTCCCATAGCACCTGAAAAAAGTGATATTACATCGCGATTTTGCGAATTATATTTTAAATTTGGCATATTTTATTCTCCTATTAAATTTTATCTCCACTAGGAAGTATAAAATGTCGTTCAAAAGAACACCCAACGGTTTTTGCTAAATATTCCAAATCGGAAACTGTAAAGCTTTCTCGTTTCATTTTTGAATTGAAATTTTGTGGCGTGGTTCCAACTCGCCTTGCTAATTCTGCAACACTAATATTTGAACGTACACATAAAACCTTTATCTGTTCGGAAATCGTCATTAGTATACTCCTTATGATAATAAACTTAGTTTTTTAAAATATAAAAATATTTTTTTATATTTTAAAAATAGTCCCTTTTTTATTAGAATACCACATGTTAGCAAAGTCTGCAATATCAAAACAAAATTTTAAGTTTATATTTAGAAAAATTAAACCATTAAATATTAAAATTTGACACCAGTTATGCTTGTATTTTGTTCACAAACAAAATACAGAAAATCCAAAAAATCCGGCATAATTCGCCGGATTTTTTTGGTAATATAGAATTGCTCAAAAAGGAGCAAAAAATGAATATCGGTAATCTTCGTAATATGGCGTTGCATAGTAGTGATTTGATGAATGAGATAGAAAAGATGTAAAAGCCGTTGCATGAGGGCATCGAAAATGAGTTTAGCGAGTTTCGCTTTTGTGACCCGCCTTGTTTTCTGTACCTGTGCAGCGGCTTTTTTGTATCCTTTTTTAGTAAAAAAGGCTGTGATTTATGAAAACTTGCACAAATTGTGATAGAAAAGTAGCACTACAAGTCCATAACATTTTGAAAAAGTATGCGATATAATTTTCTTGTGATGGATTCATAAATTACAGTAAAAACAAAGGAGCTGACAAAATGAAAGACGAAGAATTGGTAAATGAGATGCTCAAACCGGTTGCAAAGAATGAAATCAGAGCGGGTTATCCCGTGCTCACGGAAAATCATTTTTTCTTTCAGTTGGTAATCGAGTTTATGTCAGATAAAAGAATATGGCTCGGAACGGTTTCTGATTTAATCTCTGACATGAAGTGCAAAGATGTTTCCGCCAATACCGCCGCAAAACTTCTTCATAAATACGGAAAGACTGTGCTGAAAAAGAAAGGTGTTTCGGTTAAATTTATCCGCACAAATCAAAAGCGCTTGATTGAACTGAAAAAGTGACGGGATCTGCTTTGTACCGAAAATGGTAACGGAAAAGAAGAAATTTGTGTATTCCGTCGCAAGCAACGTGTTTTGGGCCCAAAACACAGCTCGCCAGGGGAAATCACCCCTGCAACCCCGAATTTAAAACAGAAAAAGTGACACTAACATGTACAGGAAAATGTACAGGAATGTGACAGAAAAAGGAGATGATAAAATGAAATATATTCTTCCAAACGGCGAGATAATTGAAGCAAGCGATGAATTTGCAAAGCTTCTCGCAGAGATAAAAGAACTTCTTGCGAATATGACAAAGGAAGAAAGAATGGCGTGGTTCGAAGACGGTATGTTCGCAAAACCGCTTCGATATGAACACGAATCGGAAGGTACTTCCTTTATCGTAAGAACCCATTTTGATAAAACCGCAAGCGAAAGCATTGCCGAAAAAGCGGAACGTGTTGCGGCGAAAATGGGATAACAGACTAAAACAAGATAATGTATATCTAAATTCGCGCTTTAAAGTGTTGAAGTTTAATAACAGCTGTGATAATATGAATTTGTCCGATAATTCAAATCATTTGTCAAGCTGTGGAAAGGAGAAAAATGAGTAAGAACAAACAGTCAGATAAAGATAAAATAACTGCCCTTTATTGCCGCCTTTCAAGAGATGATGACCAGGACGGACTTTCGGGTAGTATCAAAAACCAAGACGGAATTTGTCAAGGGGTTTTTCTGCAAAAGTTACAAATTGTTCAATAATAGCCCTCGCTCCGTAATGGAACGAGGGCCGAACTTAAAATTATCATACAAGTGCCGTGACAATCAGTATAATACCAATTACC
>JAGBAZ010000061.1 GCA_018110905.1 Oscillospiraceae bacterium
CCTCTGCTCTACCAACTGAGCTACAAAGGCAAATCGCTGTCGTCCAGCGACTTTGTTATTATACTATGTATTTTTCGATTTGTCAACCATTATTTTGAAATTTTTTAATTAATTATGCAATATTCTTTCAAAATTTCAACTGTCTTTTCCCCGATGCCGTCGATGCTCAAAAGTTCACTGAAAGAAACGATTGTGCCGTATTCATTTCTGTAATCAATTATAAGCTTTGCCGTGGAGGGCCCAACATTAGGAATAAGCTGAAGCTCCTCATTGGTTGCTGTGTTTATGGCGATTGGAAAAGTCGAGGAATTATCAGAACAGTTTTCATTACTGCTGTAAGAAATTTCTTCCGGTTCGGAATTATTTTCTTCAAAAGAAATGGAAGAAATTGTTTTTGGCGAATAAAAAACAAAAAATACTGCTATAAGAATCATAAGTACAAGACAGCCGACAAATATGAATATCAACAGATTCTTGCTTATTTTTTCTTCATTCATACATTTCCTCCAGAAACTCTATAAGATGCGCAATTGCATTTTCTTCACAGGAAGGAAGAATTATGTCAGCTTTTGCTTTAAGACTTTCCTGGGCGTTTTCAACGGCCGCACCGATTCCGGCAGCAAGCAGCATATCTGAATCATTCTCATAATCCCCCGCTGCAACAGAATTTTCAAGAGGAATTCCGATAATTTCGCAAAGCCTTTCCAAGGATTTGCCTTTTGAATTTTTAGGCGGAAGAATTTCTAGAAAAAACGGACTGGACTGAATGATTTTAACATCTTTACCGCAAACGCTTTCAGCAAATTTTCTTATTTCATCCATGTTTTCCGGATCGCAGCAGACGATATATTTATATACGTTTTCCGGAATATCCTCAAAACTTCCGTCAAAATAATGAAATTCTCTTTCAGGAATGTATTTTTTGAGATAATTTCCAGAAGTAAGAAGATTTACAGAATCGGTACTTGCAAAATGACAATCACAGCAATCAAATTTTTCTTTAATTTTTTTGATTGAAAAACGGGCAAATTTTGAAATATAGTTAGGTTCTATGATCTCTTCTTTTTGCCAATCATAAAAATACCCGCCGTTTATATGTACAGAAGGAGCGTTTATCGGAATATCCTTCAAAAGGTATTTTGCTACATCGATTGCACGGCCGGTTGAAACTGTAAAGTGTCCTCCCTTGTCGGTGAATCTTTTTATTGCTTCAAGGTTTTCTTTCGATATTCCGTCCTTTTCGCGCAAAAGGGTTCCGTCAACATCGGTGATTATAAGAATATCGGAAATGCTTTCTATCATTAAAGCTCAACCAGCTTTCTTTCAAACTCGGTAAAATATTCCGGAAGAGGAGCAGTAAACTCCATATATTCCCCTGTTCTGGGATGAATAAAACCAATTGTTCCTGCATGAAGACATTGTCCGTTAAGCTGTGTAATAACGTTTTTGGGTCCGTAAACAGCATCTCCGGCAACAGGATGACCAAGATATGCCATATGTACTCTTATCTGATGTGTTCTTCCGGTTTTGAGTTTACATTGAACATGGGTGAATCCGGAATAGCGTTTTACAACGGAATAATGAGTCTGTGCGCTTCTGCCGCCGTCGATAATTGCCATTTTTTTACGGTCTTTTGTACTTCTTCCGATAGGAGCGTCAATGTCACCTTCATCGGGCATATTAACTCCGTAAACAATGGTCTGATAAATTCGGTTAAGGCTGTGTTCTTTAATTTGTTCCGCAAGGTGAACATGTGCAAAATCGTTTTTTGCAACAAGTAAAAGTCCGCTTGTATCTTTATCAATTCGGTGGACAATACCGGGACGGAGAACACCGTTTATTCCGGAAAGGCTGTCTTTACAATGCCACAAAAGCGCATTTACAAGGGTTCCGTTATGATTTCCTGGCGCAGGATGGACGACCATTCCCTTTGGCTTATAAACAACAAGAAGGTCATCATCTTCGTAATAGATATTGAGAGGAATATCTTCCGCTTCAACGTCGAGAGAAACTGCGTCAGGAATAAGAACAGTTATATCTTCCCCTTCTTTTAAAATACGGCTTTTGGCAATTGCTTTTCCGCCAATTTCAACATTACCGACGGAAATAAGTTTCTGCAATGCGGAACGTGTTAAATAGTCAATTGCGTCAGCAAGAAATTTGTCGGCTCTTGCACCGTCTGCTTCTTCGGGAACGGTTATAACAATCTTATTCATTGTTTTCACCGCCGAAAAGTTTTTCAAGATCCTTGTCTATTTCGTCAAATTCCTTTGTTTTTGCCTGTTTTTCTTCCTTTTCTTTTTTATCGGAAAAATAAACCGCAACGCAAAGCAAAAATGCACCCACACAAATGCAGATATCGGCAATATTAAAAATTGCAAAATTGATGATTCGAACATCGATATAATCGATTACATAACCGAGGCTTATTCTGTCTATAAGGTTTCCGACACCTCCGGAAAGTAAAAGCGAAAGCGAAAAAACCTCAAGTTTTCCGCTCACTTTTCCGGAAAGAAAAAAAGCAAGAACTGCTGCGAGCATTACAGAGGTCACGATAACAAGAACCCAGCGGTTATCGGAAAACATGCTGAAAGCAACACCGGTATTTTCAGCGTATTTTAAGTATAAAACATTTTCAATAATAGCGATGTCACCTTTAATAAGGGTTTCGGCGGCCCAGTTTTTTACTATCTGGTCAACAGCAACAAGGATTACGGCAATAATTGTAGAAACAAGCTGAAACATTTTGCCTCCAAAAAAGTTTTACGGGCAGAACCCTTTGGATTCCGCCCGTATTAGATTAAAATTTAGCCTACGATTTCTGCGCAGCGAGCACAAAGAGTGGGATGCTCTGCATTCTGACCAACAGTATGGCTGTGGGTCCAGCAGCGTTCGCATTTTTCGCCGGGAGCAACTTCAACTTTTACGTCAACACCGTCGAATTCGGAAGTTCCGATTTCAACAGCGGAAACAATAAATGCGGAAACAAGGTCGTTTTCTGCGGATTTTGCAAAATCATACCAATCTCTGCCACAGTTAAGAGTTACTTTTGCTTCAAGAGATTTGCCGATAAGTTTCTGAGCACGGGCTTCTTCAAGTGCCTTATTGACAATATCACGAAGTTCATCGATTTTTTCCCATTTTGCCATGAATTCTTCATCTGCAACAATGCCGCTCTTTTCGGGGATCTGGTTGAAGAAGACAGAACCTGCGTCGTCTTTTGCGCTTCTGGGAAGATATCCCCAGATTTCTTCAGCAGTAAAGGAAAGGATCGGTGCAAGGCAAAGGGTCATGCCGCGAAGAATGTTATAAATAACAGTCTGTGCAGCTCTTCTGCTTTCACTGTCAAATTTTTCAACATAAAGTCTGTCTTTGAGGATATCAAGATAGAAGTTGGAAAGATCAGTGGTGCAGAAGTCACGAATGCTGGAATATACGATATGGAAATCAAATTTATCATAAGCAGCTTTGCATTTTTCAAGAAGTTCATCCATTTTTGCAAGAGCCCATTTATCAATACCATCAAGTTTTTCAACAGCAACGGAATCTTTATCGGGATCAAAATCGTTAAGGTTGGAAAGAATGAATCTTGCGGTATTTCTGATTTTACGGTAAACGTCGGAAAGCTGTTTAAGAATATCTCCGGAAATTCTGATATCTGCATGATAGTCAGAAGAAGCAACCCAGGTTCTGAGGATATCAGCACCATATTTTTCGGTTACTTCGTCGGGGCTTACGCCGTTTCCAAGAGATTTGTGCATTGCTTTTCCTTCGCCGTCAACAACCCAACCGTGGGTGCAGACTGCTTTATAAGGTGCTCCGCCTTTTGCTGCAACAGAAGTAAGAAGAGAAGACTGGAACCAGCCGCGATACTGGTCTGCACCTTCGAGATAAAGGTCTGCAGGCCATCTGAGGCCGTGTTCTTCATCGCAAACTGCCGCATGGGAAACGCCGGAGTCGAACCAAACGTCCATAATGTTGTGGTCTTTATCAAATTCGGTGCAGCCGCATTCGCATTTGTATCCTTCGGGAAGGATTTCGTTTGCAGTATATTTGAACCAGGCGTCACTTCCCTCTTTTTCAAAGAGAGATGCAACAGCTTCGATGGTGGTTTCGTTGATGATTACCTTACCGCAGTCTTTGCAGTAGAAAATCGGGAGCGGAACACCCCAGGTTCTCTGACGGCTGATGCACCAGTCGGAACGGTCGGTAACCATTCCTTTGATTCTGTCGCCGCCCCATTCGGGAATCCACTGAACGCCTTCAATAGCTTTGCAGGCATCTTCTTTGAATCCGTCAACGGAACAGAACCACTGCTCGGTTGCGCGGAAGATGATCGGAGATTTGCATCTCCAGCAGTGAGGATACTGGTGGATGATTTTTTCAACAGCGAAAAGTGCGTTGAGTTCGGTAAGTTTTGCAAGAATTGCTTTGTTTGCGTCATTGGTGGTAAGACCTTTGAATTCGCCAGCTTCAGCGGTGAGAACGCCTTTGCCGTCAACAGGAACAAGGATCGGGATATCGGGATAATGGTTTACACAAACCTCGTAGTCTTCAACACCGTGGCCGGGAGCGGTATGAACGCATCCGGTACCGGATTCAAGAGTTACGTGGTCACCGACGATTACAAGACCGGTTCTGTCAAGGAACGGGTGTTTATAAACGATGTACTCAAGGTCGGTACCTTTAACACTGGTTTCGGAAACAGAATATTCTTCGATTCCGGCTGCTTTCATGGCGTTTTCAACAAGTTCTTTTGCCATGATGTAATATTCGCCGTTTGCTTTTACTGCAACATATTCATATTCCGGGCCAAGGCAGATTGCGAGGTTTCCGGGAAGAGTCCAGGTGGTTGTGGTCCAGATTACGAAATAGGTTTTGTCAAGTTCAACACCGAGAGAACCAAGTTTGCCCTGGTCATCGTCAACTTTGAATTTTACGTAAATGGAGTGGCAGGTATCTTCTTCATATTCGATTTCTGCTTCAGCAAGAGCGGTTTTACATTCGGGGCACCAGTAAACGGGTTTAAGACCTTTATAAATAAAGTCTTTTTTTGCCATTTCGCCGAATACACGGATCTGTTCAGCTTCGTGTTTATGCTGGAAAGTAAGATAAGGTCTGAAATAATCGCCTATAGAACCAAGACGCATGAACTCTTTTCTCTGAACATCAACATAATATTCTGCAAATTCCTGGCAGACTTTACGAAGTTCGATTGCAGAGTGGATGTTTTCAACACCGACTTTTTTCATTGCCTTAAGTTCGATGGGAAGACCGTGAGTATCCCAACCGGGAACATAAGGAGCTTTGAAGCCGCTCATGTTTTTATATTTTACGATAATATCCTTAAGAACTTTGTTAAGTGCGGTTCCCATATGGATGTCGCCGTTTGCATAAGGAGGACCGTCATGAAGAACATAAAGAGGAAGATCCTTGTTCTTCTCCATAAGTTTCTGATAAAGTTCTTCGTCCTGCCATTTTTTGATCATTTCCGGTTCGCGCTGAGGAAGACCAGCACGCATCGGGAAATCAGTTTTCGGCAGATTCATTGTTGCGTTGTAATCAATGGCCATTTCTGATTTATATCTCCTGTCAATTATTCTTGTACATCAAGATCGATTCTTTTTGTTTCCGCCATGGAAACTTCGTCAAAATCAATTTCTTCTTCGGAAAATTCTTCCGCAGTAATTTCTTCAACGGTTTCTTCAGCAGCTTCTTCTGTTTCTTCGGAAACTTTTTCTTCGTTGTTTTCGGGCATAAGGCTTATAAGCTCAAGGTGCTGTCTGTACATAGCAAGAAGCTGTTTTTTAAATTCGGCAGTTTCTTTCTGAAGAGTTGCAAGAGTTTCTTTCTCTTTTATGATTTTGGATTCAGATTCGGCAAATACCTGTTTTACCTGGTTTTCAGCATCTGCAAGAAGAACTTCTGCTTTAGCTTTGGAATCACGTACAATATTTTCGCCGAGTTTCTGTGCGCCGAGAAGAACGGTTTTAAGGCTGTCTTCGTTGGCTCTGTATTCTTCAAGTTTGTCTGCAAGAACAAGAAGTTTTTCTTCCGCTGCATTTTTTTCCTGATACATTTCATTATAAGAACCGATTATTTCGGAAAGAAATGCATCAACTTCTTCGGGTCTGTAACCGAATGCAGCTTTTTCAAATTTTTTATTGGAAATATCGCTTGGTGTCAACACGGATATTCACCTCCGAAAATAATTTGTCAATTAAAAGAATACGCCGCTGCTTTCAAGTTCATCAAGAAGATCGCCCATAATGTTTACATTATAAGGAGTGATGATATAGGTGCTGTTTGCAACGCGTTTGATCTGACCGTTGTTTGCATAAGCTACACCGCTGAGGAAGTCGATAAGTCTTCTGGAAACTTCTTTATTGGTTGCTTCAAGGTTGAGAACAACGGTGTGTTTGGAATTAAGATGGTCTGCAACGGGTCTTGCATCGTCAAAACGTTCGGGCTTTACAAGAACAACCTGAAGCTGGGTTGTGGTATGAATGTTGACTACTTTGTTCTGCTTGGAATCAGAAGAAACAGCTTTTCCGAAAATAGAAGTTTTGGCAGAATCGCCTTCCTCGGTAAGATCTTCGGTTTCGCCTTCAACAAGGTTTTCTTCATCATACATTTCATCAGCATCTTCGGGAATTCCGAGAATACCTTTAACTTTGTCCATAAGTGCCATTATAATTTCCTCCTGTGTAAAAATCTTTCGATTGTTTAAACATATTTTCTCGCGCCGAAAAGGCCCTGTCCAACTCTTACGATTGTTGCTCCTTCCGAAACAGCAAGTTCATAATCACCGGACATGCCCATCGATAATATATTAATATATATATTATCTCTGTTTTTGCTCTTAATGTCAACTAATAGATGGCGCATTTTTTTAAAATATTGGCGAGTTTCTTCAATTTCTGCTCCAAAACGGCCTATTGTCATAAGTCCGCGGAGTCTTAAATGAGGAAAATCATTTATTTTTTCTGAAATTCCTACAACTTCTTCTGGAGAAAATCCGCCTTTATTTTCCTCGTTTGCAATGTTGACTTCAAGAAGAATATCCATGATTTTATCTATTTTTTCACAGCGTTTTTCAATTTCTTCCGCAAGCTTTATCGAATCAACAGATTCAATCATTGAAACTTTATCAACAATATATTTTACCTTATTCGTCTGCAGGCTGCCGATAAAATGTACTTCTGCGTTTTTATCGTAGCTTTCATATTTTTCAAGAAATTCCTGAACGCGATTTTCGCCCAGAAGATCACATCCCGAATTTATCGCAATATTGATTTTTTCTGGGGCTACGGTTTTTGTAACAGCCATAAGACGGATGTCTTCCGGATCTCTTCCGGCGCTTTTTGCAGCTTCGGTAATTTTTTCTTTTATTTCTTTATAGTTGATTTCGGTATCAGTCAATAATTTTTCCTGCATAAAGATCGCTGCCTCCGACAAAAACTTCATCAAAAAGCTGAAGAGCATTTTTGGTTCCCTGATTCCATTTTACAATGTTATATCCGTTACCGGTATGAACAATTTCGATAGCTCTGAATTTAACTTCGTTTCGGTCAAGTATGAAAACACCCATTTGCTGATTTTCGTCAAATCTTACGGAATCCGAAGAAATTCTCAAACCTGATATGGTGCTGAAAATAATATCGGCATTGATTTGTCTTATAGAAGCAACTTCGGCGGTAAATGTTTTGCAAAGCAAAACGACAATTACATTTTCGCTGGTTTCATCTTCGATTTTTTCATAAACTTCAAGTTTAACAGAATCGTTTATTCCATCAAAATTCGCAGTAACATTTTTACCGATTTTAAATTGTTCAGCCTCTTCCGGAGTAACGGAAATCACATAGAACCATTTATAATTGTCCGCTATTTTTCCGATTTTTTCATCTACTGTTATAACATCGGTATCAATTATTTTTTCAATTTCAGAAACAGATTTTTCAAACAAGTTTTCCTTGTTTATAACATTTTCAAAACCGTCAACCGAAGAAATAAAATACCCTGTTTTCGGTGATGTTACAGTATTGGCTTCGTCCGAATTGATTTCTGTCTGAAGTTCATCATATTCTGCTTTAAGAAGCGCAATACGTTCAGAAAACTTGTTTTCTCCGCCGGTTATTGTAGTTTTTTTGTTGATGGAAAGAAGAAGATCGTTTTTTGTAGTAACAAATTCATCATAATTTCCGCTTGCAATCAAATAAGAATACGCAAGTACGGAATTTCCGATCTGATCATTAATGAATTCAGATGAACCGTAAAGCTGAGAAACCCCGGCAGAAGCTTCTTCAAGATGACTGATTTCTTTCTGAAGCTCAGCAGCTCTTTCCATTTTTTGAACAGTATCTGCAGAAGCATGGGCATAAGCGACCGGTTTGTTTTTCAAAACTCTTTCGGCATCTTCATGAATATAACTTACGCTTCCGCCGTATTGATCCTCGATAACAGTTTCTGTTCTTACGGCAATTCCGTTGACATGCAGGGCTTCATTTACAGAATAAGTAACGGCTATTTCAGTTTTGTATGGGTTATACAAAAATGTCCAGGCCTGAAAACCGGCATATCCAATAATAAATATTGCAAGGACTGCTGCAAAAATTTTAAAAAAACTTACTTTCATTTTTTCTCCAAAAAATTCTGAACTATTTCAAATGCTTTGTTAAAAAACTCTTGCTTGTCAAAAAATTCGTCTTTATTGATCCAGTTTATATTTGTATTTCGTTTAAACCATGTTATCTGACGTTTTGCATAGTGACGGGTTTCTTTTTTGAGCACAGAAATTGCTTCTTCCCTACTCATCTCACCGCGAAAAAAAGGATAAAATTCCTTGTAACCGATAGCCTGAGCAGCTGTACAGGTTCCGTCATGCTCAAAAAGAAATCTTGCTTCTTTTTCAACACCCTCCTCGAGCATTTCGTCAATTCTTTGCTCAATTCTGGAATATAATTTTTCTCTTTCTGAAAAATTTGTGCCAATATAACAGACATCATAAATGCTCGGGACCGGGTGCGAATCTTTTTGATGCTCAGACATTGTTTTTCCGGTTATTTCATATACTTCAAGCGCACGGACAACCCTTGAAAGATTATTTGCGTGTGTTTTTAAAGCGGTTTCCGGATCGATCTCACGGAGTTTTTCAAAAAGAGCTTCATTACCATTTGTTTTAGCGAATTCAAGATATTTTTCTCTTATAGAAATATCGCTTTTGATTTCGGAAAACTCAGTGTTTGAAAGTAACGAATCAACATAAAGTCCGGTTCCTCCGCAAAGAACAGGAATTTTTCCTCGCGAAACAATATCTTCTATAGCTTTCTTTGCTTCCTCAACGTAATCTGCAACAGAATATTCTTCATCAATGCTTTTATGCCCAACAAGATGATGCGGTATTCCATCCATTTCTTTTTCGGTAGGTTTTGCGGTTCCGACCGTAAGTTCGGAATAAATTTGCATTGAATCCGCAGAAACAACTTCCCCACCAAATTTTTTTGCGATTGCAACAGCAAGTCCTGTTTTTCCAGAGGCTGTCGGCCCTATTACAGCAATAACGGGTATTTTTTTATCCATAAACATTTTCCCCTTATTGCTGACGCCCAAACATACGCTCAAGCTTATTTTTACTAATAGTTGTTGAAACGGGTCGTCCGTGCGGACAATATTTGATGCTTGGGTCATTAAGAAGAATATCTACAATCGTTTCGAGTTCCGGCTGGGAGTTTTTATCGTTTGCTTTAATTGCGGCTCGGCAGGAAATACTTGCATAAAGTTTATCCAGTTTTTCGGGCGTAAGATCATGTTTGCAAGCGGAAATTGAATCTGCTATTTCGCCGATTATGCTTTCTGCTTCTTTTGTTTTTACCCAGAACGGCATAGATCTTACAAGAATTGTTCCTCTTCCGAAATCATCGATCATAAATCCGAATTTTTCCATTTCTTCCGGATTTTCGAGAACAGCCGAACATTGTTCATCGCTGAGTTTACAGGTAATGGGAGTTAAAAGGCATTGGCAGTCAAAAGCCTTTATTCCTTTTCTGAGCTTTTCATAAAGGATTCTTTCGTGAGCAGCGTGTTTGTCAACAAAGACCAGCTCATCTTCCGATTCAAGAAGAATATATGTTTTAAAAACTTCTCCGATATATTTAAGGTTACCGAAAGGAAGCGGATCTGTTTCCAGATTTCTCGGAATTTCAGGAACGGGAGCACCTGCTTTTTTAATAGCTTCCATTCCATCAAGAAATTCTTTGGGAAGTTCTTTTCCCTCTTCGACCGCTTTGTCAGCCGCCTGACGGAGTTTATACTGTGCCGTATGGGTAAGATCTCCGTCTATGCGATAAGAAGCAAGATTATCGTTATTTCTTGTAAGAACTGTATCGTTTTCAACAAGACTATATTTTGTATCAGTATAAGTTTTGGGAACAAAATCGGTTTTTGGCTGTTTTGAAAGGGTTGTCTGGATAACAACATTTTCAAAATGTTCGATCTCTTTTTTGTCGGTAATTTCATTCCAAAACGTTTTATTTACTTTTTTTGATTCTTCAAGAACCGCGGAAACATCTCTTTGGTTAAGAGTGGATTTTACCCCATAATAAACCAGGTCAAAAATTTCTTTTTCGCTGACAAAACGCACTTCTGTTTTCGCCGGGTGGACATTTACATCAACAGTTTCCGGAGGAATTTCAAGATTAAGAACACATCCCGGGAACTTTCCGATCATGGCAGAACCTTTGAAAGCTTCCTCAAGTGCCGCCATTGCAGTTCTTGTTTTAACAAATCTTCTGTTGACAAAAAAGTTCTGGAAAGTTCTGCTTGGTTTTGATGAAGTCGGTTTTGTAATATAGCCGGTGAGCTTCATCATGTTTTTACCAACGGGACTGTAATTTACTTCAAGAGTTTCTTTTGCAAATTCCCTACCATAAACAGCGGAAATAACAGCAAGCATATCACCGTTTCCGTAAGTAGTAAGCTTTGTTTCTCCATCACGGATAAAACGGAATTTTATCTCCGGATAAGAAAGCGCCATTTTGTCCATAACCTGGGCAACGGCATTTGCTTCTGCAACGTCTTTTTTAAGGAATTTCTGTCTTGCGGGAGTATTATAAAACAAATCTCTGACAATAATTGTTGTGCCTTCGGGACAGCCGGCTTCTTCGATTTCGGAAGTTCCTTCATCGGTGGCTTCACAGCAATATCCGGTTTCGGAACCTTTTGTTCTTGTCATAATCTCAACATGAGAAACCGCCGCTACGGAAGCAAGAGCTTCACCACGGAAACCGAATGTCAGAATTCTGTCAAGATCCCATTCTTCATGAATTTTGCTTGTTGCATGGCGCAAAAATGCCTTTGGGATATCTTCCGGCTCAATTCCGCATCCGTTATCGGTAACGCGAATAAATGTATTGCCGCCGTTTTGAATTTCGACGGTTATGCTGTCGG
The DNA here is from genome assembly GCA_018110905.1 of Oscillospiraceae bacterium. Taxonomy (GTDB): domain Bacteria; phylum Bacillota; class Clostridia; order Oscillospirales; family Ruminococcaceae; genus UMGS1668. Next base: position 11,446 of record JAGBAZ010000061.1, read on the forward strand.
CACCTGCATCTATGGAGTTTTCGACAAGTTCTTTTACAACAGAACAAGGTCTGTCAACAACTTCTCCTGCGGCAATAAGTTCCGCAATATGTTTATCGAGAAGATTTATTTTAGGCATTTTTTCACCACACAATTTTTATTTTACAATGCTTTTAAGTTCATAAAGAAGATTAAGAGCTTCGATGGGGGTAAGCGTTTCAACGTCGGTCTGGCGGATAATTCTTTCGGCATCGCTTGTTATTGATGCAAAAAGATTTGTCTGTCCCATAATATCGTCGTTTTGCTGCATTCGGGAAATTTTTTCAACTTCTTTTCCCTCTTCAAGTGCTGAAAGAATTTCGCGCGCACGTTTAACAACGCTGTTCGGGATCCCGGCAAGTTTTGCAACTTCGATTCCGTAGGAATCATCAGCTCCGCCGCTGATAATTCTGCGAAGGAAAGTTATATCATCACCGCGTTTTTTAACGGCAACGTTATAATTTCTTATGTTCGGATATGCGTTTTCAAGATCTGTAAGTTCGTGATAATGTGTTGCAAAAAGAGTTTTTGCGCCAAGTTTTTTTCTGTCGGCAATATGCTCAAGAACGGCATGAGCGATGCTCATTCCGTCAAAAGTGCTTGTTCCTCTTCCGATTTCGTCAAGGATAAGAAGACTTTTGTTCGTTGCATTTTTAAGAATGTCTGCAACTTCGCTCATTTCAACCATAAAAGTTGACTGACCGGCTGAAAGATCATCGGAAGCACCAACTCTGGTGTAAACTCCGTCAACAATACCGATATGGGCGTGTTTTGCAGGCACAAAACAGCCGATTTGAGCCATTATCGTAATAAGAGCCACCTGACGCATATATGTTGATTTACCGGCCATATTGGGGCCTGTAATTACTGCAATCTGGTTTTCTCTGTTATCAAGAAGAACATCGTTGGGAACAAAAGGCGCTCCGTGGAGCATCTGTTCAACAACCGGATGTCTTCCTTCTGAAATTTCGATTATATCGCCAAAATCAACAGCCGGTCTGCAATAATTATTGCGGAGAGAAACGGTTGCAAAAGATTGGAGAACATCGATTGCGGCAACTGCATTTGCGGTTTCCTGAACTCTTTCGACCTGAGCACCGATTTGAGCACGGATATTTTCGAAAAGTTTTGCTTCAAGAGAAAGAATTTTATCATGAGCACCAAGAACTTTTTCTTCAAGTTCCTTGAGTTCCGGAGTTATGTATCTTTCGCCGTTTGCAAGGGTCTGCTTTCTTATATATTCTTCCGGAACGAGGTTTGTATAGGATTTTGAAACTTCGATATAATAACCGAAAACATGGTTATAACCGATTTTCATCTTCGGAATTCCGGTTCGTTCTTTTTCGGTCGTTTCAATCGCGGTTATTTTACTTGTGATGTTGGTTGCAATATCGCGAAGTTCATCAAGTTCGGAATTATATCCGTTTGCAATAACACCGCCGTCTTTGAGTGTAATCGGAGGCTCTTCTATTATACCGATATCGATAAGATTTTTAATATCTTCAAGAAGGTCGATGTTTTCACGAAGTTCGGCAAGGAGCGGAGAGCTAATACCGTTTAAAAGTCCTTTTATTTTCGGAAGTTTCCCGATGCTTGCGGCAAGGGTTTTGAATTCCTTCGGGTTTGCGTTGCCGAAAATAATCCTTGTCATAGTTCTTTCAAGGTCATAAATTCCGGAAAGTTCTTCTGCAATATCTTCGCAAAGCATGGGATCATTGACAAAAGCTTCTACAGCATAAAGACGTTTATCAATTTTTACCGGATCAAGAAGCGGCCTGTCGATGTAAGAGCGAAGGAGCCTTCTTCCCATTGCGGTACTCGTTTTATCAAGAACCCAGAGAAGAGTTCCCCTCTTTTCCCTTCCGCGCATGGTTTCGGTAAGTTCAAGATTTCGTCTTGCAGAGAGATCGAGCTTCATAAAAGCTTTTTCATCATAGAATTTTACGGAAGAAATTCTGCTTACGCCGTTTTTCTGAGTTTCATAAAGATAGCGAAGCAAAGCGGAAACACAGTTTTCCTGAAGCATATTCTCAAAACCGAGTTCATTGGGGCTGTGCTTTCCGAAATGATCATAAATTGTTTTTTCAACAAGTTTTTTATCGTATTCAGAATCATCGATCTGTTCACCCATACAGCTTATACGTTCTTTGATAAAATAACCTGCTTCTCGGCAATCAAGGAAATTATCATTGAAAAGAATTTCGCAAGGTTTATAGCGGCTGATTTCTTCAATAATTCTGTTATCAAGTTCCTTTATGTTTAAAGCACTGGTACATTTAAGTTCGCCTGTGGTAACGTCGCAAAAGCAGATACCGAAAGAATTTCCGTCAACAAAAACGCTTGCAATATAGTTATTGGAACTTTCTTCAAGCATTGCATTTTCAACAACAGTTCCGGGAGTTATAACACGGATTACATCGCGTTTTACAATTCCTTTTGCTGTTGCTGGGTCTTCCATCTGTTCGCAGATCGCAACTTTATAACCTTTTTTGATAAGACGCGCAACATAGGCTTCGTAGCTGTGATAAGGAACACCGCACATAGGTGCCCTTTCTTCCTGACCGCAATCTCTTCCGGTAAGAGTGAGCTCAAGCTCTTTTGAAGCAACTTTTGCATCTTCAAAGAACATTTCATAAAAGTCGCCGAGACGGAAAAACAGTATGGCGTCTTTGTTATTCTCTTTTATTTCAAAATACTGTTTCATCATCGGCGAAAGCTCGGCCAAAACACACACTTCCCTATCATATAGATATATATTATATAATAACATAAACAGAGTTTTTGTTCAAGAAAAAAGGCGGACATTTTGCTGTCCGCCTTTTAAAATTCTGTTAATTTTTATTGGAAAAAATCCGGTTTCTTTTTGAAAAGTATTATTGCGACAACGGAGGAAATAACAGCTTCCGCAAGCATATAAGATCCGTTGTAGCAAAGAGAATAAACCGGCGCCATCATTCCGAATTCATTGGGCCAAAGTGCATCCCAAATCGCCCAGCCTGTTGCAAAATGGCAAAGAAATCTCGCAAAGAATGTAAATGCAATTCCGCTGATTACCGCAATATTGAAACTTTTTGCTTTTTTTCTGAATATTCCGGAAAAACCGATAACAGTATATGCAACTATATAATCCAAAAGAATTATTGCAATTGCCATTCCGACAGAAGTTGCATACTGAACGTTATCAAGACCAAGAAGGCATTGAAGAACGCTGAATACAAAAGCAGTAAAAACTCCCCATTTTGTTCCGTATCTGAAAGATACAATAACAAGAGGAAGCATTGCACAAATTGTTAATCCCCCGCCCATAACGAAGTCAATTTTTAAAAGGCTGAGCACCGTTCCGACTGCGATCATAATTGCGCTGAAAACGAGTCTTGATGTTTTTTGGTTTCTGTTTTCCATTTTTGTTTTCACTCCTTAAAAATAAAAATCGCTGCAGCAAGGGAATTTGCCGCAGCGACCATGAAAACAAAGCCAATTAACGCTTTTCGACACTCCCTCCGCCGGTATTATCCGGATCAGGTTAAGGGTTCGGCGAAACGCCGTCTCAGCCAATAACAGCACCCCTGTATCTCCTTTATGCAGTTTAAAATTATAATATCACTTTTGGATATCGGAGTCAACAGCAACTTCTTTTACGGAAGAAACAAGACTTGCAAGGGACTGAATTTCGCTTGGTACGATAATCTTTGTCGCCTTGCCGTCTGCGGCCTTTTCAAAAGCTTCATAGCTCTTAAGGGTAAGAACCGCCGGAGTCGGGTTTGCTTCGTTAAGAAGAGTAATGGAGTCGGCAAGAGCCTTCTGAACAACAAGAATCGCTTCAGCTTCACCCTGTGCTTCACGGATTTTTGCTTCTTTAACAGCTTCTGCACGAAGGATAGCGGATTCTTTTTCACCTTCGGCAATAAGGATTGCGGATTTCTTTTCGCCTTCAGCGCGGAGAAGAGTTTCGCGGCGTTCGCGTTCAGCTTTCATCTGTTTTTCCATTGCGTCCTGAATTTCTCTCGGAGGAATGATGTTCTTAAGCTCAACGCGGTTAACTTTGATACCCCATTTATCGGTTGCGGTATCAAGAATAGAGGTGATTTTAACATTGATAACATCGCGGCTGGTAAGGGTGCTGTCGAGCTCCATTTCGCCGATGATGTTACGAAGAGTTGTTGCGGTAAGATTCTCGATTGCGGAAAGAGGTCTTTCAACACCATAGCTGAAAAGTTTTGCGTCGGTGATCTGATAGAAAACAACGGTATCTATCTGCATGGTTACATTATCTTTTGTGATAACAGGCTGAGGTTTAAAGTCAACCACCTGTTCTTTGATAGAAACTCTTTTTGCAATTCTGTCAAAAAACGGAATTTTAAAATGAAGACCGGTTTCCCAGGTTGCATAATAAGTTCCAAGACGTTCAATTACAAAAACGGTTGCCTGGGGAACAATTTTTACGTTAAGGGCAAGGATAATGAGAACGATAAGCACCAAACCGAGTCCTATAATAAGTCCAGTAAATTCAAACGGCATATTTATAACCTCCTTTTATTCTTCACTTGCTTTCGCAAGTTCTTTAACTTCAACAACAAGAGTTGCACCTTCGATTTTATCAACTGTTACAACAGCGCCCTCCGGAATGGTTTCGCCATTTTTGGATCGTGCGCTCCATGTAAGGCCGGAAATATATACTTTTCCTGCACCCTCAAGATTATTTATTTCGGCGGTGACGATTCCATCGGTTCCTATAAGACCGTCGGAATTGGTAGGCTGTTTTTTAACTTTAACAACATCTTTAAAAAATCTTTTTGTAAATGCAAAAGCAATTGCGGAAACCGCCAGGAAAACAAGGATCTGTCCCCAAAGCGGCACACCGAAATATGCAGGTATAATCGCAGCAAGAGCACCAATGGCAAACCATACACTTATAAGAGAAACTGTGACGGCCTCCATAATGCCCAGTATAACCGCAACAATAAGCCAGATAAACGGCATTGGGATTTCAAACAACGAAATCGCCCCCTTTCATTTTTTCATTTATATTTTACCATATATCATCTTCATATACAATATTTTTTTGATTCAGCTCATATCATCAGTGTTTTCCCAGGCAACATCAGATTCAATTTGTTGTTCTTCTGCAATATTCATAAGTACAACATAATCTGCTTTGATTATATATTTTCCGTTTTTTATGCTTTCTTCTGTTTTTTTTGATATAATCTCCATTTCATTCATTTCATTTTTTTC
>JAGBAZ010000062.1 GCA_018110905.1 Oscillospiraceae bacterium
GTACCCCTTCGAGGGGTCAGCAAGTACTGACCCTTCTAGGGTCTGAGCAAACCACTAGTTTACTAGTGGTTATGATTCAATAATAAGTTTTTTGAAGATTTTTTTGCCCTTTTTAAGGATAACTTCGCCTTCGAATGCGCTTCTGTCGATGGTTGCGAAAACGTCGGAAACTTTTTCATCGTTAACGGTGATACCACCCTGTTCGATAAGTCGTTTGCCTTCGCCTTTGGATTTTGCGATTTCCGCTCTGATAAGAGCTTCAGTCACGGAAAGTTTTCCGTCAACAAAATCTGCCTCGGTGAAAGAAACGGTGGGCATGTTTTCGCTGGAACCTTTTCCTGCAAAAATTGCTCTTGCGGCTTCAAGAGCTTTGTTTGCTTCTTCTTCACCATGAACGATTTTGGTTACCTCATAAGCAAGGCGTTCTTTGCAAGCGTTGATGTTTGCGCCTTCGAATGTTTTTTCCATTTCTTCAATTTCCTCAACGGGAATGAAGGTAAGGAACTTAAGGCACTTGATAACGTCATCGTCGCCGACGTTTCTCCAATACTGGAAGAAATCATAAGGAGTGGTTTTGGTCGGGTTGAGCCAGACAGCGCCGCCTTCGGTTTTACCCATCTTCTTGCCCTCTTTGGTGGTAAGAAGCTGGAAGGTCATGCCCTGAACTTCTTTCTGTTCAAGGCGGCGGACAAGTTCGATGCCGCCGATGATGTTGGACCACTGGTCGTCGCCGCCAAGTTCCATAGTGCAGTTATAATCACGGAAGAGTTTAAGAAAGTCATAGCTCTGCATGATCATGTAGTTGAATTCAAGGAAAGTGAGTCCGCGTTCAAAACGGCTTTTTACGCATTCTGCGGTGAGCATTTTGTTAACGGAGAAATGTGCGCCGACGTCGCGGAGAAGTTCAACGTATCCGAGTTTAAGGAGCCAGTCGCCGTTTCTTGCAACAATACATTTAGAAACGTCAACGATCTGGTTCATCTGTTCAAGGAATCTGTCTGCATTATAGTTGATCTCATCAACGGTGAGCATTTTTCTCATGTCGGTTTTACCGGTGGGGTCGCCTACCATGGTGGTACCGGTTCCGAGAAGAAGAATCGGGGTGTGGCCCGCTTTGATCATTCTGTTTATGACCATAAGCTGAAGGAAGTGTCCTACATGAAGGCTGTCTGCGGTTGCGTCGAAGCCGATGTAGAATACAACTTTTTCATTTTCAAGTTTTCTTTTGATTTCTTCCGGGTGAGTCATCTGGGCAATTAAGCCGCGGCGCTCAAGATCTTCGTAAATTGTCATTTTCATTTTCCTCCGTTTTATATAAATCTTATCTTTTGCAAAAAACAAAAAGCCCTCTGTCGGCAAAACCGACAGAGGGCGAATTATCGCGGTACCACCTCTGGTTCGTCAGTAAAACTGACCTCAAAAGCGCTGTAACCGGCGCACCGGATAAAACCTACTGAAATATTTCGGAATTATGGCTCGGGAATGTATTTGCTTTTGTTCTGCCCGCTTTCTTACACCAACCGAAAGCTCTCTTTGCCGCATGGAACAAGGCTACTTTTTTCCGTCATGGCTTTTTGCAATATGTTTGGATTATACCGCAACAAAGCGGCTTTGTCAACCTTATTTTGAAAGCTCCAAAAGTTCTTCGGCACTCTTTTTGAGCGCTTCGGTCATGGTGCCTCCCATTATTCTCGCAAGTTCGTTTACCCTGCCCTCTTTTTCAAGACTTTCAACGGAAGTGAAAGTTCTTCCGCCTTCGATATTTTTTGAAATAAGAAGGTGGTTGTCCGCATATGCGGCAACCTGTGCAAGGTGAGTTACGCAGATTATCTGGCGGCCTTTTGAAACCTGTTTAAGTTTCTGACCGACTTTTTGCGCGGCGGAACCGGAAATACCGGTATCGACTTCGTCGAAAATAAGGGTATCAACATTATCGTTATCCGCAAGAACGTTCTTTATGCTGAGCATGATTCTGGAAAGCTCACCGCCGGAAGCAATTTTTGTAAGAGGCTTAAGCGGTTCGCCGGCATTTGTTGCAATATAAAACTCAAGGCTGTCTTTTCCTGATTCGGTAAAGTCGGTTTCTTCAAAATTTACACTGAAGCGGACATTTGGCATGTTGAGATAGGAAAGCTCTTCAGAAACAGCCCTTTCAAATGTCTCAGCGGCTGCAGAACGCTTTTTGGTGAGAATACCGGCAAGTTTTGCAGTTTCTCCAAAAAGCTGTTCACGCTCTTTTTGAAGCTTTTCAAGGCGTTCTTCGGAAAACTCTATGTTTTCAAGTTCTTCAGTTGCTTTATTATAATATTTGAACATTTCCTCGACGCTTCCGCCGTATTTTCGTTTAAGACGGAAAATCTGATCAAGACGGCGTTCGGTTCTGTTCTGCAAAGCCGGATCGAAATCGAGTTCATCTGCATTATCTTTTACATCGTTTGCAAATTCTTCAAATTCATAATACATTTCCTTGAATTTTTCGGAAAGACCTTCGTACTGCGGGAAAAATTCAGCAAGTCTTGCACAGTTTTCAATGGCAGTTGAAAGCCCGTCAAGGGCGCCTTCACTTTCGCCGTTTCCGTCAAGAGCGCCAACGGTTTCGGAAATAAGCCCCATTATGTTTTCGGCGCTTTTAATGCGTTTGCTGAGAGAAAGAAGTTCTTCCTCTTCCCCTTCCTCGATTGCAGCCGATTCTATTTCGCTGATCTGGAATTTGAGCATGTCAATTCGGGCTGTTTTATCGGAATCGTCGCTGATGATTTTTTTGATCTCGCGATCAACGGATTTGAGTTTTTTAAACGATTCTCTATATTCGGAAAGTTCGGATTCTGTATTTCCGAAAGAGTCTATATATCCGATGTGAAGTTCAGGGTTTTGAAGAACGGCGCTGTCGTGCTGACCGTGAACATCAATGAGCACCGACGAAAGCTGTTTGAGCACGCCCGCAGTAGCAGGGCGCATGTTAACTTTGCAAATGCTTTTGCCTTCAGCAGAAATTTCCCTGGAAATAAGAAGTTCATCTTCAATATCATAACCAAGTTCTTCAAGAACTTTTTCGGTTTCTTTGGAAATGTCGGTAAAAACAGCTGAAACAACGGCTTTTCCTTCGCCGGTCCTTACCAGATCACGGCTTGTTCTTCCACCGAGCACAGCATTGATAGAGTCGATAAGGATTGATTTACCTGCACCGGTCTCACCAGTGAAAACATTGAATCCGTTTTCAAAATCTATAGAAGCGCTTTCGATAACCGCCACATTTTTAATAAAAAGCTGGGAAAGCATCGGCAGGATATCCTCCTTTCATAAGCAAATTAATTATCCGATAAGTTTCTTTATGTTTTCAACAAGGGCAACAGCCATTTTTTCATCACGCATGAGTACAAAAATGGTGTCATCTCCGGCAAGAGTTCCAACAACGCCTTCGTGGTTCATTGCATCAAGTACGGCACAGGCGGCGTTTGCCATGCCGGTGTAGCATTTGATTACAATCATGTTGTTGGCATAATCAACACTTTTTGCAGACTGATTAAAAACCGCATATTTAGTGCTTACATCAGAATTGCTGTCTGCGGAAGCGGGAGAATAACGGTATTTTCCATCGCTTACCATTGTTTTAACAAGACGCAGCTCTTTTATATCACGGGAAACGGTTGCCTGGGTTACATCAAAACCGCTTTCACGAAGATAAACAAGAAGATCTTCCTGGGTTGCAATGTCTTTTTCGGAAATAAGTTCAAGAATTTTGGAATGACGTTTTGTTTTCATGATAATATCTCCTTTTTATCTTCTTCCTATTATTTTTTGATTAAGAATTTCGTAAAATCCTCGTCCCGACAAGTTTATAAACTTTACAGACTTTTCTGAACATTTTACGGTAAGCTTTTCATTTTTCTTCAAAGAGAAAACTTTTTCTCCGTCAACAACAACATCAAGTTCTTTTTCCCCGCAAACAAGTGAAGAGCCAACAGTAATGATTTTTTCCGGAGAAAAAACAACAGAACACGAAATAAGCGAATGGGGACAAACAGGTGTCATAATTATTGCATTAAGATTAGTATCAAGCACAGGACCGCCTGCTGACATTGAGTAAGCGGTGGAACCGTCTGGAGTTGAGAGAACAATTCCGTCGGCACGGTAACGGCAAACTTCGTGACCGTTGCATTCAACAAAAAGTTCTGCGATTTTTCCCGGAACGGATTTGCTTACAAAAACATCGTTTACAGCAAGGACGCTGTTTTCTCCGCTTTCAATTTCCAAAACAGTTCTTTTTTCGACAGAACAGCCGGTTTTAAAAAGCTTTTCAATTTCGGAAAGACTTTCAGCTTCAATATCGGAAAGAAAACCAAGTCTTCCGGCATTTATTCCGATTATGGGTTTATCGTATTTTATTGCGTTTTTTGCAGCACGAAGAATTGTTCCGTCACCGCCGATGATAATAACAACATCAACTTCGGAAAGAATCTTTTCCGGTTCGGAAAAAATAATTCCATCCACGGAAATAAATTCATTTGCTTTGGGAACCATAAAGGTTTCGATTTTGTTTTTCAAAAGGATCTCAACAAGTTTTTTTGTGCATGGAAAAACATTTTCTCTTGTTAAATTGGAAAAAACAAAAACTTTTGATTTCCCGCGTTTAAGTTTTATTTTTTCATCTTTTTTCAATCCGGAAAAACCTCCTTTCGTTTTTTAATCAAGCTCGCTGTGCGAAGATTCAACAAGTTTCTTTATATCTTCGGAAGAAACGGAAAGTTCCGGATCATTTTTTGTAAGAACCATAAGATATTCTATATTGCCCTGGGGACCTTTTATCGGAGAAAATTCAAGACCTACAATGCCGAAACCTGCATTTTTTGCAAAACCGACAGCTCTTTCAAGAACTTCCATGTGTGTTGCGGGATCGCGTACCACACCGTGTTTTCCAACTTTGTCCTTCCCTGCTTCAAACTGGGGTTTGACAAGACAAACCATCATTGCGTCATCGGAAAGGAAAGGAACAAGAACGGGAATTACAAGCCCAAGAGAAATAAAAGAAACATCTATGCTTACAAAATCAATAATATCTGGAACCTGTTCATTGGTAATATAGCGAACATTGGTGCGTTCAAGGTTAACAACTCTTTCATCCTGGCGGAGTTTCCAGGCAAGCTGACCGTAACCAACATCTATGGAATATACTTTTGTTGCTCCTTTCTGAAGCATACAATCGGTAAATCCGCCGGTGGAAGCGCCTACATCCATACAGATTTTGTTATCAAGTTTAAAACCGTAAAGTTCCATCGCTTTTTCAAGTTTAAGTCCGCCTCGGCTAACATAAGCAAGTTTTTCGCCGCGGAATTCGATTTTATCTTCCGATGTTACGGATTCACCGGCTTTATCTGCTTTCTGGTTATTTACATAAATTTGACCGGCCATAATTGCAGCTTTTGCCTGCTCGCGGCTCTGAATTATTCCTCTTGCAACAAGTTCTGCATCAAGACGCTGTTTTTCACTCATTTCAAAGCCTCCTTAACGGCATTTTTTATTGAATTTCGGTCAAGACCGTGAATTTTCATTGCGTTTTCAACGCTCATGTGCGGTACAAAACCGGAAACACAATGGATTTCATATTTTCCATCAAAACCTGCTTTTGAAAGCATATTTCCGAAATGTTCGGCAATGCTTCCGAATTCAACAGATTCTTCGAAGAAATAAACATTCTTATATTTTCGTGCAATTTCAATAAGTTCGTGTTCAATTGGGAAAACTTTTCCGATTTTGAGCACGGAAGCATCCGTTTCCTCTGCGGCAAAAGCAGCTTCAGCAAAAAGTCTTCCATAAGTGATAACAAGACATTCGGGATTGCCTTCGAAATAATCGAAATCGCCGTATTCCTTTACAAATTTTTTAGGAATATCTCTTTCTTTATCGCGGGGATAACGGACGATCTGAACGCCATCTGCAGAAAAAGCTTTTAAAAGATCGTTTTCAAGTTCATTATAATCGGAAGGACAATATATTACTGTTCCGGGAATTGAGGTAAGAATCGGAATATCAAATGTTCCCTGATGAGTTTCGCCGTCGCCGCCGACTATTCCGGCTCTGTCGATGCCGATTACCACATGTTTTGGTTCAATAGAAGCATCATGAAGAACCTGATCATAGGCCCTTTGAAGAAAAGTGGAATATACGGCAAAAATCGGCTTCATTCCTCCGGCAGCAAGACCGGCGGCAAATGTCATTGCATGTTCTTCAGCAATTCCGACATCAAAAAAGCGTTCCGGATATTTTTCGGAGAAATCACGGAGCCCGGTTCCATCGGTCATTGCAGCGGTTATTGCACAGATTTTATCGTCTTTTTCTGCAAGCTTACAAATAATGTTTCCAAAAGCGGAAGAAAACGAATCTGTACTCTCCTTTTTCAGTTCGCCGCTTTCTCTATAAAAAGGTGCAACGCCATGAAATTTTGAAGGCATTTTTTCGGAAGGTTCATATCCTTTTCCTTTTACAGTATTGACATGAACAAGAACCGGTTTTTTTATACTTTTAGCACGGCGCAAGGTGCGTATGAGCATATCGATATCGTGCCCGTCTGCAGGGCCAAGGTAAGTGAAACCGAAATGCTCAAAAGTATTGCTCGAATAAAACATATCTTTAAAGAATGTTTTTGCAGAACGTAAAACGGAATAAATTCCTTTTCCGATAAAAGGAATTTTAAGCAAGGTATGCTCAAGATTATCTTTAAAACGGAAATATCCCTCTTTAGAACGGATTTTTGCAAGATATTTAGCCATTGCGCCAACATTGGGAGAAATACTCATCTCGTTATCGTTTAATACAACAACAAGATTGGTCTGGCTTCTTCCTGCGTTGTTCATAGCTTCAAAAATCATACCTCCAGAACAGGCACCGTCACCGACAACAGCAACAACGGAGTTATCGCTTCCTGCAATTTTTTTTGCTTCCGCAATTCCAAGAGCTGCAGATATAGAAGTACTTGCATGTCCGGCAACAAAAAGGTCATGTTCGCTTTCGGAGGATTTGGGAAAACCGGAAAGTCCGTTTTCTGTGCGGATTCCTGTAATATCCCTTCCGGTAAGGATTTTATGGCTGTAGCACTGGTGACCAACGTCCCAAATTATCGGTTCATCCGGAGAATCAAAAACATAATGGAGCGCAACAGTCAATTCAACGGCTCCAAGGTTTGAAGCAAGATGTCCGCCCGTTTCGGAAACTTTACAAAGAATTTCGTCACGAAGTTCCGAACAAAGCGCATTCAGTCGGTCAATATTAAGTTTTTTAATATCGCTCGTTTGTTTAAGGCTTTCAAGAATTTCGTGTTCCATTTAAAATCTCCGTTTAATTCATTCTGTCTGTAAGAAAATCGAGAAGTTCTTTGAAATTCAAAGTATCAAATCCGTTATCGGAAAGTTCGGAAAGGCTTATTTCTGCATTTTTTATATAAACAGCAGCATCTTCCCTTGCTTTTTCAAGGCCATGTACTTTAACGTAAGAGTTGAGTTCACATGTATCATAATTCCCGTCAAAATCAAGAATATCATCTATTATCTGGAAAGCAAAACCAAAATTTTCTGCATATTTTTCAGCAAATCCACAAAAGTTTTCATCGGTTCCGGCTGCATAGCACCCCATAAGCACAGCAGATTTTATCAATGCTACAGTTTTTAGTTTATGGATAAGCCAAAGGGTTTTTCCGTCAACTTCCTTTTCTGCAGCTTCAAGGTCAAGAACCTGTCCTCCAACCATTCCGCAAAAACCGGCATATCCGGAAAGAGTTTTTATTGCTTTGATCGCTCTTTCAGGGTGTTTTTTTGCAGATTCGCTTTTGGAAATAACATTGAATGCATGGGTCAAAAGAGCATCTCCGGCAAGAAGGGCGTTTGCTTCGCCGAATGCAATATGGCAGGAAGGTTTTCCTCTTCTCATATCGTCATCATCCATACACGGAAGATCGTCATGAATAAGCGAATATGCCTGGATACATTCAACCGCAATAGCATAAGGCATGGATTCATCAAAATTACAGCCGAACATTTTTGCGAATTCCAAAGTTAAAATTCCGCGAAGACGTTTTCCGCCAAGCGCTGAATAACGCATGGCTTCTACAATCAATTTATAATCTGAAGATTCGGAAAAAAGTTCCGTGCTCATTGCGGAATCAATTAATTTTTTATCGTCAACAAGAAAAGACATTTTATCCTCCGGATCAGCCGATTTCTATTTTTTCTATTTCAAGTTTTGCTTCATCAAGTTTTTTCTGGCAAAGCTTGCTAAGTTCAATTCCCTCTTTGAAAAGTTTAATGGAATCATCAAGAGAAATTTCTTCGGATTCGAGTTTTTCGTTTATCTCAGCAAGCTTTTCAAGGGCCTCTTCGAATTTTATTTCTTTTTTCAAAGCGAAATTCCTCCTTTTTCTTTTTCAGTAACAGTTGCTTTGAGCACGCCGTCGCTGAAATATATTTCTATAGAATCTCCGACAGAGACATTTTTTGAAGAAACTATCTGTTTATTATCTTTTTCAATTCTGCAAACAGATTTTTGAAGAATCTTTACAGGATTATTATTTTCTAATTTTGCAAGAGCAACAGAAAATCTCAAATCTTTGGATATAAGAAGATTTTTATATAAAAAATTCCTTTTTTCAGCAATAAAATCAAGTTTATTTTGATATTTAAAAAGGAAATTATCTGTAAAGCTTTGCAACTTAACAGAATTGAATTTTGAAAGCAAATTAGCATAATCATCACATTTTTTGCTTAAAAAATCTTTCATCCATTCAAGATTATCATCAAATATCTGACGAAGAGAATTTATATCCGGACTTACAAGTTCGGCGGCGGCAGAAGGTGTTGGAGCACGAAGATCTGCGACAAAATCACAGATTGAAAAATCTGTTTCGTGCCCAACTGCAGAAACAACCGGTATTTTGCAGGCAAAAATTGTTCGGGCAAGGTTTTCGTCATTGAAAGCAGAAAGATCTTCGGAACTTCCGCCTCCCCTTCCGATAATGATAACATCAGGCTTTATAATTTCGTCTTGTTTTTTAACGGCAGCAACGAGCTGCGACGGCGAATCTTCACCCTGAACGGAAACAGGAGTGAGCATGATTTTTGCAACGGGCCATCTTCTTTTGAGCACGTTGATAATATCCTGCAAAGCTGCTCCGCTTTCGGAAGTTATAACTCCGATTTTTCCCGGGTATTGTGGAATGGATTTTTTATATTTAACGTCAAAAAGTCCTTCGGATTCCAGTTTTGCTTTGAGCTGTTCAAAAGCAAGGTGTTTTGCACCAAGACCTTCCGGTTGAATGTCATAGACATAAAGCTGACATGAGCACGATTTTTGATAAACGGAAAGGTCGCATCTTACTATTACGGACATTCCGTTTTCAGGCATAAAGCGGATTCGCTCGGCGTAGCTTCGGAACATTACGCAGTTTATTTCAGCGGAAGAATCTTTCAATGAAAAATAATAATGACCGGAATAAAAATTGGCCTTGAAATCGGTTATTTCACCTTTGATGTAAATTCCGGAAAGTTTTTTGTTTTCATCAATATATGATTTAAGATAAGAGGTTATCTGTGTAACGGTCAGAATATTGAAACCTGCCACAGAGAATTCCTCCTTTTTAAGATCATTTTCTTGCTGCAATCGATGCGAGAACAGCAATTCCTGCAGCGTTGTCGGAAGAAAATTCGGGCATTGCAAAAATTCCGCAATATTTTTCTTCCATTGTTTTTCGGATTATTTTGTTTGACATAACTCCACCGGCATAGATAAGCGGAAGTTTTCCGTATTCTGCAATCAAAGCATCGGTCATTCCGCAAAGAGCCGCTTCGATGGATTTAAGGCAAAAAAGTGCGATATCTTCCCTTTTTTCACCGGAATCAAGCATTTTTCTACATTTGTTTTCAATGCCGGAAAGACAGCATTCGGAACCTTTCATGGTAGGTTTTATTTTGAATTTTGCGGTGCTCAAAAGAGCAAGTTCTTCAAGATATTTTCCTGCAGGAAAAGGAAGTCCAAGCATTACCCCAACTCTGTCAACGGCCTGTCCGGCTTTAAGGTCTGCAGAACCGGCAACTTTTTCACATTTTATTATGCGGTTTTCGTCCGGGGTTACCAAAAGTGCTTCGGTTGTTCCGCCGGAAAGATGAAATGCAATAAATTTTTCGTTGATGAGATCAAGTCTTCCTGCTGAAAAAAGTGCAGCGGCAATATGCCCCTGCTGATGAGAAAAATCATATCTCGGAATTTTGAGCACGGAAGAAAGAGTTTTTGAAACCATTTCACCAACAAGAAAACATGGCATATAAGAACCGTCGATATCCCTTGGCCTTGTAGAAACACCTATGGCATCAATATTGTATCTGTTTCCGTTGATAAGGGTTTCAAAAATCTCTCCGAGCTGTTTTACATGGGCAAAAACGGCGTCGGACTGGCGAAGGCCAAGTTCACCTTCTTTGACAGGAAGAAGTTTTTTTCGCTGGATAATTTCATTGACTGAAAGGTCGTAAAGAGCCGCTGAAGTTGTGTAGTTGCTCGTATCGATTCCAAGAAACATTATTCTTCTGTAACCTCGTTTTTATTTTTATATACAGCACCGAGAATTCCGTTTACGAAACCGGGGTCATCGTCACCGCAATAAATTTTTGCAAGTTCAACGGCTTCGTTTATGGAAACGCTTGCGGGAACTTCTTCGCTGAAATGATACATTTCGCAAACAGAAATTCTAAGAATAGCAAGGGTTGCTTTTGCCATTCTTCCGGGTTTCCAGTGGTTGGAACAGGAAGCAATGATCTGGTCGATTTCGTCTCGTTTTTCAATGGTTATTCTTGCAAGTTCCTTTGCGAAAGAACCGTCCGGAAGAGAAAGATCTCTTCCATCCGCAGCGTTTTCAAGGATATAATCAAGTCCTTCGCTGTGGAAACTGCTTTCAAAAACAATTGCAAATGCGATTTCTCTGGCTTCTTTTCTTGTCATTTTAACAATCCTCCAATAAAAAAACCTCCCCGATTTTTACCGAGGAGGGAAAACTCGCTTTAAATTTTCAAACAACATAATCTGACACAAATTTATAAAATAATTATACCACTATTTAATATATTTACAATAGAAAAATATAAAAAATATGCAAAATTTTTATGAATATACATTTTAAAAAAAGGCCCTTAAGGGGCCTTTTTTTAAAATCAGTCATCAACTTCAACTATTGAAATATTTTCAACCGGCACAGAAGTTTCCTGGATAATTGCTTCTTTGATAACAGCTGCTTCTGTTGGAAGAAGTCCTTCGGTCTGGACCATAACGTCCGCATATTCACCTGAAATATAGACAATGCAATCCTCAAATCCTTTTGCTTTGATCATTGTTTCAATTTTATTTTCAAGTTCCATATTTAAAGCTATTTCTCCGGCTTTTTCAGCAAGCACAGAAACCTGTTCGGAATCATCTTCAGCAACACCGTAAAGGTTTTCGATAGTTGCAACGGCTTCATCTCTTGATTTTTGCCGGGAAACACGCGCTTCGCTGAAATATTCTGCGGAATTGCTTATTTCTTCATTCAGATTGCCTTCGACCAAAATAGAATCTCCGTAATTTTTACCTACATCAATAAAGTTTTCGATGTCTCCGGAAGCATAGAGATAATTAACGTAAACAGCTCCTGAAAGCATCAGGACCATTGCGGTAACTGCAATGTGTTTCTTTTTAAGAGAAATATTGAGTTTTTTAAATTTCATATTTTTTGCAAAATCGAAAATGTTCTTTTTCTTTTTTTCATTTTCAATCGGGAGTTCAACACTCTCATAATTGGTGATACTTGTCATTCGGGTTTATCCTCCTTTTATGTAATTATGCCATTTCGGCAACGCTGACTTTATTTGACGGAATGTTTAAAAGGGCACAAACGGCTTCGATTATTTTTTCGCAAACCAAAGAATTGTTTCCGCCTTCGCAGATAATTAAAACGCCTCTTATTTTTGCTTCGGAAGTTTTTATTAAAAGCGGTTCTTCCCCGTTTTCTCCTTCAATAAGAACAAGTTCATATTCTTTTGCTTCCTCAGCTTCGTCGATATTTTCGTATGAGTTTTTTGCATAATAAAATTCGTCCGAAGAATCAAGAGTAATTGTAACATCTGTTCGACCGGCTCCCTTGATTTTGGATATAGCATCTTCTATCCTTTTTTCAAGTTCGGATTCTTTTTCAGATGTGCTCAAAAAAGATTCTTTTGTGTCCTTAAGTTCGGGTTTATTTTGCGGTACTACTTCGGATAATACGATAAGCATAATTCCTGCACAGCCTAAAATTAAAATAAAACGGGCTTTTTTATTTTGTTTTTCTCCAAAAAATTTTTTAACCTTCAAATCAAAATTTTTTAAAAATTCCATTTTCAATTGTCCTCCGAAATAATTATTTCCGGCGTTAAACCTGTCTTGATTCTTATTTTTTCTTCCAGCTTATCGATATTTTCTGAATAATAAAGTCTTAAAGCGAATTTATTAATATCTATGCTGCCGTTTTCAGAAATATTAATTTTCAAATAAATATCTTCCGCTTGTAAATTTTCATTTTTCAATATTTCATTTGTTGCTTTAATGATTTCGTTTTCAAAATATTCAGCGGATATTTTATTGAATTCATTTTCATCCGCTTGAATTTCTAAAATATCGGAATTGCTGTAATCAAATCTGAATTTGGAAAAGTCAATTTCCGTGATTGGTGCCGCAACTACACAAATAAAAAAGATGCAAAGAACTGTTTTGAAAATTTTTTGCATGTTTCCGGAAGGAAGTATCATATTTGAAATACCTCCTATAATCAAGGCACAGCATATTGAAAAGGCCCATTCTTTAAAAAATTCCACTATGTTCCACTCCCAACCATTAACATTATAGAAACAGCAAAAATAAACATTATTGCTATGATTATAACAAGTGCAAGAATAATGCCGATTACACATGACACTGAATCAAGAAGTTTCAATAATGGTTTATTACCGAAGATACTTCCGGCGGCATATGAAAAAGAAACGCTAAGTTTCCATAAAATAATACTGATGATCGGAGGAATAAAAATTGCTGAAATAACAACGATCGCGTAAATTCCCAAAATATTTTTTGTTACCGAGATACAGCTTTTTACTGTTGACATGGCATCGGAAACTGTACTTCCTACAATTGGAACAGTGGTTCCGATCAAAAATTTTGCCGTTTTTGAAATATTTCCGTCAGCGGTTGAAGAAACAAGGGTCCCGATCCCAAGAATTCCTGAAAAAACGGTCATTAAAGCGGTAAGTATCCATACAGAAAAGTTTTTCACAGTTTTTGCTATTTCATCGGCGTTTACAGAAGAAACAGAACCCGATATGCATAAAGCAAGATAAATCATAATAAGCGGAACGATTATTTCACCGGAAATTCTTGAAATAATCGTGACGGCAGCAAGCATCAATGATCGGAAACCTGTTGCGGAAGAAAAATATCCGGAAGCAGCAATTGCAGAAGAATAAACAGGAATAAACGAAAGCATAAAATCCGAACATTCTTCAATAATTTTTGTTGTATATGTAATAATCTCTTTCAGAGGGATAAAAAATGCAGATGCGGCTATTAAAGTTATAACTGTGTTGGAAACAGTTTCAGTACAACCGGAACTATCGGAAAAACTTTGTATTACGGAACAAACGATTACTGCGGAAACAATTAAAGCTATCGTTTTAAAAGGTCTTTTAAAATTTTGTATAAAACTTTCGCATACAATACCAATTAAATCTTTAAACGTAATTTCAGAAAAAGTTTCGATTTCAAGAACGTCTAGACCAAGTGAATGCAAAATATTTTCTGCGTTTTCCGGAACATGTTCAATAAAATTGCTGTTTTGTGCAGATTCAAGCTGATCTTCAATAATGTTTTCATAAGCTGAACCTGACAGAAAAAATGCAAATATAATTATGATAATTAAAAATTTATGTTTCATAATTCCAACAAATCTTTAATAATAAAAATTACTTCTTGGAAAAGCGGCATTGAGAAAGTTAATACAACAGCTTTTCCGGCAAGATCGATTTTTGATGCTATCGAATTTTCTCCGCAGTCTTTACAAGTTTCTGAAGCGATTTTTGTAACCATGCATATTCCAAGACATTTTATTAAAATCTCATATTTTTCTTTTCCTGCGTTGGAAATATCAATAAAATCATTTATGGTTTTGATTATTTCAGTAAAACATGAAACTGAAAAAAACAACAATATAATTCCGGCGGCAAGAGCTGCACCGAAAGCAAATTCAGGTCTATATTGTTTTAAAATAATTACAAAAGCTGTTGATACAATTCCAATTCCTGCGATAGTAAAAATTGAATTCATAATCCAAATACTGATTTTACGGTGTCAAAAAGGTTGCTTATTTCGCCAATGAGCATCATGAGCACGACAATAAGTCCCGAAAGCGTTGTCATCATAGCCTGTTCTTCTCTTCCGGAACGAATGAGCACCTGGTTGAGCACGGCAACAATAATGCCTATTGCCGCGATTTTGAAGATCATATCTACATCCATATTTTCCTCCAAGGTTCTAAATAAACATTATTGCGGCCAATATTCCGGCAAGAACGCCTGAACATCTTGACAGTTTTGCTTTTTCAAGGAAAGAATTTTCTTTTTTCTGAGAATAAGAAATAACTTTGTTTCTGCAAAAATTAATTTCTTTAATCTGTTCAGATGCGGAATATTTTCCCAAAACATAAAATACTTCATCAAGAATCAAATTTACCGTTTTGTCTTTACAAAAATCTGAAGTATATGCTATTTCAGATATTTTTTTGAAATTTTCAGGAGAAGATGAGCACAAAAAATTTTTTGTTTTATCGTCACATGATTTTTCAATAAATTCAAAAATTTCATTGATTGTCATATTTTCATTTTCAAGTCCCAAAAGTACATTTTTTATGAACAGATCGACTCTTTGTATATCTTTTAATTTAGAAATATATTTTTCTGAAATAAAAAAACCAAGCGAAGAGATTGATATAAATAAAAAAAGTATTCCGCATAATTTCATATTATCATCTCCTTTGCTGAAAGTATTTTGTAAATCTCAAATTTACTGTTAATAAAAGCAAAATAATCAAAAATTTTATAATTCAGTATTTCTTTAACAAAAGGCTTTGTAACAAAATCATATTCATCCGAAGAATGCATGCTTGCAACAATTTTAACACCGCTTTTCATAGCAAAAAGCGCAGATGAAATATCTTTTTCATCGCCAAATTCATCACAGATTATAATTTCCGGAGCCATTGAACGAACAGCGATTTTTATTCCGTCTTTTTTTATAAATCCGTTTAAAACGGTGCTTGAACCTATGTCAAAGTTTGGAACACCGCGATATGTTCCTGCGATTTCCGTGCGCTCGTCCACAATGCAAACGCGTTTGCAGGTACTGATATATTTTGAATAGTCTCTTAATACAGTTGTTTTTCCTGAATAAGGCGGCCCGATGATCAGAATGCTGCTGTTTTTATATTTAAAAAGTTTTTCAGCAGAATCTTCTATTTCGTGCGGAATTCTTATATTCAATGCGGAAATATCTTTTATTCCTGTGATTTTTTCATTTTCATAAATTGCAGTACCACAAATTCCGGTTCTTATACCGCCTTCGGATGTAATAAAACCTTCACAGATTTCATTTTTATATGCATGTACAGAAAATTCACACAAAGAAGCAAAAATGTTTTGAATCTCTTTTATTGAAACAGAATCTGTTTTTAGTTTAAAAGCTTTGTTTTTGATATAAACAACAGGCTTTTGGTTTACAATGATTCTTATTTCATTTATATTTTTAAAATCAGTTATTTCTGAACAAATGCTTTTTGAAATTTTTTCGCCAAGACATGAAAATAATTTTTCAAATGTTTTTTTCAAAATTCTCACCTTCTTTTGAAAAATTCTATGAAGGCAAGTCCAAAAATATGCAAAGAAAAAAGCCGTGAATTATCACGGCTTTTAATTTTATATTTATTTTATCATTTTGAGGAATTCGTTTTCATCAATTATTTTTATTCCAAGATTCTGCGCTTTGGTAAGTTTGCTTCCGGCTTCCTCTCCTGCAAGAACAAAGCTTGTTTTTTTGGAAACAGAGGAAGAAACTTTTCCGCCGTTTGCTGTGATTATATCGGAAGCTTCGTTTCTTGTCATGGTTGGCAAAGTTCCGGTAAGAACAAAAGTAAGACCTTCAAACAGATTGGATTTTTCTTTCTTTTCGGCCGTCATATCTACACCGTAATCTTTTAGCCTTTGAACAAGATTTTTTGACTGTTCAAGAGAAAAATAATCAACAACGGATTTTGCCATTATTTCACCGAAACCTTCGATGGAACAAAGCTCATCAAAATCTGCAGACATAAGTTCATCGATATTTTCAAATCTGTCAGCAAGGATATCTGCGGTTTTCTGACCGATATTTCTTATTCCCAAAGCATAAATAACCTTTGAAAGACCTGCAGATTTGGATTTTTCAATTGCTGCAATAAGATTTGCGGCAGATTTTTCGCCCATTCTTTCAATCGATGAAATATCTGTTGCAATTATTCCATAAATATCCGGCTGAGATTTTACGATTCCGTTTTCAACAAGTGCAGTGAGTACAGCGGGACCCATTCCATCAATGTCCATCGCATCACGGCTTGCAAAATGGATAAGATTGCGAAGAAGCTGTGCCGGACAATCCGGATTGGGACAGCGTAAGACAGCTTCATCGCCCTCTCTTACGGCTTTTGTTCCGCAAGCGGGACAGAATTCGGGTAATTTAAAAGTGCCCTCATTGGGGCCTTTTGCAGCCAAGGCGACAACTTCCGGAATGATCTCCCCTGCTTTTCTAACGATTATGCTGTCACCAATATTGATATTTTTGGAATCTATAAAATCCTGGTTATGAAGAACCGCTCTGGAAACACTTGTTCCGGCGAGCTGAATAGGTTCAAAAACAGCCGTAGGAGTAAGTGCTCCGGTTCTTCCGACCTGAACTTCAATATCGAGAAGCTTTGTGATTTTTTCTTCCGGAGGATATTTAAAAGCAACTGCCCATTTCGGATATTTTGCAGTTGCACCAAGAAGTTCTCTGTCAGAAAGGTTATTTACCTTAATAACAGCACCGTCAATATCAAAACTGAAATTATCGCGGTTTTCGCCGATATATTTTATGTTTTCAACTGCGTCATGGATATTTTTATATCTATTATAGAGAACAGAAACAGGAAAACCGAGGCTTTTTACAAAGTCAAGGCTTTCACTATGGCTTTCAAAAGTCTTGCCTTCACACTGCTGAATGTTGAATATAAAAATATCAAGTCCGCGTTTGGCGCTTATTTTCGGGTCTTTCTGTCGAAGAGAGCCGGCGGCGGCATTTCGCGGATTTTTGAAAGGCTTTTCTCCTGCAAGCTCCTGTGCATCAACAAGTTTTCTGAATGTTTCCTTTGAAATATAAACTTCACCGCGAAGTTCAAGATACGAAACCTGGGGACAGTTTATTTTTTTGGGAATTGAGGCAATTGTAAGAAGGTTATGAGTAACGTCTTCACCGACAAAACCGTCACCTCTTGTAGAACCCCGTACGAACATACCGTTGCGATATTCAAGGGAAACCGAAAGTCCGTCGATTTTTGTTTCAACAACATATTCCGGGTTATCAATAACTGAACGAACTCGATTATCGAATTCATAAAGCTCCTCGTAGCTGAAAACGTCCTGAAGACTTCCCATCTGAACTGCATGGCGAACAGGTTCGAACTTCATGGAAGCGGCACCGCCGACTTTCTGTGTCGGAGAATCCGGGGTTATAAGTTCCGGAAAAGCGTTTTCAAGATCAAGAAGTTCGTGATAAAGCAAATCGTATTCATAATCATCAAGTTCCGGCGCATCAAGCTCGTAATAAAGTCTGCTGTGATAACGCACAAGATCTCGAAGTTCGGATATTCTTTTTTCGGCGGCAGTTTTTTCCATAGAAATCCTCCGGAAAGTAAATAATATTATTTAATTATTATACCACTTTAGAAGTTACAAATAAAGAAAAAGGCACGGAATTTCCGTGCCTTTTTTAATAATTTTATCTGTTGATAACAGTAAACTGCATGCTTTCAAGAACATCCAGTGCTTTGTCGTTAAGAGATTTGTCGTTGCTTCCGACGCAAAGAGCATCAATGATGATTTCTGCTTCGGGCTGTGCTGTTTTAAGAAGAACAGCATTTGCCATAACACAGATATTGGTTACAACGCCGCAGATTTCAATTTCATCATAGTTATAATCTTTGTGAAGAACAAGCATTGCAAGATCAAAGCTTCCGAAAGTATGTTTTCCAATGGTCATTGCATCTTTGCAAACTTCTCCGGTTTTTCCGTAAAGTTTCCAGCCTTCCGTGCCGTTCTGGCAATGAACGACCGGAAGTTTTTTTCCTTCCTGCATTTCAAGGTATGCAGGACCGTGGGTATCCATGGTATAAATAATATCGTGGCCTTCCGCACGAAAAGCTTCAACTTTGGCGGCAATTCGTTCATCAAGAAGTTCCGCACCTTCAAAACCAAGGCTTCCGGAAACAAAATCGTTTTGATAGTCAACAACAACAAGAAGTTTTTTCATAATATTTCTCCTTTTAAATAAATGATTTTATTCATCAAGTTCTCCGCAGAGGTCTTTTTCCATAAGTTCTTCAATTTTATCTTTCGGATAACCGCAGCTTAAAAGATAATAAAGTTTCGCAACGGCTGCTTCGGTGGTCATGTTTTTTCCGCTTACAGCTCCCGCTTTTTTAAGCGGACTGCTTGCAGCGTAATGACCAAGGCTTACAGTTCCGATAGGACACTGTGAGCAAACGACAACGATGTTTCCGTGCTCATATGCCCTCTTTATAATATTACTGAGTTCGGTACAATAATTCGGAACATTTCCGGCACCAAAAGTTTCAAGTACTATTCCTTTGAGTTTCTGTGTAATTATAGGTTCAAAAAGCTCAATGCGAATTCCGGGGAAAATTTTTATTACTCCGATAGGCTCTTCAAGAAATTCACGCATTTCAAAAGGTTTATCGCTTTTTTTAAGCAAAACGTTATCGCGGTAACGAATTCCGATTCCTGCATCGGCAAGTTTTGGATAGTTAGGCGAATCAAAAGCGATAAAACTGTCAGCGGACATTTTAATCGAGCGGTTTCCACGGAGGAGTTTTCCGGCAAAGAAAATACAGACTTCGTGGATTTTTTCAGAAGCAGCAATCATCATTGAAGCGAGAATATTATCTTTTCCGTCGCTTCGTATTTCACATAGCGGAATCTGGGAACCTGTTATAATTACCGGTTTCGGAAGGTTTCGAAGAATAAATGAAAGAGCCGAAGCGGTATATGCCATTGTATCGGTTCCATGAAGTACAACAAATCCGTCATATTTATCCATGTTGTCGCGGATAGTTCTTCCGATAAGGTTCCATTCGCTTACGGTGACATCGGAAGAATCCAGAAGTGGAGAAAACTCAATCACGTCATATTCAGGAAGTTCCGGCGAAGAAAAATCGCTTATTTTTGCCATTATATTTGAAAAAGGTTCCTTACCGGGTTCATAACCGTTTTCACCGCGTTCCATTCCAATCGTTCCGCCGGTATAGATTATACAAATGCGCTTCATTGGTTCCTCCGCATAATTTGATACCTTTATATTATCACAAATTTTCCGGTTGGTAAACATATTTTCGTTCAAAAATACGTTTTTCGGAATTCACTTCCTGTTGGTTTTCTATCGGAACAAAACCGCGTTTTTTATAAAAATCAATAGCTTTTTTGTTTGAATCAAGAACGGTGATATATGGAGATACACATTTTGAAAGAGCAAAATCAAGAAGATTTGTCCCAACGCCTTTCCCCTGTTTTTCCGGAGAAACATAAAGCAGGCATATTTCTTCATCCGATGGATTTATTGCAACAATCCCTTCCGGGTCATTATCATAGCTTATAAAAATAAGATAATCGTTTTTTATTTTTTCAGAAAGGAAATTAATCATATAGTTTAAATCGTGTTTTTCGATAAATTCTGCGGAACAGATATCTTTATGCGATTCTTTCCATGAGTCCATATAAACTTTTGCGGCATCGATAATATTTTCTTTTGAAACTTTTGTTATCATACCAATTCCCCTTTCTTTTTTATAAAAAGAAAAGCACCGTTTCTGAAAGAAGAAACAGTGCTTTTTTGGAGGCGACAACCAGATTCGGACTGGTGAATCGAGGTTTTGCAGACCTCTGCCTTACCACTTGGCTATGTCGCCATATATTTTGAGCCCCACAAATTATGGGGCTCAAAATCTGGAGCGGGTTACGAGGCTCGAACTCGCTACCTCGACCTTGGCAAGGTCGCGCTCTACCAGATGAGCTAAACCCGCAA
>JAGBAZ010000063.1 GCA_018110905.1 Oscillospiraceae bacterium
CCAAAGCATCCGCCACCGGCTACGTCCTCCAGTTCATCATCGGAGAGCTCGCCTTTTGTCGGATTGAGCTGAGCAAAATACTCTTTTGCCTGCTCGTCGGTCAATTCAATTCCGTTTTCCTTTGCCAGCGCAAGCAATTCTTCAACGGATTTTGCTTTCCTTGCTTTGTTCACAAGTTCCTGATTCATTAGAAGTACCTCCTTAGATTTTTATTTTACGGAAATTCTGCTTTCCGTTGTTCTGTACTGTTCGGATATGGTTTCGTTTGCGAAACCTATCAAAGAAGAAAGCTGCTCCAAACCTTAATCAAATTCGTTATCGCCGGGAACAGCTGGATTTTATTTTTGCCTTTTCTCCCGATTATGCTCATATCCGTTCTTCCTAATCAGATTGTCTTTCATCTGTTTATACGATTCAAAAATGAAAAGGTATAATTTTTTAAAAAATTTCCGATTAGGTATCAAGCCGCTGCCTTTCAACGAGCTCGGCAAATTTTCCGTTCTTAGCAATCAGCTCATCATAGGTGCCATCCTCAACGATTTGTCCCTTTTCGAGATATATGATGCGGTCACATTGTCTTATGGTGGATAGACGATGTGCAATCACGATACGGGTGCATTTCAGTTTGTCGAGAGAATCGGAAACAATTTTCTGCGTGAGATTGTCAAGAGCGCTCGTTGCCTCATCGAACATCAGAATCTTGGGCTTAGGCGCGATAGCGCGTGCAATCATCAAACGCTGACGCTGACCGCCCGAAACACCGCCAGACCCTTCGGAGATAATGGTGTGCATTCCCATTGGCATTCTCCTGATATCCTCTGCTATACCTGCCATCTCTGCCGCCTCCCACGCTTCATCCATAGAGAGCTGCGGCGCAGATATGGTAATATTCGAGAAAATGTCACCCTGGAACAGCTTTCCGTTCTGCATCACCACGCCGATCTTGCGGCGGAGAGATTTCAGGTCAATGCTGTTCAAATCCTTTCCGTCATAGTAAACGGCACCTTTTTGAGGCTTTTCAAATCCAAGCATAATGCGCATCAGAGTAGATTTACCACATCCCGTAGCACCGACGATGGCCACATACTGACCGGAACGGATCTTGAGGGAGAGGTTGTTTATTACGAGGGGCATATTTTCACTGTACCGGAAAAATACATTGTTCAGCTCAATACCTCCGGAAAGACGTTCGATTACCAGCTTGCCCTCGGAAACCTCGGGAACTGCATCCATGATTGGCTTTGCCATGTCCAGAATAGGCTTAAACCGAGCAATGGTGGTGGCAATGCCCGCAAGGGACATAAACGCACCGCTAACCATACCGTATGCGGTATTAAAAGCGTAGTAATCGGCAACCGAAACGCCGCTCTGAACCGCCATAAAATACATTATGAGAACACCTGTGAGAGATATAATCGAACTGAATGCCGCATTTGCACGCAGAAACATCGGCGGGTTATATGCCAGCTCCACCTGTTTTGCATAGAGCTTAGACCATCTCGCATAGGCTCTTTTTTCAGCCCCGGAAAGCTTAATTTTCTGCACGCCCGTAATCAGAGCGTAGCTCATACCGCTTTCCTCGGCTGCAATTTCCATCTGTTTTTTTGAATACTTCATCTGATAGAATGTCGTAATCAGAGAAAACAAGATGGTGGCTAAAATGATAAGTAATGCAGGAATGACCAATGCAGGAGCATACTTGAAAATCTGTGATATGTATATCAGCGAGAAAACCGAGGTAAGTCCCGTATTGAGCACTGTGGAAACGAGCATTGAGCAGAGAGACTGAATGTATTGCGCTCTGCTGGAAAGCTCACCTGCACTGTACTGCTTAAAGAAATCTGCGGGAAGTGACAGCACACGCATCATCGTCGCTGCCTGTACCGATAAATCCATCTTCGTGTTGATTCTCGTCATAATCAACGTTTTGACCGCTTGAATGAGCAACGAAGATACCGTCACGCAGACCATGAAGATCGTAATGCCGAAGAGAAGCCGCATGCTTTCGCTTTCAACAATTGTACCCATTAAGAGATTGTTGAGCCTCGGGGAGAGCAAACCAATGAGCGATACTGCAAGGGTTGCAAGTATAACCAGCACAAAGTCTGCCGTAGAAAGCGTGTTCAGAATATAACGCATCAGCGTTCTTACAGTCAGCTTGGTCAGAGGGAACGGCTTATAGAAGCAGATTCCTTCATCCTCAAAGAGCGTTTCATTTTTTTTGGATAATCTTACCCATTTACCGGTTAGCGCATCAAAATAAACGTACCCGGAAAATCCTTTAGGAATAAACGCAACGATACTTCCATCATCCTTGCGCGTACCAAGTATGGCTCCGATACTGTCCTTATACCAGCCTTTTTCAAGATTGATATTCCGGCGCATAATGCCGTGTGGACGGAGCAAATATTCCAACCTGTCGTTCAGACCCTTGATAGAATCGGGAACTTCACGCGGTTTTACCTTATAGAATTTCAGTATTTCTTCAATTGCGCCTTGAGCTTTGGCTTCATCGCTCTTAAATGCGAATGACATTTTAGAGCCGAGAACCGCATCTGCCATTCCGACAAAGGCTTCCTCGAACACAGCATCATCGTTTTGTTTTCTGAGTCTTATTTGTTCGTCAAACCATCCCATGTCGGCACCTCCTTAATCACTCGTAACGAGCTCCGTATAAAAGCCGCCGAGAGCATAAAGTTCATCGTGCGTACCGCGCTCTACTACATTACCGTGGTCCATAACGATGATTTCATCACAATCACGAATAGTAGAAAGGCGGTGAGCAACCACGATACAGGTAATTCCTCTGTCTTTGATTGATTTGACAACGTCATACTCGGTCTTGGCATCAAGAGCCGAAGTTGCTTCGTCAAGAATAATAATCGTGGGATCCTGGGCAAGTACGCGGGCGATTTCCATTCTCTGACGCTGACCGCCCGAAAAATCTTTTCCGCCCTCGGTAATCTTGTAGTTATAACCGCCGTCACGCTGCATAATATCCTCGTGGAGCTGTGCGTCGCGGGCTGCCATAATCATTTCAAAATCTTCAATGGAGGAGTCCCACATCTTGATGTTGTTCGCAATGGTATCCTCAAAGAGAATAATATCCTGGTCAACGACTGCGAGAGAACCCGTAAATACGCCTCTGTCAATTTCCGTAATCGGCTTTCCGTCAAACAGAATCTCTCCGCTCCATGGCTGATAAAGTCCCGAAATGAGTTTGGAGATGGTGGATTTGCCGCATCCGGAAGTGCCGACGAAAGCAACGCGGCTGCCTTGCTTTAAGGTCAGATTAAAATCGCGTATAAGCGGCTCGGCCAAACGGGAATAACCAAAGGTTACGTTCTTCATCTCCACCTTACCGCTGAGTTTGTCGTACTCAACATCATCGTCAGGCGTTTCGGCCGTGATATGAATAGTATCAACAGGATATTCGGGAACTTTCTCACCGCGTTCTGTTCCTGTTTGCATATCTTGAATTTTCCCGGCTGTTTCCGAATCTTTCATCTCGTAAATTACGTCTGTCGGATACTGCATGACATCCTCGATGCGTTCCATTTCCGCTCTCATTTCCTGCAAGGTCTGACCTGCCGAAATCAGCGTTTGTGCGGGGGCGAGGAAGGAGCCGAGGAAGCCTTGAAACGCCATAACCATACCGATGGTAAACTGTCCCTGTATGGTCAAATATACGCCGATAACCAATACAGCCGTGTTTGCAAGAGAAGATACCAACTGTGGTATCATACCGAGATACTGGTTGAGCTTTGCAAATTTCACCTTTTGGGTATTCACGCTTGCCTGGTAGCCTGCCCATTTTTCAAAGAAGCCGTTTTCAGCTCCCGATGCCTTGATTGTCTCAATCATTTCAATACCGGCAACGGTTGCTCCTGCGAGTTTACCTGCGTCGCGCATTGAAACACGGGTAATATTGACTCTTTTCTTTGAAATGAAGCGAGATACAAACATATTTATAATGATGGAAGTTACTCCGATCAACGTCAAAAGCACACTGTATCGAATCATAACAACCAAATAAAACACCATCATGCACGCTTCTATAACCAGGGGAGCAAAGGTGTTCACGAGGCTTGAAGCTACAGAAGCGTTGGAGCCTTTTCTTTGTTGAATATCTCCGACCATCCTTTGCGAGAAGAACTCCATGGGCATTCGGAGCACCTTCCACATGAAGGTGGCGCTTCCGACGGCAGCAATCTTTGCGTTGATTCTTGCCGCAAATACTGCCTGTATAAACGTTATAATGATTTCGATAACTGAAAGCGCCGCGAGTGCCCAAATAAACGGTATAAACCAATCGGGGTTTTGGCCCGTCAGCAATCTGTCAATAAAGATACGGGAAAATGCGGGCTCAATAATTCCGATGAGCGAAGCGATTACTGTTGTAATAATCGTAAATGCAACCGCAACTCCCGCACCCTTCATCTTTGCTTTGGCAAATGAAAGCATACTTTTGGGCTTGCCGCTCGGCTCAAAAGTTTCGGATGGCTCGAACATTAAACAAATACCGGTAAAGGATTTGTCAAAAGTCTCCATCGGTACGGTGTAACAGCCCTTTGCGGGATCGTTCAGCACTGCTTTGTTCCCCTTGAATCCGTCAAGCACAAGAAAGTGATTGAAGTTCCAGTGAATGATGCAGGGAAATTTTCCGTTTGTTTTCAAATCTTCCGGTTCGTAGCGGTAACCCTTTGCCACAAGTCCGTAACTTCTTGCGGCTTTTAATACGTTTTTTGCATTGGATCCGTCTCTTGATACGCCGCAATCTGCGCGTACCTGCTCAAGAGGAATCCATTTCCCATAATAGGCGAGAATCATTGTCAGTGATGCTGCACCGCATTCCAGCGCCTCCATCTGCATCACAACGGGGACTTTTGCTGCGCCTTTTGTTATGGGCTGCCTGATAGATTTTGTAGTTTTGCCCATATCCGTCACCTCAATTCAAAACAAAGGATATAGGAGAAACACTATCTATCACAATTTCGGCATTATGTACGCCATCAGCAAATTCACCACTGACTTTTATGGCAAATACCCATTCTCCGCTTACAAGATTTCCAACATGAAGCGTGTAATCGGTAAACGTAGCATCAACAACCACGGGAGATGCAGCAATCTCGGTGACGGTTCCTTCCTTATCACCGATGCGAACAGTCATACCGCTCTCAATCGAACCGGCATCCGCCTCTTTAACATAAATTGTCGCTTCGCCGTTTTCTGCAACAGCAACGGCAGACAGTGTTGTATCCAAAGTTCCGACAACACCCCAAACGATAGCACCGACAAGCAGAAATATGATTGCAGCCAGCACCATCCATATCCCGGGATTGGACACGCGGATATACTCATTTAGCTGTTCCGGGGAAGAAACCCGATCTATGCTCTTTTTTCTAAATAACTGTTCATTCATATTATTCGCCACTCACTTTTGATTGTTTATTCCGCTTTTGCAGCACCCTGTTTTGCTTCCCTTAACATGGCAGACAGTTTTCAATCATATACTTTGCGAATTGAGAACTTGTGAATGCTGCAAACTTCTGATACTGATCCGACTTTCCTTTTAATATCAATTTCAAAACGAGGCTGTCTTCTCAGATGTTCTTTTTAATCTTCAAAATATTTTGACCGTTTTTGTATTCGTAGGATATTTCATCCATGCTCTTTTTTACCAGATAGATGCCGAGCCCGCCGATTTCTCTTTCTTCTGCGGAAAGCGTAATATCCGGATCATCCTTTCTGAGCGGATCATACGGAATACCGTTATCAATAAAAGTAACAATAACAGCCAACGGATCCTCACTTACCTCAACCCGAACGGTTGCGTTTCCAACCTCGGGATTATAAGCGTAATGAGCAATGTTTCCGAAAAGCTCGTCAATAGCAATATCAATCTGCATCTGAGCTCTGATGGGGCAATCCGTTAACTCCAACTGTGCATTGACAAACTCCGTAACGGTCTCAATATTTTCAACTGTTGCCGCAATCGTTAGTTCTTTCATGTGTTTTTCTCCTGCCCGTTATATTTTAAGCAAAGCATTGTAATATCATCAAACTGCAGAGCATCGCCCACAAATGAATCAACGTCACGCTTTACATCGTCACAAATCGTTTGCGCATCAGAATTAAGATGTTTCTCAAGAAGTGTGTGCAAACGATCTTCTCCATACAGCCGGTTGTCAAGATTTGTCGCTTCGGTAACTCCGTCGGTATAAAGATAAATGATGTCTCCAGGTTCAAGCTGAAGCTCATTTTTACGGTAACGAATGCCTTCCATACCCGCGAGCACAAATCCCGCATGAGTTTTGAGATACTCAAACGTACCGTCTGCGTGTTTCACCAGCGGAGGATTATGTCCGGCGTTGGCAAACGTTACCATACCGGTAGCTGTATTGAGAATACCCATCCAAGCGGTGACAAACATATTGGCGTCATTACCTTCACAGAGTTTTTTGTTTGCCAGAGTGAATACCTGCTCAACACCCATTCCCGACTCCGCAAGGCTTTTCAGTATGGTTTTGGATTGCATCATAAACATTGCGGCAGGAATGCCCTTGCCCGAAACATCCGCAATCAAAAACGCAAGGTTTTCTTCATCTATGAGATAGAAATCGTAGAAGTCGCCTCCAACCTCTTTTGCGGGAGCCATATTTGCAAAAATATCAAATTCGTCGTGCCCGGGAAAAGCAGGAAAAGTGCTTGGAAGCATTGAGGTTTGGATGTGATGTGCAACATTCAGCTCTGTGGAGATTCTTTCGGTCTCACGGGCTGCCTCGCCTTGTTTGATAAGAAGTCCGTGCGTTCTTTTGGAAAGCGTGATGCATATAAGATAAACGACGCACAGGATGCTTGCTCTCGGTAAATAATAGAACTCGAATGCATGCAGATAAACGCTGTTTCCTTTACCGCTAAGATACTCAAGCCTTCCGGAAAGATTATCATATTCTTCAATATAGTTTCCCAATATATTTTTGTCCCATTCTCCAAACACGATGCCTCCGTAAAGCGATGCAAGCATCATAACAAGCGTTGCTATCAAGGCAAAACGGGCAAATTTCGGTGAGTAATAATGACAGGCAAGTATAACGGGACAAGCCCACGCCAAAACCAAGTGCCTCGGCATAGCCACCGCCATCATTGCGATCACGAGAACGAAAAACAGAAATAGTATGTAGCGAAGGATATTACTTGGAATTTTTGCAAACCGTTCAAGAAGCAAAGGGATTAGTAACAGCACGATGCTGATCGGCATAACCAGATTCATCAACGCATCATCAACGATAAAGAAATCCAAAAGATTCAGTATCCATATCAAGACTGTTACAGCAGCGGCGAACATCAAGCACCTTACAGTGTAATGATTGGCATTTTTTTCGTTTTCCTCGAACAAAGCCTGTTCAAGGATTTCATTTTTATCCTTGCTGCTCATGGGATTACTCTATGGTAAGAACATCGCAGAAACCGGTGATCTCAAAAATATCTGCAATGGTTTCGTTCACGTTCCTGATAATCATTTCGCCCTGTTTGTTCATTACCTTCTGTGCGGCAAGAAGTACTCGGAGTCCTGCTGAAGAAAGGTACTCAAGAGCCGAAAAATCCAGCACGAGTTTTTTAATGCCCGAAATACTGTGTTTCAGTTCCGCCTCAAGTTTAGGTGCGGTGGTAGTGTCAAGTCTGCCAATCAGGTTGATGGTAAGCTCGGTACCGTTAAGAGTCTTTTCAATGGTCATTTTCGCATTCTCCTTAAAAACTATTTTTTGATTATCTGTTTATATGAACGCAAACAGTATGAAGTTCAAAATGAAAAGCACTGTGCAAATCCAAACGATGGGGTGTATTTCTTTGATTTTCTTGCGGCAGATCTTAACGATACAGTAGGTGATAAATCCAAACGCCATACCGTTAGAGATGTTGTAGCACAGACACATAAATATCCCGGTGAAGAAGGCGGGGATGGACTCGTCAAGGCTGCTCCAATCGATATCCTTAAATGACGAGGCCATCATGATTCCTACAAGCACGAGCACTGGAGCGGTTGCTGCAGCAGGTACAGCACTTACGAAGGTGCTGAAAAAAGCTGATAGGATAAAGCAGAGAGAAGTGATAACGGATGCAAAGCCCGTGCGTCCTCCCGCTCCGATTCCTGCTGCACTTTCTACGAATGTCGTGGTATTTGATGTTCCGATCAACGCGCCTATTGAGGTTGCCGTTGCATCGGCAAAGAGTGCTTTATCAAAACGGGTTTTGAAGCCCTTTCCGTCTCCGGCGGTCAGTTCGTCCTCCAAATTGAATATACCCGCGCGGATACCCGTTCCAATAAATGTTCCTATCGTGTCAAAAGTATCCATTATGCTAAACGCAAATATGACAACAAGAGTAAGAGGAAGTCTACTAACATCGGTAAATAAACTCAGAATGCCACCCTCTCTAAAAATCGCAAGGAAGGTCGTTGGCAAAGCCTGACAAGCCTCCGAAAGACTCACCGTTTCTCCAAAATTCGTTACACCGAATGGGATACCGATAAGTGTCGTGGCGATAATTGCGATAAATAAAGCACCCTTAACATTCATCAGCGTCAAAGCAATAGAAAGTAGCAATCCTATCATAAACACCCAAATTACGGGCGTGTTGAATGTTGCGATTGCCGGTACACCGGATGAAAAATCAATAAATCCGACGTTCAAAAAGCCGATGTATGCTACAAACAAACCGATTCCTCCACCGATTGCATTCTGCAAGCTTATGGGAATGGAGCGAATAATCATTTTCCGCGCCTTGGTTACGGTAATGAGAATATTGATTATTCCGCATATAAACACAATGGAAAGTGCTTGCTGCCAAGTAAATCCAAGTCCGAAGCAAACGGTATATGTAAAGAATGCGCCTGTTCCCATGCCGGGAGCCTGGGCGTAGGGCACATTGGCAACAAGTCCCATTACCAATGTACCTATTACCGAAGCAATAATCGTGGCGAGGAAAACCGCGCCCCATTCCATTCCTGCTTTGGCAAGAACACTTGGGTTGATGAAAAGGATATATGACATTGCAAAGAACGTCGTTAATCCGGCAAGTATTTCAGTTCTAATAGTTGATCCAGATGAACGTATTTCAAAGTATCGTTCAATGAAATTTGGTTGACCTGCTTTCATTTTGGCTCCTCCTTATCTTCTGCCTTTACTTTAAAACGGGATCCCCTTGATTGCCACAACTCAAAGTGGTCTGCAATTCTTCGGGGAACACATCAATCGCACTAACCAACACCTGCGTTTTTTCGTTGTACCAAAAGAGGAATAATAAAGAAATAAAGTTGTTCCAAGACATTTTCCGTTTCTGAGTCTCGATGGCACAGTATGTCTGTCTCGAAATGCCTATAATATTGCTGACCTCATCTTGGGACAAGCCGAGCTTCGCTCTTAACGCAGGCAAATTGTCCGTCATAATTTTAAGCAAATTTTCTTTATTCAGAGTTTTATTTTCAATCGAGTTGCCCATTCAAAACTTCTCCTTTTTTCGTGAAATATCTAACTTTAAGAATCCAAAAATCGACAAAACTGATTACTATAATTCTATAAATTGTTGTCGGATTTGTCAATATGTCGCGCTTTAAATGCGGGTAAATTTTTATCTTTACGATAAGGGAATGTGAATGGGGAGCTACTGTCAATAGAGCTATAATTGTCTGCTCTCAACGCCGTCATAGTCGCCGTCAGCAATGGTCATTTGAGAGGAGTATCTGATATGCCAAAAAAAGGCGAAAACATCTACAGAAGAAAAGATGGCCGTTGGGAAGGCCGTTATATCAAGGGACATCTTGCTGACGGCAAGACCAAGTATGCGTATGTTTACGGAAAAACATATTCCGATGTTAAGCAAAAGCTAATTGATGATCGAATAGCTTTTGCTCAAGGCAAAGACACAGCGCGACGCAAAACAAAGTACAGCCTTTTGCCTGTCTTCCGAACCATGTTGTGGGAAAAGGCGTTATAAAAGCTTTGAAAAAAACTTATCCGCAGGCAAATATTGTTGCCGTTGATTATGACCCCGGGGCTTCGGAAGTAAACCAGCTGAACAGAATAAAGCTCATGCTCGCCCAGGCAAAAAACAGCCTTGCGGAGAAATAACCCGCGAGGGTTTCTCTCCTTTTCCATAAAAACCAGGAACCCCCTGTGCTTATTCGAAGCACAGGGGGTTCCTGGCATTTTATATCGTTCAGTAAAATATCAAAAACCAACGTCTTTGATATAAACAAAAAATCCGAACGTCTTTCCAATCGGAAAAAAGTTCGGATTCTTCATATATGGTGGACGGTACAGGACTCGAACCTGTGACCTTCCGCACGTCAAGCGGAAGCTCTACCAGCTGAGCTAACCGTCCATAGCTGAGCAAGGGTTATAATATCATATCATTTCAAAAATTGCAAGCGTTTTTTTGAAAAATTTTCAAAAAAATTTTATTCGGCGGATTTGAATACAAAATCGGAAAACGTAAACTCCGTTTCAAAAAGCGGAAATTTCGCGCTGACGAGCGAAAAATCTTCCGGCGAAAGAACCGCGGAAAAGCCTTCGCCTTTTGCGATGATGTTTTCATTTTCCGTGCTCAAGGTGAATTCATCCGGGTCGGAAAGTTCGTCGAAAAGTTCTTCCAGAAGCAAAAAAGGCGTTCCTTCCGGAAGAGAATCTTTTTTGATTTCCTGTTCCATTCCTTCATAAATTATCTTTGCGTGCTCATCAAAAATTTCAATTCCCATTCCGGAAAGTTCCGCCGGAAAATTGACAGAAACACTGATGCTCATGCCGTTTTTTGAAGCTTCCATTTCTGCCCGGTTGTCCCCGAAAACCGCAATAACCGAGGAGGAAAAATTCTGTTTATATTTTTCTGCAACTTCCTGCGGAGTTACGGAAACCGATTTTGAGCACCCGCAAAGCACAAAGATAATCACAAGTAATAAAATTATTTTCTTCACAAAAAAGACCTCCCTTCACGGAATAATTTATATCCGCTTGGGGAGGTTTTTATTCATCAAAGTCCTTTTTCAGCAAAAATTTTGCAAAGATAATTCGGGATATCGCTTGGGAGCATTCCGTATTCAGAAAGTTCCTTTGCCGCTTTGTCCGCCGCAAGTCCGTGAAGATAAACACCGCAGACCGCGCAGGAAGTTTCGATATAACCCTGGGCGGCAAAGGAAGCAATCATTCCCGCAAGGCAATCGCCGCTTCCTCCTTTGGAAAGTCCGGGGTTTCCGGTGGAATTGAAATAAACATCTCCGCCGGGTTCCGCAATAATGGTTGTGGAATCTTTCAGCACAACAATTGCATCAAATTCCTTTGCGGTTTTAAGGGCGATTTCAGTTCGTTTTTCAACCGTTTCCGGAATCGAAATTCCGCAAAACCTTGCCATTTCACCCATGTGCGGGGTAATTATCGGAATCTGTTTTGCTTTTTTGAGAACTTCAGGTTTTTCTGAAATACAGTTCAGCCCGTCCGCATCAAGAACAACGGTGCAGTTTGCGTTTTCAAGAACAAATTCAACTATTTCTCCAATATCTTTTCCTCTTCCGAGACCGCAGCCGATCAGAACCGCATCGACGTTTTCGAGGAACGGAAGAATCTTTTCTTTTGCCGAAGCGGAAATAGTTCCGTCTTCGTTTTCCGGAAGAGAAAGGAATGTGGCTTCCGGAATTCTTCCGGCAATCATGGAAACAACTTTTTCGGTGGAAGCAACGGTCGTGATGCCCGCTCCGGCTCTCATTGCGGAAAGGGCAGAAAGTGCCGCCGCACCGGGAAAATTCGCGGAACCGGTTATGCAAAGGAGTTTTCCGAAGGTGCCCTTGTTTGAAAAACGCGGTCTTCTTCGAATTGAAGAAAAAACCATTTCTTCGCTTGTGAGGAAGCAGTTCCGCGCGACCTGCGCCCGAACTTCGTGAGGAATTCCGATATCAACAACTTCCGTCTGTCCGCAAAACTCTTTTCCGGGAAGAAGAAGATGGCCGGGTTTTGCTGCTTCGAAAGCAACGGTAAAGTTTGCTTTTATGGAATTTTCCGCGCAAAGACCCGTTTCTGCATTGACTCCGCTTGGGATATCGAGGGAAATTTTTACCGCGATATCGGAATTTATCATTTCCGCAATTTCGTCATAGGGCGCCCGGAACTCTCCGGAAAATCCGGTTCCGAAAAGGGCATCTATTATGATATCCGCTCCGCCGAGAAATTCATCGACTTTTTTGCGGTCGAGTACAAAATCCAGCATGGTTATTCCCGCCTGGATAACGCAGTTATACATATATTCTGCTTCGTCGCTTCTGGGGATTCCGCCGCAGAGAACGACTATTACGTTTGCGCCTTCTTCAAAAAGCTTCCTGGCAACGACCAATCCGTCGCCGCCGTTGTTTCCGCTTCCGCAAAAAATCATAAAATTTCTTCCGGCAACGTTAAGAATGGTTTTTCTGATGAAAGCCGCCGCGGCACAGCCGGCGTTTTCCATAAGGCGCTGATATGTCACGCCCATTTCGTCCGAAAGGCGTTCTTCGGTTTTCATCTGTTCAACTGTAAGAATTTTCATGGAGTACCTCCTTATTGGCGCCCCTCGTTAAAGGGGAGAGGGCCACGAAGTGGCGAGGGGATTCTTTTACAAAAAATCCTCCGCCTTCGCCGCAAACGGCGAATCCACCTTTCTTTTGTAAGAGAGGCTTATGGCTTTTTATCCATTATACCACTCCGTTTGTATTTTTCAATCGAAAAAGGGCTTGAAAATTGCTTTTAATTATGTTATTATCTCTTTTGTTGTTAATATATATAACGCATTGACCGGGAGAGTAGGTTTTATTTTTCCGAAAAGAGAGGAAAAACCATTGGGCTGAAAGTTTTTCTGCGGATAAAATTTTTCTCGAAGTTCACCCGCGAGCGGTTTTGCTGAAAGAATTTTTTCGATTAGGCAAAAACGGGTTGCTCCGTTAAAAGCAATTTTAAAGTGCCCGGTGTTTTTTCATCGGGAATGCGGGTGGTACCGCGGAGAACCTTTTTCAGTTTATGAGTCTTCGTCCCAAATTTGCGGCTTGGGGCGGAGCTTTTTTTATATCCGTTTTTATCCGCAAAACCAGCAAAACGTCATAAACAAAAATCAAAATAAATGGAGTTGAAAAATTTTGAAAGAGCAGCTTGAACAGATCCGCCTTGAGGCAAAAAAAGCTCTTGAGCTTTGCGAAGATCCCAAAGCACTTGAAGAACTTCGTATCCGCTATCTTGGCAAAAAAGGCGAGCTCACCGCCATTCTCAAACAGATGGGAAAACTTTCCGCAGAGGAAAGACCCGTTATCGGCCAGCTTGCAAACCAGGTCCGCGCCGAAATTGAAAACGACCTTGCCGAGGCCGCAGAACACATTCATCAGCATCTTCTTGAAAAGAAGCTTGCTTCCGAAACCATTGATGTAACCCTTCCGGGAACCCCCTGCCCCACCGGTAAGGAACACCCGCTCAACATCGTTCTCAACGAAGTTGAGGATATCTTCCTCGGAATGGGCTTTTCCATTGCGGAAGGTCCCGAAGTTGAAACCGATTATTATAACTTCGAAGCACTTAACCTTCCGAAAGACCACCCCGCAAGAGATACTCAGGATACTTTCTATATCACCGAAAACGTTCTTCTCAGAACCCAGACCTCCCCTGTTCAGGTCCGTGTTATGGAAAAACAGCAGCCGCCTATCCGCATCATCGCACCCGGCCGCGTATATCGTTCCGATGCTGTTGACGCAACCCATTCCCCTCTTTTCCACCAGATCGAGGGACTTGTTGTCGATAGAGGCATCACCATGGCTGACCTCAAGGGAACTCTTGAAATCTTCATCAAACGTCTTTACGGCGAAGATTCCGTTGTTCGTTTCCGTCCGCACCACTTCCCCTTCACCGAACCTTCCGCTGAAATGGATATCCAGTGCTTCAACTGCCACGGCGAAGGCTGCCCGATGTGCAAAAACGAAGGCTGGATCGAAATTCTCGGCTGCGGAATGGTTCATCCGAAAGTTCTTTCCAACTGCAACATAGACCCTGAAGAATACAGCGGTTTTGCATTTGGAATCGGTCTTGAACGTATCGTTATGAGAAGATTCGCAATCAACGACCTTCGTCTTCTTTATGAAAACGACCTTCGTTTCCTTGACCAGTTTTAATTAAAGGAGGAGCTTTGAAATGACCACCAGAAAAGAACTTTCCGAGCTTACCCTCCGTTTCCAGGCAAGAACTCTTAACATTTACCGCAAGCTTTTCTTTGATCTTCAGGAGCGCGAATATTCCGTCGAACTCCGCGACAGAGCTGCAAAGCTTGCAAAAGCAATAAAAGATGAAGATTATCCCGAAGCAAAAAGCCAGGCTGACAACATCACCTATCTTTTCAAGCTTTGCTTCCAGGCAAATCTTATTCTTCCGACCGTTTATCAGGGACTTGCCGTTGACGGACTTACCCTTTCCGCAACTATCGAAGAAGCAATAAACGGTGAAATCGGTCCCGATCCGGAACCGGAAATCATTCCTGTTGAAAAAATTCCCGAAGCCGTAAGAAAATATATTCCCGGCGGTGAAAAACAAAGCGCCCCTTGTTAAAAGGGAGAGGGCCACGAAGTGGCGAGGGGATTCATTACATATCCCGAAATTTTAAAAAGAATCCCTCCGTCATCGTCGCTGCGCTCCGATGACACCTCCCTTTGACAAGGGAGGCAGAAATAATGTAAAGAAGGTTAAACAATGGATTTATCTCTCAGATGGCTTGCGGACTATGTTGAAACCGGCGTCACCCCCAAACAGTTCTGTGACGCAATGACCATGTCCGGCTCCAAAGTCGAATGCTATAATGAAGAAGCCGACTATATTTCCAACGTTGTTGTCGGTAAAATTCTTAAAATTGAAAAACACCCCGATGCCGATAAACTCCAGATCTGCCAGATCGATATCGGCCGCGAAGAACCCGTTCAGATCGTAACCGCCGCACAGAACGTTTATGAAGGAATGATGGTTCCCGCCGCTCTCGATAACTCCACCCTTGCGGGCGGCGTCAAAATCAAAAAAGGCAAACTCCGCGGCGTTCCTTCCAACGGAATGATGTGCTCCGTTTCCGAACTCGGCGTAACCGTTCACGATTTCCCCTATGCAATCGAAGA
The DNA here is from genome assembly GCA_018110905.1 of Oscillospiraceae bacterium. Taxonomy (GTDB): domain Bacteria; phylum Bacillota; class Clostridia; order Oscillospirales; family Ruminococcaceae; genus UMGS1668. Next base: position 15,155 of record JAGBAZ010000063.1, read on the forward strand.
CGGCATTATGGATATCAAAGAAGACTGCAAACCCGGCGACGATATCAGAACCGCTCTCGGTCTTAACGACGTCTGCGTTGAATTTGAAATCACTTCCAACCGCCCTGACTGCCTTTCCGTTCTCGGTCTTGCAAGAGAAGCTGCCGCAACTTTCGGCAAGGAACTCCACATGCCCGAAGTTAAAATCGAAAACGAAACCGGCGACATCAACGATCTTCTCTCCGTCGAAGTCAAGAACCCCACCCTTTGCCGCCGTTACGTTGCAAGAATGATCAAAAACATCAAGGTTGCTCCCTCCCCCAGATGGATGAGAGAAAGACTCCGCGCAAGCGGCGTTCGCCCCATCAACAACCTTGTTGATATCACAAACTACGTAATGCTTGAGTATGGCCAGCCCATGCATGCTTTCGACTATAAATATCTTGCGGGCAACAAAATCGTTGTAAGAAACGCAGAAGAAGGCGAAAGCATCACCACCCTTGACGGCGTTGAAAGAAAGCTTTCTCCCGAAATGCTCTGCATCTGCGACGCCGAAAAACCCTCCTGCGTAGCAGGCGTTATGGGCGGCGAATACAGCGGTATCCAGGACGACACCAACATGGTCGTTTTCGAATCCGCTTCCTTCCTCGGTTCTTCCGTAAGAACCACCGCAAAAAAACTCGGAATGAGAACCGAATCTTCCGGTCGTTTTGAGAAAAACCTTGATTCCAGAATGTGCATGGAAGCAGTCAACCGCGCCTGCCAGCTTGTTGAAATGCTCGGCGCAGGCGAAGTTATCGGCGGATATATCGATATCGATAACGAAGGCGACGAACCTTATACCGTTGAATTCTGCCCCGATTGGATTAACAGATTCCTCGGAATCAACCTTGAAGCAGAAAAAATGGTCGAGATTCTTGAAAAAATCGGCTATAAAGTTGAAAACGGCGTAATCACCGTTCCTTCCTTCCGCGCAGGAGATACCCGCCACAAAGCTGACATCGCCGAAGAAATCGCAAGATTCTACGGTTATGACGTAATCCCGAACACCGCTGTTCAGGGCGCTTCCCAGGGTGCTCTTACCCTTCGCCAGCAGTTCGAGAAAAAACTTTCCCGCCTTCTTATGGCAAACGGCTGCTATGAAGTACAGACCTATTCCTTCATCAGCCCCAAATATTACGATAAAATCGGCCTTCCGGAAGATTCCGGTCTTCGCAGAAGCGTTGTTATCACCAACCCCCTTGGCGAAGATACTTCCGTTATGAGAACTACCTGTGTTCCCTCCATGCTCGAAGTTGTTGCAAGAAACTATAACAACCGCAACGTTGCCGGTCGTTTCTTCGAACTCGGAACCATCTATCTTCCCGCAGAATCCGCCGACATTCTTCCGGAAGAAAGAGGCGTTGCAGTGATTGGTTCCTACGGCGAAAAAGAAGATTTCTTTACAATGAAGGGAATTATCCTCGAAGCTCTCGACAAACTCGGCGTTTACGGCGTTGAATTTACCGCAAACAAAGAGAACCCCACTTTCCACCGCGGAAGATGCGCAGACATCTCCATCGGCGAAAAGAAAATCGGCGAAATCGGCGAAATTGCTCCGGCTGTTCTCGATAACTACGGAATCGGAACCCGCGCTTACGTTGCAACTCTTGATATCGCGGATATCTTCGACGCAAGAATCGTTGAAAAGAAATTCAAACCCACTCCCAAGTTCCCTGCTTCCACCCGCGACCTTGCAATCATCTGCGACGATGAACTTCCCGCAGCATCTCTTGAAAAAGCAATTCGCGCAGGCGCAGGAAAACTTCTTGAAAAGGTTGAACTTTTCGACGTTTACAAAGGTTCTTCCATTGCCGAAGGCAAAAAGAGCGTTGCTTACACCATGACTCTTCGTGCGGCAGACCGCACTCTTACCGTTGAGGAATGCGACAGAGCAGTAAACAAAGTTCTTAAAGAACTTGCAAACATCGGCGCTGAACTCAGAAGCTGATAAAGTTAAAGGCGGAGCTTTGCTCCGCCTTTTTTTGATTAAATTTCATAGAAAACCGTAGGGGCGGATATTATCCGCCCGCCGACAGATAAAACCGAGTTACAATCCCTCAGTCGCCTTCGGCGACAGCTCCCTTTACACAAGGGAGCTTTATAATGAAAGGAGAAATTTTATGGAAGCTATGGAAAACCTTCTTACCAGAAGAAGCTGCAGAAATTATACCGAAAAACAGGTTCCGGACGAACTTCTCGATAAGGTTCTTGAAGCCGGAACTTTCGCTGCAAGCGGAATGAACCGCCAGAGCACCTATCTTGTTGCGGTCCGCGATAAGGAAACCCGCGACCTTCTTTCAAAAATCAACGGCGAAGTTATCGGCAGAGAGGGCGACCCCTTTTACGGAGCGCCCTGCGTAATCGTTGTTCTTGCCGCACCGGACCCGACCTATCTTGAGGACGGAAGCCTTGTTATGGGAAATCTTATGAACGCTGCCCATGCCCTCGGTCTTGGTTCCTGCTGGATCCACAGGGCAAAACAGACTTTTGAACTTCCGATCGGAAAAGAACTTCTTAAAAAATGGGGTCTTCCGGAAAACCTTATCGGAATCGGAAACTGCATTCTCGGTTTTGAAGCGGAAGCACCCGCAGAAAAGCCCAGAAAAGAAGGAAGAATTATAAAAATAGATTGATAAAATAAAAAGGCGGTTTTCATTTTGAAAACCGCCTTTTTTTATTTGTAATCAATATGCTGCAAAACATTTTTCTTTTGCATCAAAAAAATCATTGATTATGTCGCTTTAATGTGTTAAAATATTAAACATGATTTTGTAAAGAAGGAGGGTTTTTCCGTGACAAAGGAAGAAAGAGAGGCAATGTTCGGAAATTTCAATATTCTTGAAACAGAAGTTGCAATCAAATTCATTAAAGACAGCTTTGAGCGTGAACTTGCGGATGCCCTTAACCTAACCCGTGTTTCCGCTCCGCTCTTTGTCTTTCCGGAAACCGGTCTTAACGACAACTTAAGCGGCGTTGAACGCCCGGTTGAATTCGATATCCTTGATATCGACAAAAGAAAGGTGCAGATAGTCCAATCACTTGCAAAGTGGAAACGCTTTGCCCTTAAAAAATACGGTTTTACCATCGGAACCGGTCTTTACACCGATATGAACGCTATCCGCCGGGACGAAACCCTTGATGAACTCCATTCAATTTACGTTGACCAGTGGGACTGGGAAAAAGTTATCAATCCGGAAGAGCGCAACCTCCACACCCTTAAAAATGCGGTAAAGGATATTTACGAAGCCCTTCGGGAAACCCAGTTCAAACTTTGCGGAAGATTTCCCGGTTTCCGTCCCTTCCTTCCGGAAGAAATAACCTTTGTTTCCACCCAGGAACTTGAGGATATGTATCCCGGAAAATCTCCAAAAGAAAGAGAAGATGCAGTCTGCGAAAAATTCGGAGCGGTTTTCCTTATGCAGATCGGTCTTCCGCTAAAAAGCGGAAAACCTCACGACGGAAGAGCTCCGGACTATGATGACTGGATGCTCAACGGCGATATTCTTGTCTGGAACCCGGTTCTTGAAAGAGCTTTTGAAATTTCTTCCATGGGAATCCGCGTTGACGCAAAGGCGCTTGACGCCCAGCTTCAGATTTCCGGCTGCACCGAAAGAGCCAAACTTCCTTTCCACAAAGCTCTTCTCAGCAACGAACTTCCTCAGACCATGGGCGGCGGTTTGGGCCAATCCCGAATCTGCATGCTTCTTTTGGGAAAACGCCACATCGGCGAAGTCCAATCTTCCATCTGGTCCGAAGAAATGGTTGCAGAATGCGAAGCGGAAGGCATTCACATTCTTTAAAAAACGGTACTCCTTATAATAACTTTCAGTTTTTATCAAAAACCGGCAGGGCTTTTGCCCTGCCGGTTTTTCTTTTAAAATGAATTGATTTGTTTTACAACGTCTTTATAAGATTTTTTTGCAAGTTCGACAATTTCATCGAAAGAAACTTCATTCTGATGAAGCACGTATCCTCTTTGAAGCCGAAGAATTGCCGAAGCAAGGGAATCCATAAGGAGAATACTTTTTATATCCGTTATTTTTGAACCGGAAATTTTTTCAAGGTGTTCGATGAAAAAATTTCTTCCGGAAACAAGAAGACGTTCGGAAAAATTAATCTGGCTGTCGTTTTTCATCAAAAGAGAATATTCGTTCACATGATTTTTAACGGAAGAAAAGAAACTTTCGATAAAAACTTCAACGGAACGGTCGTTATGAACATCAAGAGAAACGCAGTTTTCAAGGTCGGTCATATAATCCTTGGAAAACCGGTTGATTATACAAAACAAAAAATCGTCTTTATTCTTATAATGCGAATAAAACGTATTTTTTCCGATAAAAGCTTTTTCACAGATTTTTTCAACAGTTATGCTGTTGTAACTTTCATCTTTCAAAAGCTCAAAAAAGGCATTATGAATAAGTTTTTCTGTTTTTATATATCTTTTATCCTGTTTCATTTTTTACACCTTTTAAATTACTTTATTTTCAAAAAAGCTCGTTAAAATACTTATATAATCAAATTATACTTAACTTTTTCGAAAATCGCAAGTATAATGTAGTTAAATAATAAACAAGTAAAGGAGATTTTCTGATGAAAGCACTTGAAATCAAAGGTTTAAGACAGATTGAACTTGTTGAAAAAGAAAAACCGGTTGCCGACGAAAGATTTTCCGTAATAAAGGTTACCCATGCGGGAATTTGCGGAAGCGATCTTCATATGTTTTTCCAGACCGGATTTATTCTTCGTCCCGGCTATATTATCGGACATGAATTCGCCGGTGTAATCGAAGAAACTCTTCCCGGTTCCGGTTTTGAAGTCGGTGACAGAGTTGTAGCGATGGACGTTTCTCCCTGCGGAGATTGCGAATATTGCAACAGCGGCCGTTCCGAACTTTGTGCAATGGGCTTTGCGGAAGCACCCGGCGTAGGCGGAGTTGACGGCGGATATGCCGAATATTGCAAAGTACGCAACGATTTCATCAGAAAACTTCCGGAAAATATAAGCCTTAAGCAGGCCGCAATGATCGAACCCGTCTGCATTTCCATGCATGCGGTAAATATGTGCGGAGTTAACGAAAATTCCAATGTTCTTATAACCGGCGGCGGCGCGATCGGCCTTTTTGCAGCGGCTGCGGCAAAAGCAAAGGGAGCAAAATATATCGCTCTTACCGAAGCAAACCCCGGAAGAATAAAAATTGCGGAAGAAGCGGATTTTGTTGATGAAGTTTTCAATGCCGCAGATCCCGAAATTGAAGAAAAAATCAAAGCAAAAGTTCCGGAAGGCTACGATATTTCCGTTGAATGCAGTGGACATCCCGCAGCGGCAACTCTTGCCCTTTACAGCCTTAAACGCGGCGGCCAGCACGCAATTCTTGCATACGGTCCCGGCTTCAAATATGATGCAATGGCAATCATCAACAACGAACTGCATATCCACGGCAGTGTAATGTTCACCGTTCCGGAATTTGAAGACGTCATCAAGCTTATGAGCGAAGGAAAAATCAACGTTGAAAAATACGGCGAACTTATTGCAATGGAAGAAGCCCAGGCAACCTTTGAAGGACTTTCCGACGGAAGCAAACCCGCAGTAAAATATATCTACGATATGTCCAAATAATTTAAACACAAACAAAAAACAGCAGGCTTTATGCCTGCTGTTTTTTTGTTAAATCAATAAAAATTTTTCTGTAATCTTCCGCAATTTCAACTTCCTCCGAAGTGAATTCCCGGAATTCTCCGGGTCTGAGCACCGGATCGAGCAGGAAGCTTCCCATTGACAGCCGCTTAAGCTGAAAAATTTTGCAGCCGATGGATTTGAGAAGAAGTTTAACTTCGTGGCGTTTGCCTTCGGTAACTGTTATAATTCCGGAAAACGTCTTTCCTTTTGGATTCTTCATCGCATGAGCACGGTCTTTTTCCGGAAAGAAAGCCTCGTCGTGCTCAACGGTGCTCAAAGCAATATCCGCAACAAAAGCCGGTCTTGCGGCTTCGCCGTTTCCGTAAAGAGTACCGCCGTTTTTTAGTTTTTCAATTTTTTCTTCTGAAATTTCGCCGAAGGCGCGGAAGAAATACCGCTTTGTAATGCCGAATTCCGGCCTCAGCATACGAAAAGCAAAATCGCCGTCGTCGGTTATGATAAGAAGTCCTTCCGTATCTTTATCGAGCCTTCCTACGGGAAAAAGCCCGGGGCGGATATCTTCCGGAAAGCAATCCATAACCGTTTTATCTTTGGCATCGGAAACGGCTGTCACAACGCCGCCCGGTTTGTTGAGCATATAATATCGCATAAAAATCTCCGAAAAACCGGCGGACATTTTGTCCGCCGGTTTTTTAAATCAGAATTTATATTTTTTGAAAATTGCGGGCCAAAGGGCGGTTGCCGCAACGGGAATCAAAAGATAACGGATGAAGGAAAAAATTGCTCCGGTCGGAAGCAAGGCCTTTGGAAGAAGATAAACGATGAGGATGAGCACGATTCCGCCGACATAGCGAATGGCTTTTTTCTTCGCCGGAATGTCGTCGATTTCAAAACGAATAAATTTTGTTTCGATAAAAGCGCCGATTGCAACGCCAAGGGCGAAACCAAAGCTTTTCCAAAGGCTTGTGTCATCGGGATAGATGAAAAGGAAAGGAACGAAAACCACGGTGCTGATGAAGAACATAATGGCTTTGTGCATTGCATATCTGCGGTAAAGAAGCCAGAGAAGAAGCGGAAGCCCAAGGCCGATTATATATCCGCCGAGAACGTCCATGGGCCAATGTACCCCGAGATAAAGTCTTGAAAGACCGACCAGCGCCGGCATAATTATCGCAAGAGTCCAGAAGCGTTTGCGGTTTACAGCCCTTGCAATAGAGGTGAAAAAGTTTGCGGAAGCATGGGTGTGGCCGCTTGGGAAGGAATATCCGGGTGCGGTGTGTTCACGCAAAGTTCTTATACCTTCGGTTCCGATGGGGCGTTCAACGGCAAACATAACTTTAAGTGAACTTACGAAAAGATTTCCGAGGGAAAGGCACCAGCACATCCAGTAACCCATTTCCTTATTGAAACACCAATATATAAAAGTTGCAACGAAGATTATAAAGAAATCTTCGCCGAGCATTGTTATTGCTTCAAAAATAAAATCAAGAGCCGGGGAAGCAACGGATTGTATCGCCCGGATAATGTCTGCCTGAAATTCCATGTTTTCACCTTCCTTGGTTCAAATATATCACAAAACAAAAGGAAATTAAAGCATAAAAAGTTTTTTATTATTCAATATTAAAAAATATTTAATGGATTTTCATATATAGATATGATATTATAAAGAAAAGATGCAAAAGGGGCAATGAAAAATGAAATTTGAATGGACCCGGTCAATGACACGAAAAACCCTTTCCTATATTGCTGCGGGTGCGGGAATAATTATGTTTTATTTCGTACTTCAAAATTTCGAAGAAGTAAAAGGGCTTTGGCGCACTGCTCTTGATATTCTTCGCCCGTTTACAATCGGAATTATTTTTGCCTATCTTCTTAACGGACCGCTGATGTTTTTTGAAAAACATTTTGGCTTTGTTGAAAAAACAAAACCAAGAAAAGTTCTTAAAAGAGTTCTTGCGATAATTGCCACATGGATAGCGACAATTGCTGTTCTGAGCGCGTTTTTCTATATAGTAATGCCGGACGTAACAAAGAGCATAAATGTTCTTATCAATAATATTCCGCATTATCTTTCCAACCTTCAATCTCTTGTAAAAAATGTTTCCGAAACTTATAATTTTGAAGCTCCGTTTATCGATTATTTCCTTGAATTTAAAATAAGTTCCGAAGTTTTCGCCACTCTCCTCAAAGAATACGGCGAAGAACTTTTGCCCCAGCTTGCGAACATCGCAAACCTTTCCGTACAGATCGGCGGAGTTGTTTTCGATATTGTTATTGCGATAATCCTTTCGATTTATATGATGTTCAGCAAGGAAACCCTTATTGCCCAGCTTAAAAAGGCGCTTTATGCAATTCTTAAAAAAGAAACCGCCGCAAAACTTGTAAGGATCGCAAGAGAATCCCACAGAATTTTCAGCGGCTTTATCAATGGAAAACTTCTTGATTCGCTTATAATCGGAATCCTTTGCTTCCTTGGAATGAGTGTTATCGGTTTTGAATTTACCATGCTGATAAGCTTTATCGTTGGCTGTACCAACGTAATTCCTTTCTTCGGACCTTTCCTTGGGGCAATTCCTTCCGTTCTTATTCTTCTTATGGTTGACCCCTGGCAAGCACTTTGGTTTGCAATTTTTGTTCTTGTTCTTCAGCAGCTTGACGGAAACGTAATAGGCCCGAAGATCCTCGGCGACAGCACCGGACTTCCCGCCCTTTGGGTAATGTTCGCGATCCTTGTCGGCGGTGGAATTTTCGGAATTATCGGAATGTTCATCGGTGTTCCCGCCTTTGCGGTAATTTATAAATTTGCAAAAGAACACCTTGAAGAAAAACTTAATGAGAAAAAGCTTCCCGAAAAAACGGAAAGCTATAAAGTCATAAAAGGCGTAAAGGACTTTGATGACGTTGAGAAAGGAGAAGCAAAATGAAAACAAAACGCGTTTTTTGGATCGTACTGGATTCTTTCGGAGTTGGCGAACTTCCTGATGCGGCAGATTTCGGCGATGTCGGAAGCAACACCCTTAAAGCCTGCGCAGAAAGCGGAAAACTTAATATTCCGAATATGATAAAACTTGGCCTTGGAAACATCGAAGGCGTTTCCTGCATTGAAAAAGCAGAAAAACCCATTGGTGCTTTCTGCCGCCTTAACGAAGTAAGCAAGGGCAAAGATACCACCACCGGACATTGGGAACTTGCGGGACTTGTTTCCGAACAGGCTTTCCCGACCTATCCGGAAGGCTTTCCGCAGGAAGTTATCGATATGTTCAAAGAAGCCACCGGCCTTGATGTCCTTTGCAACAAACCTTACAGCGGAACCCAGCTTATCGCTGATTTTGGAAAAGAGCATGTTGAAACCGGAAAACCCATTGTTTACACTTCCGCTGACAGCGTTTTCCAGATTGCAGCGCACGAAGACGTTATTCCCCTTGAAAAACTTTATGATATCTGTGAAAAATCCAGAGCTTTTCTTCAGGGAAAACATGGCGTCGGCCGTGTTATTGCAAGACCTTTTAAAGGGGAATATCCGGATTTTTACCGTACCTCCAACCGCCATGACTTTTCCCTTGTTCCGCCGAAAGATACCGCACTTGATGTTCTTATGGAAAAAGGCTTTGCAACAATAGGTGTCGGAAAAATCTATGATATTTTTGCGGGAAAAGGCGTTTCCGAAACTCACCGCACCGGCCCCAACAAAATCGGAATGGAAAAAACCGATGAGCTTGTCGAAAAAGATTTTGAAGGCCTTTGCTTCATAAACCTTGTCGATTTCGATATGGTATATGGTCACAGAAACGATGCGGAAGGCTATGCAAACGCTCTTTCCGAATTTGACGAATGGCTTGGCGGATTTATGGCAAAAATGAACGATGACGACGTTCTTATGATAACCGCCGACCATGGATGTGACCCTGCGACCCCTTCCACCGACCATTCCCGCGAATATATTCCGCTTCTTGTTTACGGTGCGGGAATCAAAGCCGGAACAGACCTCGGCACCAGAAAATGCTATGCGGACCAGTCCAAAACCATACTTGAAATGTTCGGAATAACCGATTCCGAAACCGCGGGCGAAAGCTTCTGGAAAGAAATTAAAGCCTGATTATAATACTTAAAATTATATAAAACACAGGAGGCAACCTTTTGAAAAAGATATTCAAAACCGGATTTTTGTTTATTTCATGCGTTTTTTTGCTCGTTGGCTGTTCTTTTGATATAAGCGGCATCAACAATGTTGTTGATGCAGTAAAGCCGACCGCACTCACCGGAACACTCAAATCAAACGCGTTCCTCCCTGCGGACGGTTTTACCGCAACAAAGCTGGATTTTGAAAAAATAAGCTTTACCAATACAAAAAACGCTAAAATTTATATTGTTCCTTCCGAAGAAACAAGGGTTGAAGCTACCTATCCTTCCGATATGGAAGACTACGGTTTCCGCGTTTATTTCAGGGACGGCGAGATTGAAATTTCCGTTCCGAAACAGACAAATTTTTCTGCGAAAAAATTTGAAATAACCGTTTTTGCAAACATTGAGGAAATTGACGTTTCCGGCGGAATCGAAATTGAAATGAACGCCGAAGCTTCCCGAAAAATCGATCTTGATATAAAAGGCGGAGCCTCCCTTTATATTTATAACATCGCCGCAGATCATGTGGAAATCGACGTTGCGGGCGCGGCTTCAATGGATCTTTCCGGAAAGGCAGAAGTTCTTGAACTTGAACTTGCGGGCGCCGGTTCAATTGACGCAAAAAGCCTTGTCTGCAAAAAAGCCGAGGTTAAAATAAGCGGGGCCGGAACATCCGAGCTTTCCGTAAAGGACGAACTTCTTGCGGATATCGACGGAGTCGGAACTTTGACCTATTACGGCGACCCGGCCCTTAAGAATATCTCCGGTGGACTTACAGACGTTGAACAGGCTTCGAAGGAGATTTACGGAGGCTGATTTTATGATTTTCTTCAAAAAGAAGACTCCATACGAAAAAGAACTGGCGGCGCTTTTGAAAAAGGAGCGCCGCTTCCTTGAATTACGCAAAAATAAAAAGGAAAGCTTTATTAACCAAAAGCTTGAAAAATTTGTTCCGAAAAAACTTCAGGGAACGCTGGATTCCGCCTTTGCTAAAGCCTTCGGGCTGATTTTTGAAAAGGGTACGAAATATATCGAAAAAACTTATGACAGAAAAAGCCTTGAAATAGATTTTTACGAAAACGATTACCGCAACGGCGTTCTTGAAAGCAAGAAAACTCTCCGGGCTTTTTCAAAAAAAGCGAAAGCCGCCGGAAATAAAAATCTTCTCTTTTCCGGTGCCGCAGGAATCGGAATGGGCATCCTTGGGGTCGGAATTCCGGATATTCCGGTTTTTACCGCCTTGCTTTTTAAAAGCGTTTACGAAATTGCTTTGGACTATGGTTTTGATTACGATTCGGAAAAAGAACGCGCTTTTATACTTTGGGTAATAGAAGGCGCAGTTTCCTACGGTGAAAATATCGAGGAAACCAACGAAAAAATCGACTGTTTTATTAAAACCGGAAAACTTCCGGAGGGTTATGACCGGACCGAAGCAATAAAATCTGCCGCATCGAATCTTTCAAAAGAACTTCTTTACATGAAATTTGTCCAGGGAATCCCGATAATCGGCGCCGTGGGCGGTTTTTATGATGCGGTTTATATGAAACGGATAAACGAATTTGCAAATATAAAATACAGAAAAAGAATGCTTTTGAAGACCAAAAGGGGGAACAGAAGATGAAAGTTTATGAAGGCGCAATTCTCAGCTGCAACGAAAAAGACGAGGTTTTCCGCTATCTTGTTGAGGAAAACGGAAAAATTGTTTTTACCGGAAATGAACTCCCGGAAGAATATAAAAACGTCGAAAAAATCGAACTTGGCGAAAAAGCTCTTGTTCCTTCTTTTGTTGACAGCCACATCCATTTTGCAAGTTACGCAACTTTCCTTGCGGGGCTCAATGTTGCGGATGCAAAAAGCAACACCGAAATTCTCGAAAACATTCGGGAATTTGTAAAAAAATGCGAGGATAAAATGATAATCGCCTTCGGCGCTTCGCCCCATTCTGTCGAGGAAAAACATTTTGTCACCAGAAAACAGCTTGACGAAGTCTGCCCGGAAAAACCGCTTTTTATGGTAAAATACGACGGTCATACCTGTGTTGTTAACACAAAACTCCTTGAAAAAATCCGCGAAAAAGCAAAAAATCTCCGCGGTTACCATGAGGAAAGCGGCGAAATGAACCAGGAAGCTTTCTTTGCCGTTTCCGATTACGTTACAAATTCCGTTTCGATTCCGAAACTTCTCAAAAACATGCAGAAAGCCGCGGACCACATGGCTTCAAAAGGAATCGGAATGATACATACCGTAAGCGGAGTCGGCTTTCCGCTTGATATGGATGTTTCCATGGAAAACTGGTTCGGAAAAGGTCTTGAAAACGGTCTTCAGCTTCGGGTTTTCTTCCAGACAATGGACGTAAACAAGGTTAAAAAGCTGAAGCTTCCGCGAATCGGCGGTTGTTTTGCAACGGCTCTTGACGGCTGCTTCGGTTCCGAAGATGCGGGAATGCTTCTGCCTTATGAAGGAACCGAAAACAGGGGAGTTATTTATTATTCCGATGAAAAAGTTGCGGATTTCTGTAAAAAAGCAAACCGCGCCGGACTCCAGATAGAAATGCATGCCATTGGCGATGCAGCTTTTGACCAGGCAACAAGGGCGCTTAAAGCCGCTCTTGATGATTTTCCGAGGGAGGATCACCGTCATACAATAATCCATGCCTGCCTTCCCACGGAGGAAGGAATCCGCATCTGTGAAGAATACAAAATCGGCCTTGCGATACAGAGCGCGTTTATCGATTGGCCCCAGGAACCGAACGATTATCTCGAAAGAATTCTCGGCGAAAGGGCAAAGAAACTTAACCCGTTTAAAACTTATGCCGATCATAACATCGCCATGAGCGTCGGTTCCGACGGTCCCTGCACCGATCCCGACCCCATCAACTGGATATATAAAACCTGCAACAACGGAAAGGAATCCCTTCCGGTACAGAAGGCCCTTCGTATGTGCACCATCGACGGTTACCGCCAGACTTTTGATGAAAAGGAACGCGGAAGCCTTGAAGCCGGAAAAATCGCCGATATGGTAATCCTTTCAAAAAATCCTTTTGAAATCGAACCGGAAAAACTGAATACCATAAAGGTTGAAAAACTTCTTCTCCGGGGCGAAAATTATAAATCCCTTTCGGAAAACCCGATAAAACAGGTTATTCGCGGAATACTTAAATAAACAAAAAATACCGGAAGCGACAACTTTTTTAAACAAAGCGCTGAAAAGTACCCGTTTAAAAACGGGTACTTTTTTATTTTAATGTTTAATTTCTCTTTATTATATGATATACTATATATTTAGGTAAAATTATTCTTCTGAAACAGAGGTTGTTGTTTATATGACAAATGCAGAAAAATTTTTTGAGAAAATAAAAAATAAAAAGGTCGCCTTTATCGGAATCGGCGTTTCCCATACGGACGTTATCCGCCAGTTTGCGGAAAAGGGAATTTCCACCGAAGCAAGGGATAAAGCCGACCGGGAAAAGCTCGGCGAAACCGCCGAACTTCTTGAAAAATCCGGCGCTGTGCTGAAGCTTGGCGAAGGATATCTCGACGATATCGACGCGGATATTGTTTTCAGAACTCCCGGTATGAACTGGTGGAACCCCACTCTTTGCGAACTTCGAAGAGAAGGCAAAGCAGTTACCAGCGAGATGGAAGTTTTCTTTGATCTTTGCCCCTGCAAAAAATATGCGGTAACCGGTTCCGACGGAAAAACCACCACAACAACTCTTATTTCCGAATTTCTTGCGGCGGAAGGAAAAACAGTCCACAAAGGCGGAAACATCGGAAGGGCGCTTCTTCCCATAATCGAAGAAATCAGGGACGAAGACTGCGCCGTTGTTGAACTTTCCTCCTTCCAGCTCATCTCCATGAGAACTTCTCCGGACGTTGCCGTTGTAACAAACGTTGCTCCGAACCACCTTGACGTCCATAAGGATATGGAAGAATATATTGAGGCAAAGCGCAACGTTCTCCGCCACCAGAATGCTTTTTCCGTTGCGGTTCTCAACGCCGACAACGTAATTACCAAAAGCATGGCGGAACTTGTTCGCGGAGAACTACGCTGGTTCAGCCATCTTAATCCGGTTCAGAACGGTTCTTTCCTTCGCGAAGACGGAATGCTCTGTTATTCCGAACACGGAAAAGTTACCGAACTTTTCCACCGAAGCGAGATAAAAATTCCCGGACTCCATAACGTTGAAAACTACCTCACCGCAATTGCCGCAACCTGGGGCGAAGTTTCGCTCGAAACCATGCGTTCCGTTGCAAAAAACTTCGGCGGCGTTGAACACAGAATTGAACTTTGCCGCGAATTTGAGGGAGTAAAATGGTATAACGATTCCATTGCAACAAGCCCCACAAGAACCATTGCAGGACTTTCCTGCTTTGACCAGAAGATAATCCTTCTTGCCGGCGGTTACGACAAAAACATTCCCTATGCTCCCCTTGCGCCAAGCCTTATTGAAAAAGTAAAACTCCTTATCCTTTGCGGAGCAACCGCACCGAAAATTGCAAAAGCACTTCAGGATAACCCGGATTATAACGGCGAACCGGAAATTATTTTTGTTGAGGATATGGAGGAAGCTGTTTCCACCGCCTATGCTTACGCCGAGGAAGGCGACATTGTTGCCCTTTCCCCCGCTTCCGCAAGTTTTGACCGTTATAAAAACTTTGAGATCCGCGGAAAACATTTTAAGGAACTTGTTTCCAAAATCGGTCAGGTTGACGGGGTTTCCGCCGAAGAACTTTGGCCGGAATATAAATAATTTTAAATGCAGGAGCGGATATTATCCGCCCGCCAAAAACGAAACAGGGTTACAATCCCTCAGTCTGCTGCGCAGACAGCTCCCTTTGCACAAGGGAGCCAAGAAAAGGAGAAAATTATGGACACCAGAGATTTGCTTTTAAAATTTTCTTCCGTCGACGGAAACTCCGGCGACGAAAAACTTGCGGCAAAAGCCGCGGTCGAACTTCTTTCCGAATACGGAAAAACATATATCGATAACCTCGGAAGCGTAATCTGCGAAGTTGCTCCAGAAAAAAACGGACGCCACGTTATGCTCGACGCGCACCTTGACCAGATCGCTCTTCTTGTAATCAACATCGAGGAAAACGGATTCCTCAGAACATATCCCTGCGGCGGAATCGACCGCAGAGGAATTTACGGAACAAAGGTCCGTGTTCTCGGAAAAGACGGAGAATATCTCGGCGTTGTCTGCAACGTTCCGCCCCATCTTAAAGACGTCAACGAAAAAAATCCCGAAAGGGACGAAATTTTCATCGATATCGGTTTCAGCAAAGAAGAAACAGAAAAACGGGTACGCCTCGGCGACCGCGTTATGCTTTGCGGAAGATGGAGCGATATCGGAAACGGTTATGTCACCGGCCCTGCTCTTGACGACAGAAGCGGCTGCGTAACTATCCTTGAAGCTCTTGAAATCCTTAAAGGAAAAGAACTCCCCTGCGGGCTCACCGCGGTTTTTTCTACAAGGGAAGAAACCGGCGGCCAGGGCGCTGGCGCAGCCGCTTTTGCGGTTGCACCGACAGAGGCCATCGAAATTGACGTCGGCTTCGGAAAAACTCCGGACACCACCGAAATAAATTCCAAGGCGATGAAAAAAGGACCGGTCATTGCTTTCCACCCGACCCTTGATATCGAAATTTCGAGAAAACTCATCGCCCTTGCGGAGAAAAACAAAATTCCTTTCCAGGTGGAAGCCTACGGCGGTTCTTCCACCGGAACAAACGCGGACGACATTGCTTCCGCAGGAGCCGGAGTCCGCACCGGACTTATCTCCATTCCCCAGCAGTATATGCACAGCATTATTGAAAAAGTTTCCGTCGATGACGTAAAAAATGTCGGCAGACTTCTTGCCGCATTCGTAATGGAAGGAGGAGATAATTAAGATGAAAACCTTCCTCGAAAATCTCGAAATGCTTTCCCTTGCAAGGGGAACTTCCGGCGACGAATCCGCCGTTAAAAAACTTATCTATGATGAAGTTATAGGTTACCCGGATTGCGCAGCAAAAACCGACAACGCCGGAAACCTTATCGTTTCCAAAAAAGGTAAAAAAGCTCCGAAAAACCGCCTTATGTTCTCCGCCCACATGGACGAAGTCGGTTTCATAATCACCCATATAGACGAAAACGGATTTCTTAAATTCAGCAACGTCGGCGGAATCGACAGCCGCGTTATAGTCGGAAAAAGGGTTCTTGTCGGCGAAAACGGAATTCCCGGACTTCTCGGAAGCAAGGCAATCCACCTTGTTAAAGAGGACGAATTCAAAAATCCTACCAAGACCGATTCCCTCTATATTGACATCGGCGCCGACACCAAAGAAGAAGCCGAAAAGCTTGTTAAACTCGGCGACAGAGCGGTTTTTGATTCCGATTTTGAAAAATTCGGTGAAAACTGTGTTATGGGAAAAGCTCTTGATGACCGCGCCGGCTGCGCCATTCTTATAGAACTTTTAAAGGAAGAGGCGGAATATGATATCACCGTTTGCTTCACCACAAGAGAGGAAGTCGGCGGAAACAGCGCCGGAAACGCCGCATTTTCCGTTGATCCGGATATCGCGGTTGTTGTTGAAGCAACAACCGCAGGGGACGTTCCCTGCGTTCCCGGCGAAAAATTCGTCTGCAAGCAGGGCGCAGGCCCCGTTGTTTCCTTCCGTGATAACGGAACCCTTTATGATATGGAACTTTATCATCATATTATGGAGCTTTGCGAAGCCAAAAACATTCCCGCCCAGACCAAACATGGGATCTGCGGCTTCAACGACGCAAAATTTATCCACCAGGCAAGAGGCGGAATCCGCCCGGTTGCGGTTTCGCTTCCGGCAAGATATATCCACAGCCCCTATGCAACAATCAATCTTTCCGATGCGGAAAGCGCCATCTCCCTTATCAAAATATTGAGCAGGGAGCTTTGTGAAATATGATAAAACTTATTGACGATTTAAGTCTTCTCGAAGGGCTTTCGGAAAAGGAACCCTATTTCGGGTGCCTTTTCCGCTGTGCGGCTGAATCATTTTCTGATGATCCGGAACTTTTGAGCATCTGGATCGAAGTTGACGAGCACGGAAACGCCCATTCCTTTCTCAACGCCGGCACGGACTATCTTATGCTTTTTTCCCCCTATGGAATCCCGGGTTTTGAAACGGTTCTTTTTGTAACGAATCTTATTTCGCAAGGAAATATCGAACATATCGAGTGTGATGAAAATTCTCTTGGCGTGCTCAAAAATCTTTTTGATTTTGAAACCGAGGAAGCTGTTCAGATGTTTGCGGAAAACCGCATAGATATACCGAAAAACGGATTTGCGGTCAAAGATTTTGAAAACTTTGATGACGGTTGGAAAGTGACCGAAACCGCATTTGGAAAAGAAACCGATTCCGTAAAGGATTTTTGGAAACTTAAAATGGTCAGGGGCGTGCTCAAAAAGCAAAGCACCCTTTTCACTCTTTATAACGGCGAAGCGGTTTCCACCGCCTGCATAAGAGGAAGAACGGAAAAATCCGGCGCCATAACCTCCGTTGTCACTGTTCCGGAACACCGCAACAAAGGATATGCTTCATATCTGACTGCTCTTTGCACCAATATGCTCATTGACGAGCACCGTACCCCCTGGCTTGTTCCGGCAAATCCGGAAGTTCAGAAAATGTATGAAAAACTCGGCTTCAAAGCCGCAAAAAAATATTACTATCTTTATAACATCAAGGAAAAGGAAGACAAAAAATGAGCGATTTTTTCAAAATTGACGGCCGCCTTCTTGAAATTGCGGAAAAGGCCGAAGCGGATTGCCAAAAGCCCTTCGCAAGAATCGGCGAAATTGAAACTTACAACAACGAAAAAGTTCTTCGTGCTTTTATTGATAACAGAGTGAGCGAAAGCCTTTTTGCAGGTTCCTCCGGTTACGGTTACGATGACCGCGGCCGCGAGATACTCGACCAGGTATGGAGCCAGATTTTCGGGACCGAGGATTCCATGGTACGCCATAACTTTATGAGCGGAACCCACGCCATTGCAACCGCGCTTTTCGGCGTTCTTCGTCCCGGGGACAAAATGGTTTCCCTCACCGGAACTCCCTATGATACTCTCAACGGAGTTATCCACGGCGAAGGAGTTGGTTCTCTTAAAGAATTCGGTGTAATTTATGACGAACTTCCTCTTCTTTCTGACGGAAGCGTTGATTACGAAGGAATTCCCGAAGCCGTCAAAGGCGCAAAAATGGCTTATATCCAGCGTTCCCGCGGATATTCCACAAGACCCAGCCTTACAATCGAGGTCATCAAAAAGATTTTTGATATCGTTCACGAAGCAAATCCTTCCGCCGTCTGCGTCTGCGACAACTGCTACGGCGAATTTGTTGATAAGCTTGAACCCACCCAGGTCGGCGCCGACCTTATCATCGGTTCCCTTATCAAAAACCCCGGCGCAGGAATTGCACACACCGGCGGTTACATAACCGGTAAACACGAATTTGTTGAGCTTTGCGCCCACCGCCTTTCTGCTCCCGGAGTCGGAAGAGAAGTTGGCTGCACACTTAACGAACTCCGCCCCATGTATCAGGGACTTTTCTTCTCCCCCACCGTAACTGCTTCCGCAGTTAAAACCGCTGTTTTTGCAAGCCGTTTCTTCGAACTTTGCGGATTCGAGGCCGATCCCGGTTTTGATGACCCCAGAACCGATATCATCGAAACCATTGCTCTCAAAACTCCGGAAGCACTCTGTGCTTTCTGCCGCGGAATCCAGAGTGGTTCCCCCATCGACGCTTACGTAACTCCGGAACCCTGGGATATGCCCGGTTACGACAGCCAGGTAATCATGGCTGCAGGCGCATTCAACCTTGGTGCTTCCGTTGAACTTTCCGCAGATGCTCCCCTTCGCGAACCCTATTCCGTATGGATGCAGGGCGGACTTACCTATCCCACCGCAAAAATGGGCGTTATGCTTGCGGCGCAGTCCATGATGAACGAAGGACTTCTTAACCTTTGATTGACAGCAGCGGAGAATTGGTGTAAACTAATATGGTTTTCAAATGCATAATGCATATTTCACAGTGCATAATTGAGGTACCTTATGGAAAACAATGTTTCTGCAGATAAAAGTTTCAAATTTGCGGTAAAGGTTGTAAATTTATATAAATTTCTTGCCGAAAACAAAAAGGAATTTATTCTTTCGAAGCAAATTTTAAAAAGCGGAACCAGCATAGGTACCAATATTTCAGAAGCTCAGCGTGCGCAAAGCAAAGCCGACTTTATTTCAAAAATGAGTATAGCTTTAAAAGAAGCAAACGAAACCGAATATTGGCTTCGTCTTTTATATGAAACTCAATATATAGGCAAACCCCAATTTGAAATTTTGCATAACGATTTATCTGAAATTATAAAAATTCTCATGGCAATTTGTAAAACCTCCAACCAAAATAAATAATTCTGCATTTTGCAATATGCATTTTGCATTATTAATTTTTGCGCCTGTGGCGGAATTGGCAGACGCGCCAGACTTAGGATCTGGTGTTAACACGTGCGGGTTCGACCCCTGTCAGGCGCACCACACCGCCGCGATTTTTATATCGCGGCGGATTTTTGTTTTAAGGAAGAATTCTATGGACAAAGCAACAAAAGCAACCCTTGCTGCCCTTTTGGGTTACAGCATTTTCGGTTTCAGTTTTCTTTTTTCAAAAACCGCCCTTGGTTTCGCAAGCCCATTTTTGCTTCTTGCGGTGCGTTTTTTTATTGCATTCATTGCTCTGAATGCCGTTCTTATTTTCGGAAAGAAAAAATTTTCACTTAAAGGAAAGCCCGTTGCAAACCTTTTGTTGCTCGGTCTTATCCAACCGGTCTGTTATTTTATTTTTGAAACTTACGGAATAAATTCAACCTCTGCGGCTTTTTCCGGCGTTATGATAGGAATGGTCCCGGTGGTCGGGCTTATCTTCGGAATTTTGTTCCTTCGCGAAAAATGCAGCCTTCTTCAGGGGTTATGCACCGTTTTTTCGGTTTTCGGAGTTTATCTTACAACTTCCGGAGGTTTTGGAAATGTTTCCGCAAAGGGATTTCTGCTGCTTTTCGGTGCGGTTGTTTCCGCGGCACTTTTTACAATTTTAAGCCGCAAAATTTCAAAGGATTTTTCGGCTTTTGAGCGCACCTACGTTATGTTTCTTCTTGGTTCGGCGGTTTTTATTCCGGTTGCGTTTTTCGAAGGGCAAAATGATTTTTCTGCAATGCTTAAACCTTTTTCCGAACCGATGTTCTGGATTTCGGTCATTTATCTTGCGATAATTTCTTCCGTCTGTGCGTTTCTTCTTATAAATTCCGCTCTTAACCATATTCCGGCAGGAAGGGCGCTTATCTTTTCAAATTTCACAACGGTAATTTCCGTTCTTGCGGGAATTTTTATTATGGGTGACAGTTTTTCCGGAATTCAGCTTTTTGGAATTCTGATAATTACGATTTCAGTTTTCGGAGTTTCGTATAACGGCAAAAATAAAAAACACACAGCCTGAATGGCTGTGTGTTTTTTTATTTATTCAGTTTTATTTTTCTTTATCTTCTTTGATGAGTTTTCTGATTGCTTCAACGGCAACGGTGATTGCACCTTCGGTTTCATGGACAATGGGGTTTTCCATTCCGAGAGCGTTGCGTTCCTGGTTGCCCACAACAAGAAAAGTTGAACCGCAGCGAACTCCAAGATGGCTTGCAACAATGAACAAAGCAGCGGATTCCATTTCGGAAGCTTTTGTTCCAAGGCGCTTCCATGCTTCCCATTTGTTCATAAGTTCATAACTTACCGGCATTCTTTCAGGTTCATGCTGTCCGTAAAAAGCGTCTTTACATTGAACAACGCCGGTGTGATAAGTGTATCCAAGTTTTTTGCATGCGCTTACAAGGGCATTTGCAACTTCAAGGTTTGCAACTGCGGGGAATTCTATCGGGGCATATTCTTTGCTTGTGCCTTCCATTCTTATCGCGCCGGTTGCAACAACAACGTCGCCGCCTTTTACATCAAGGTCGATTCCGCCGCAGGTTCCTATGCGGATAAAGGTATCTGCGCCGCAAAGAACAAGTTCTTCCATGGCGATGGAAGCAGAAGGACCGCCGATTCCGGTGGAGGTTACGCTTACTTTTTCTCCGTCAAGATAGCCGGTATATGTAACATATTCGCGGCTGTCGGCAACAAGAACCGGGTTATCAAAATGCTTTGCAATTTTTTCGCATCTTTTGGGGTCGCCGGGAAGAATAACATAGCGTCCGACGTCACCGGGTCTTATCTGTAAATGGTACTGAAGTCCAACTTCTCCGGAATAATTCTGCATGAAAATTCTCCTTTCATTTTAGCGCATTAATTTACATAATATATTATAATATTCATTCAAAACTTTATCAACCAATTTTTCATCATCTTTTCCGAACAGACATTTTTTTCAAAAAAACTGTCCTTTTATCCAAAAAATGCGCTTATAATTTGTGTAAAACGCCTTGATTTTATCATAAAATGTTTATATAATATAAAAGACAGCGAAATTTATCTCTATATTAAGGAGTTTTATATGATCAATTTTAAAGAAATCAAAGGCTTCATCTGCGATATGGATGGAGTTATCTACCGCGGAAACCAGATTATTCCCGGTGTCCGCGAATTTATCGACTGGCTTCATAGCGAAAACAAAAAATTTCTTTTTCTTACCAACAACAGCTGCTATACCCCCCGCGAGCTTCAGCAGAAACTTGCGAGAATGGGCCTTGATGTTTCCGAAGACCATTTTTACACAAGCGCACTTGCAACCGCCGCTTTTCTTAAAGAACAGGCTCCCGGCTGCAGCGTTTATGCCATCGGCGAAGCGGCACTTTTCAATGCTCTTTATGATGCGGGAATCACCATGAATGACATCAACCCGGATTACGTTGTAGTCGGCGAAGGAAAAACCTATTCTTTCGATACCATCACCAAAGCGGCTAACCTCGTTCGCGGCGGCGCAAAACTTATCGGAACAAACTCCGATATTTCCGCACCCATTGAAAACGGAATCATGCCTGCCTGCGGCGCCCTTGTTGCACCTATTGAAATTGCAACTGGAAAAAAGGCTTATTTCTGCGGAAAGCCGAACCCCCTTATGATGAGGACCGGTCTTCGCCTTCTTGACTGCCATTCCAACGAAGCGGTCATGGTCGGCGACAGAATGGATACCGACGTTATCTCCGGACTTGAATCCGGCATGAAAACCGTTCTTGTTCTTTCCGGCGCTTCCACCGAAGAAACCCCGAAAACTTACGGTTACCGCCCTTCCGCAATCCTTGAAAACGTGGGCTGTATTCCGAAAGAAGCCGCAAAATAAAAAAACAAAAAAAGCCCGCCAAAAGCGGGCGTTTTTTGTCCAAAATTCATATTGACTGCCAGTTTCAGAATGATATAATAAAAGCTGAAATTTTCAGTAGGCAAAGGAGGGATTTCTTTATGTGGATTTTTTCGGCGATCGGCTCGGCTTTTTTCGCCGGACTCACTTCGATCCTTGCAAAATGCGGAATCCGCAAAACGGATTCCGACGTTGCCACCGCGATCCGTACAGGGGTCGTTCTTGTTTTTTCCTGGATAATGGTTTTTGTTTCCGGTTCCTTCGGAACGATTTTTGAAATAAGCCCGAAATCTTTTCTTTTTCTTGCCCTTTCCGGAATCGCAACAGGTGCTTCCTGGATTTGCTATTTCAAGGCGCTTTCCATGGGCGATGTCAACAAGGTTGTTCCGATCGATAAATCCAGCACCGTTCTTACGGTAATTCTTGCCATATTTTTCTTCGGTGAAACGGAAAATCTTCTTATAAAGCTCGTTTGCACGACCGTTCTTGCCTTCGGAATTTTTCTTATGATTGAAAAGAAAGATTATTCCGGCGAAAGCAAAAAAGGCTGGATGCTTTATGCGGTTCTTTCCGCGGTTTTTGCCGCGGCAACTTCAATTCTTGCGAAAATCGGAATTGACGGTGTGGAATCCAACCTTGGGACCGCCCTCAGAACAATTATTGTTCTTGCAATGGCCTGGGCGGTTGTTTTTATGAAGGGTAAGCAAAAAGAAATAAAATCCATCGATAAAAGAGAACTTGGGTTCATCTGCCTTTCCGGAATTGCAACCGGCGCTTCCTGGCTTTGTTATTATTATGCAATTCAAAACGGCGTTGTAAGCATTGTTGTTCCCATTGACAAACTGAGTATTCTTGCTGCGGTGGCTTTTTCTTATTTTGTTTTCGGCGAAAAACTTTCGAAAAAAGGCGGGGCCGGACTTTTTCTTATGTCTGCTGCTACTGTTGCAATGGCGATTTTCGGCTGAATTTTCATATCGCTCCATTAAATTTTATAACATATTTTATTATAAATTCCTCAAAATTTTCACCGAAAATGCAAATTTTGTGTATTTATACATTTTGTTTTGTATATTCAAAATCCGGCCGAACAGCCGGATTTTTTTGATTTTTCAATGAAATATGACGTTTATCTATGCAATTTTAACAAAACACACGGCGGAGTGTTGATTGTTATGGTCAAAAAGTAGAAACGAATAAATATTCATAAAACAGGGTTGACAATGAATAATTATGCGTGTATAATACGGACATAGCCAATGATCAATGACTTCAAAATTTAAATTTCTAAATTAGTGAGGTAATTAAAATGAAAAAAATCGTATCCCTTATCCTTGTTGCTTGCATGCTCTTCGCATTCGCCGGCTGCGGCGCTTCCGGCAAAGAAGTTCTTAAAGTTGCTCTTTCCCCCGACTTTGCTCCGATGGAATTTGTTGATGTTTCCAAATCCGGCCAGGATTCCTACGTTGGCTTCGACGTAACCCTTGCAAACTTCATCGCCGATGAACTTGGCATGGAACTCGAAATCGTTCCCATGAGCTTCAACGCATGCCAGGTTGCAGTTGAAACCAAATCCGTTGATATGTCCATCTCCGGTTTCTCCTGGACCGAACAGCGTGCCGAAAACTATAACCTTTCCGATTATTACTACGCAGGCGATAACGAAACCGAACAGGTTATCGTAACCACCAAAGAAAACGAAGGCAAATTCACCACCGCTGCTGATTTCTCCGACCTTAAAGTTGCAGCACAGACCGCTTCTCTCCAGCTTGACCTTTGCAAATCCCAGCTTCCCGAAGATTGCGAAATCGTTGAAGTAGGCGACCTTACCACCGCATTCCTTCAGCTTAAAAACGGTGACTTCGATGCTCTTGCACTTGCAACCGGCAACGCAGAAGTTTTCATTGCAAACAACCCTAACGACGTTGCAATGTCCGGCTTCATTTTCGAAGTTGACCCCAAATATACCGCAAACGTAATCCTTCTCAACAAAGATTCCGATGATCTTCTTGCAAAAGTTAACGAAATCCTTGCAAAAGCTTATGAAAACGGTTATTATGACGTTTGGTATGAAGAAGCTCTTGCACTTGCAGAAGGCGAAAACGCAGCAGACGTTTCTTACGACGACGAAGGTAACGTTGCAAACGGCTGATATCAACCATAATTTAAAACAAGCAGGGCAGGAAAATTCTTCCCGCCCTGCTTTTCCGCTTAAATAAACCCCATGGAGGTACATAATTCTGATGGAAATGCTTGAAAACATTATCGAACTGATAAGGGATTACTGGCAGGTATTTATCCTCGAAGGTCTTCGCTATACCCTTATCCTTTCCGCCATTGCGGTTTTCTTCGGCGTAATTTTCGGCGCGTTTATCGCTCTTGGAAGAATGTCGAACATTAAACCCTTTAAAAAACTCAACAAGAAAAAAGCCAAAAAAGGTTTTATCCATTGGCTTTCCGAATTCAATCCCGTAAGCTGGATCTGTTCCGTTTATATCGAAGTTATCCGCGGAACCCCTCTTCTCCTTCAGCTCTATCTTTTTGTTTTCGGCCTTCCGAAAATCATTCCGATCAGCGCCAGCAACTTTTTCTGGGTTTCCGTTGCTCTTGCCTGCAACAGTGCCGCTTATGTTTCCGAACTTTTCCGCAGCGGTATCCAGGCCGTTGATAAAGGCCAGACCGAAGCCGCCCGTTCCCTTGGTATGAACAAAGCCCAGACCATGATGAAAGTCATCATGCCCCAGGCTATCAAAAATATCCTTCCGGCAGTCGGTAACGAATTTATCGCCATCACAAAGGAAACTTCCATGGCTTCCACTTTCTTCATCGGCGACCTTATGACGTCTTACCTCAAGGTAAACGGCCAGACCTATCTCGCTCTTGAAATTCTTATTATCGTCGGCGCAATTTATCTTGCCGTAACATTCGTTCTCAGCAAACTTGTTCTTGCCTATGAAAGGAGGCTCAACAGCAAATGATCCAGACAATTGATCTTTATAAAAGCTTCGGCGACCTCCAGGTTCTTAAAGGTATTAACGAACACGTTGCTCCCCAGGAGGTTATCTCCATAATCGGACCTTCCGGCGGCGGAAAATCCACCTTCCTTCGCTGCCTCAATATGCTTGAAACTCCCGATTCCGGAAGCATTATCTTCCAGGGAACCGATATTACAAGCGAAAAAGTCGATATTGACCTTCACCGCCAGAAAATGGGAATGGTTTTCCAGCATTTCAACGTTTTCCCCCATCTTTCCGTTCTTGAAAACGTAACTCTTGCTCCCACCATCGTAAAAAAGAAATCCAAAGCCGAAGCAAACGAACAGGCAATGGAACTTCTTAACAGAGTTGGCCTTGCAGAAAAAGCGAACGAAAGCGCAACAAGCCTTTCCGGCGGACAGAAACAGCGTCTTGCAATCGTCCGCGCTCTTGCAATGGAACCGGACGTAATGCTTTTTGATGAACCTACTTCCGCCCTTGACCCGGAAATGGTCGGCGAAGTTCTTGAAGTTATCAAGGGCCTTGTTAAAACCGGCATGACTTCCGTTATCGTAACCCACGAAATGGGCTTTGCAAAAGAAGTAAGCGACAGGGTTGTTTTCATTGACGGCGGAATTGTTGCCGAAGAAGGCACCCCGGACGATATCTTCAATCACCCGCAGAACCCCAGAACCAAAGACTTCCTCAGCAAAGTTTTGTATTGATATTTGCCTCCCTTGTCAAAGGGAGGGGGACCGTTGCGGTACGCACGGTGGAGGGATTCATCCGATCTCTTCGGACATTATATAAAGAATCCCCCAGTCATTTGCTTCGCAAATGCCAGCCCCCTTTAACAAGGGGGCCTTTTTTAAAAGGAGCGTTTTAAAATGGACAAAAAAGAACTTTACGCATATATTGACGAAAACAAAGGGATTTTTGAAGAACTTTCCGACAAAATCTGGGAATATGCCGAAATTTCCCTTAAAGAACACAAATCCGCAGAAGCTTATAAAGAACTTCTTGAAAAACTTGGCTTTAAGGTTGAAACCGGTCTTGCAGGAGTTGAAACCGCTTTTTCCGGAACTTTCGGAAGCGGAAGACCGATTATCGGAATTCTCGGCGAATTCGACGCTCTTTCCGGTCTTTCCCAAAAAAGCGGTCTTACCGTTCACGATGAACTTATAATCGGCGGAAGCGGTCACGGCTGCGGACACAACCTTCTCGGTGCAGGTTCCCTTTCCGCCGCCTATGCGGTAAAAAAATATCTTGAGGAAAAGGGCGAAGGTTCCGGAACCGTTATTTTCTATGGCTGTCCCGGTGAAGAAGGCGGCGCAGGAAAAGCATTTATGGCAAAGCAGGACCTTTTTTATGGTCTTGATGCGGCTCTTACCTGGCACCCGGACGATTCCAACCAGGTTACAAGCGGTTCCTATCTTGCCTGCGTTCAGGTTGAATATAAGTTCGAAGGCGTTGCCGCACATGCGGCAGGCTGTCCCCATATGGGACGCAGTGCTCTTGATGCGGTCGAACTTATGAACATCGGTGTTCAGTTCCTGCGCGAACACATGCCGCCCAGCGACAGAATCCATTATTCCATAACCGATGCCGGCGGCATTTCGCCCAACGTTGTTCAGCCCACTGCCCAGGTTCTTTATATGGTCCGCTCCGATACAGTTGCAAAAGTTAAATCCCTTCTTGCAAGAGTTGAGGATATTGCAAAAGGCGCCGCCCTTATGACCGGAACGACCCTTAAACGCCGCTTTATCGACGGAACCGCCGACGTTGTTCCGAACTCCGTTCTTGAAAAAGCGATGTATAAAAATTTCGAAGAAACCGAGCTTCCTGAATATTCCGAAGAGGAACTCAGCTTTGCGGAAGAACTTAAAAAGACCTATGTAACAGAAGGTCTTCCGGGCTTTGCTTCCAACTTCAGCAGCGAAATCGCAAGCTTTGTTGACGAAAAAACAAACGGCGGAGAAAAGGCGCAGAACGATTTTCTTATGCCTCTTTATCACAGCGAAGTTACCCTTCCCGGTTCCACCGACGTCGGTGACGTAAGCTGGCAGACCCCCACCGTCCAGATAAACACCGCAACCTGGACAAGCGGAATTCCCGGCCACAGCTGGCAGGTCGTTTCCATGGGCAAATCCACCATCGCCAAAAAGGGTATGAACCTTGCGGCAAAAGTCATCGCCGCAACCGCGGTCGATCTTTTCGAAAACCCGGAGCTTCTTGAAGAAGCAAAGGCGGAATTCCTTATCAAAACAAAATCCGGCTTTGTAAGTCCCATTGAAGACGGTGCCGTTCCCGCCATTGCCGGAGAAAAAATCCTTTGATAAAACCTGTTCATTTATAACAAAAAATCCCGCGCTCAAAACGAGCACGGGATTTTTTGTTGAGCACGGGGAGTATCATTCAAGATTCTTTTCAAGTTTTTCAAGTTCCGCCATAAGTTCTGCGGGAAGTTTTTCGCCGAATTTTTTATAGAATTCACGGATTCCTTCCGCTTCGGTTTTCCAAAGATCTTTATCAACAGAAAGAAGTCCGGCAAGAGTTTCCTTATCGATATCAAGACCTTCGAGGTCGATATCTTCGGGTCTTGGCTCAAAGCCGATTGCGGTTTCGTCAGCTTCGGCTGTTCCGTCGCATCTTCCGAGAATCCACATGAGAACTCTCATATTGTCGCCAAATCCGGGCCAGATGAAATGACCTTCATCATCGGTTCTGAACCAGTTTACGTTGAAGATCTTCGGCGCTTTGTCACCGAGTTTTTCGCCCATATCGAGCCAATGCTGGAAATAATCCGCCATATGGTATCCACAGAAAGGAAGCATTGCCATGGGGTCGCGGCGAACAACGCCAACTGCGCCTGCGGCGGCGGCGGTGGTTTCGGAAGCCATGGTGGAACCTACGAAAACGCCGTGCTTCCAGTCACGGGACTGATATACCAGCGGAGCGGTTTTTGCTCTTCTTCCGCCAAAGATCATTGCGGAAATCGGAACACCTTCCGGATCATCGAATTTCGGGCTTACGCAGGGGCAGTTTTTAGCCGGTGCAGTAAAACGGCTGTTGGGGTGTGCGGCTTTTTCCGCTGCGGTGGAACCGCTCCAGGGGTTGCCTTTCCAGTCTATTGCGTTTTCCGGCGGGTTTTTATCAAGGCGTTCCCACCATACGGTGTTGTCATCAAGGTTATGCGCAACGTTGGTGAAAATGGTGTTCT
Source organism: Oscillospiraceae bacterium (assembly GCA_018110905.1). Taxonomy (GTDB): domain Bacteria; phylum Bacillota; class Clostridia; order Oscillospirales; family Ruminococcaceae; genus UMGS1668. Next base: position 43,473 of record JAGBAZ010000063.1, read on the forward strand.
TCATTGTTGCGGCAAGGGCGTTGGGGTTGGATTTTTTGTTGGTACCGGGAGCTACGCCGAAAAAGCCGTTTTCCGGGTTGACCGCCCAAAGGCGGCCGTCTTTTCCGATTCGGAGCCATGCGATATCATCGCCCACGCACCAGACTTTATAGCCTTTTTTCTGATAAAGTTCCGGAGGAATCAGCATTGCAAGGTTTGTTTTTCCGCAGGCGGAAGGGAATGCCGCAGTAACATATTTGATTTCGCCTTCGGGATTTTCAATTCCGAGGATGAGCATATGTTCCGCCATCCAGCCTTCGTTTCTGCCGAGGTAGGAAGCGATACGGAGAGCGAAGCACTTCTTACCGAGAAGTACGTTTCCGCCGTAGCCGGAGTTGATGGACCAGATTGTGTTATCTTCGGGGAAATGAACAATGTATCTGTTGTTTTCGTCCATGTTTGCTCTTGCATGGAGACCCTTGATGAAGTCGCCGTCTTCGCCGATACCTTCAAGTACGTTGAGACCGACGCGGGTCATGATGAGCATGTTAAGCACGACATAGATAGAGTCGGTAAGTTCAATACCGTATTTTGCGAAGTCACTGCCGACGACACCCATGGAGTAGGGGATGACGTACATTGTTTTGCCTGCATAGCTACCTTTGTAAAGTTCGGTCAGCTTAGCGTAG
>JAGBAZ010000064.1 GCA_018110905.1 Oscillospiraceae bacterium
AAAATACATCATCACAAAGTCATCACAAACGGCAGGTATTATATAACCAGAGCAAAAAAGAGCAAAGATGTTAGTTTCCGAGCAATTCTAACAGCTTGAAATCCGGTGAACCGAAAGGTTCACCGTTTTTTTTATAAAAAAAACGGACGGCAAAAATGTCGCCCGGATTTTTTATATCACTGAAAAATTACTTCAAATTCTTCGCAGAGGATAAGGGTATCGTCGCTGAATTCGATTCCGTATTCCTCACATTTTTTCTCGAATTCTTTTAGGTGGATTTTCCTCCAGCCTTCAACGGTCTGGTCGCCTTCGCCTTCTTTTTCGGCAAAATCAGCATCAACTTCGCTGAATTTTTTGATTTCCACTTTTGTGTCTTTAAGGATAAAAAGCGGGATTTCGTCGCTGTCAAGAATAATGGAATAATCGCCCTCTTCGGGAATTTTCATTTCATCAAGTTCAAAAGTTTTGTAAACGCTTGAAGTCGCGGTTTTTATTCCCGCAAGGCAAAGGGAAGCAAGGCGGTCGCAGCCGCGCGCACCGTCAAGGAACTGCCATACGTCGTAATAAAGTTCATCTTTGTTAAGATCTGCGTTGTGGTCGCAAAAAGCTTCCCAAAAATCTTCCGGAGAAAGTACCTGGTTCATTATTTCACTTCCTTATGTAAATCAGACAATACTTTCCGCAGTACCCTGTTCGGAAAGATAGGTTGCTTCAAGGTCGGCCATATGGAGAAGAACTGCCAGCGGATATTTTTCATATGCATGGCTTATGCTGAAGCCGCCGGATTTTGCCGCTTCATCAAAACCGCCCATGTGCCAGCGGATCGCGATAGCTTCGTTTTCACGAAGGCGCATGAAGCGTTCCACAACAAAAACGGATTTTTCGCCGTGACCGAAGGGGAATTGATCGTCAACGGTGTAATAGGGAACTTTTTCCCATTGACCGCGTTCGTTTTTTGCGTTGCGGTAACTGATAGTGTAAAAATTTGCCTTGCAGATATCATGAAGAAGTCCGCAAATGGCAATGCTTTCGCCGTCGGTGATTCCATATTCGGCACAGCGTTTTTTAAGAAGCTTATAGACATTAAGGCTGTGCTGAACAAGGCCGCCTTCAAAGGCGGAATGATATTTTGTTGAAGCCGGAGCGATGAAAAAATCGCTTTGGCAAAGCCATTCAAGAAGCTTTTCCGAACCGGGACGTTTTACATTTTCCTGAAAAATCTCAATAAATTCCTGTTTTGCTCCCATAGTTCCTCCAATTATTCACCGTAAACGGTGGGCATTCTGCGTTTGTGCTCGGAAACGCGGTGATAGCGGTCGATAATCTCTCTGGATTTCGGATCGGTTTCGCCGGTTGTGATATATTCGTCGATTGCTTTATAGGTTACGCCCATTTCCTGTTCATCGGTCTGTCCTTCAAAAAGTCCGGCGGAGGGCGCTTTTGTAATTATATTAAGCGGTGCGTTGAGATAGCGCAAAAATTCAAAAATTTCCGTTGCGGTAAGATCCGCTATCGGGTTAAGGTCAAAAGCTCCGTCGCCCCATTTTGTAAAATAACCCATATAGCGTTCGCTTCTGTTGCCGGTTCCGACAACAAGTGCATTTCTGGTCTGACCAAGAGCATAAAGAGTGGTCATGCGAAGACGGGGCGCAATGTTGGAAACGGCAGCTTTCGAAAGTTCTTCGCCGATGGAATCGGTGAGCACGGTTCTGGTTTCGGTAAGGTCAACGGTGATCATCGGGATATCAAAAGCCTTTGCAAGAGCAACTGCGTCGTCCATATCCTCGCCGTAATTGCGTTTCGAATGGCAGGGCATTGCAACCGCGAGCACGTTATCCGTTGCCATTTTGCAAAGGATCCCCACAAGGGCGCTGTCCTTTCCGCCGCTGTTTCCGAAGATAAGCCCGGCGGCATGGGCTTCGGCCATTTTTTCTTTGATAAAAGCTACTCTTTTTTCGGTTTCGAGTTTGTAATCGCGCATTATGAGCACCTCATAAAATCAAAAATTTTTTCTGATGTAGTTTACGGCTGCGGTGGCGGCGGCAGCACCGTCGGAAGCGGCTGTTACAAGCTGGCGAAGAGCTTTCTTTCTTGTGTCGCCTGCGGCAAAAACCCCTTCGCAGTCAGTAAGGCAGTCCTCACCGGAATCAAAATAACCGCGTTCATCAAGTTTGAGCATGCCTTCGTACATTTTATTATCCGGGACAAGACCAATGGCAACAAAAACCGCGGCAAGAGGGATTTCGGCTGTGCTTCCGTTGGCCCTGTTTTTAAGAACAATGGAAGAAACTGCACTTTCGCCTTTGATTTCTTCGATTACGGAATTGGTGAGCACCGTTACGTTTTTCTTTTTGAGCACGGAGTCAACGGCGGTTTTTGCGGCGGTAAAAATGTCGCGGCGGTGGATAAGATAAACTTTATCGCAGATTTCGGAAAGATATTCCGTTTCCTCAAAAGCGCTTTCGCCGCCGCCAACAACGGCAACGGTTTTTCCGCGGAAAAAGTTTCCGTCGCAGGTCGCGCAATAGGAAACTCCGCGTCCTTCGAATTCTTCTTCACCTTTACAGCCGATTTTTCTTCTTGCGGCGCCGTTTGCAATGATTACAGCCTTTGCTTCAAAATCTCCGGCGGTGGTAACAACTTTTTTGGTCTTTCCGGAAAAATCAACGCTTTGAACTTCCGCAAACTGAACTTCCGCGCCAAGTTTTTGTGCCTGCTCAAAAAGCGCCATGGAATAATCGTATCCGGAAACTCCGAACATTCCGGGATAGTTTTCGATGGAAGGGGAGTTGACTATCTGTCCGCCCGGAGCATATTTTTCAAAAACAACGCAGGAAAGACCTGCTCTCTGTCCGTATATTGCAGCGGTCAAACCGGCGGTGCCGGCACCGATAATGATTATATCTTTCATATTATCTCTCCTTTTTTTGAAGATATATAAATATTATAGCACAAAACTTTCCGGAATAATATATTTTATTTGTGTAAAGAGAGCTTTTGTGATAAAATAATTTATATAAAATGTTTTCCGGAGGAGATTTTATGAGAATCGGAATAATTGACTTTGGAACAAATACCCTTCGTCTCAATATTTTTGAAACCGAAGACAGGGAATACCGCAGTATATACGATTTTGCGATCTATTCAAAAATTGTTGAAAACACCGTTGGAACGTCCCTTTCCCAGGACGGGATCGAACATATCATTCAGGCAATCGAAGAACATCAGCAGGCCTGCCGCCATTACCGCTGCGACAGAGTCGAATGCTTTTCAACAGCTTCTCTCCGCTATATAGACAATGCAGCGGATGTTCTTGAACAGGTGGAATTCCGCACCGGAATCAAAATAAAGATGATTTCCGGAGATGAGGAAGCAGAATACGATTATCTTGCACTAAAAAGCGTTTTGACCGAACCTTTTGGAATCGGATGCGATCTTGGCGGCGGTTCGCTCCAGGTTTTCACTTTTGATGAAAATGGCCCCCAAAAAAGCGCAAGCTATCCTCTCGGAAGCAGCCGCACCGCAAAACGTTTTGTAAAAGGCGAAATTCCTACTATGGATGAAATTTCCGCAATTAAAAACTGCGTTGCCGAATCCCTTTCGGAAACCGGTTTTGAAAAAACCGGCGGAACGCTTTTTGCAATGGGCGGCACCGCGAAAGCCATTGAAAAGCTCTATAACGCCGTTATTGAAAAAAGCGACATACTTTCTCTTAAAAACGTCAACATAATGCTGAAGCTCCTTACAGAGGCTCCGGACGAAGCAAAGGAACTGATTGCCGAATTTGCGCCAAAGCGTATCCGTACTCTCGTTCCGGGACTTGCGGTTCTTGCGGGGGTTATGGAAAAAGCGGGCTGTGAAGGAATGAAAATCTATTCCGTCGGCGTTCGCGAAGGTTTTATGGAATCAATTCTGAATGATGATTCAAAACCGGAACAAAGTCTTCTTGATTTGATTTTGGGAAGCATATAAAAAACGGATGGTGGTTGCTCTGAATACAAAGAATAACGGCAGAAGAAAAAATTCCGTTGAAAAAATAGAAAAAGCGTATATGGAACTTTTACAAAGCAATGAAAGAAAAAACATAACAGTTTCCGAAATAAGCGCAAAGGCAGGCGTTAACAGAAGCACTTTTTACGCAAATTTTATGGATATTGATGACCTTGAAGAAAAAATAAGAGAAAGACTTTTAAATGAATTCCGTGAAATTTATAAAGAAGAAATAAAAACAAGAAGCATAAACAACGATTTTTTAAAGCTTTTTTATCATATCAAAGAAAATCAGATGCTTTACAGAGCTTATTTTAAAATGGGAGCAATTATTTCCGCAAAAGAAATGAATTTCGACCCTGCTTTGGCAGAAAAATATTTTAAAAACGAATATATAGATTATCATATAGAATTTTTCTATAACGGAATAAACGCCGTAATAAAAAAGTGGCTGGACGGCGGATGCAAAGAATCTCCGGAAAAAATAGAATCCATAATAAAAAGTGAATATGATGGAAGAAAAACATAAAAAATGTCCGTGCTCGATTTTGAGCACGGACATTTTTACTATAATTAATAATCAGATTTTATTTTCTTTTTTAAGCCAGGCAATTTCGTCTTTAACGGTTTCTGCGCAGGGTCTTGTGGTATAACCGAGTTCTTCCTTTGCCTTGCTGTAATCAAAAGTGTTGTTTCTTGCAAGGTTATAAACGGAGAAAGTGGTCATAAGGGCTTTTTTGCCGGTTTTCTTCGCGTTTTTTTCCGCCATTCTTCCGATGAAATATGCAAGTTTTATCGGAAGGAAGAATTTAATGGGTTTGCATCCGCTTTCAGCAACGATAAGTTTGCAGAATTCTCTGAAAGTGATTTCCGCATTAGCAAGGATATAGCATTCGCCGATGCGACCTTTTTCCGCCGCAAGAATGGTTCCGTTCGCAAGGTCGCGAACGTCGGAAAGATTGAAAGAACCGTCGATTCCGGCGGGCATATCGCCTTTGATTATTTTAATAAGGGTTCCGGTGGTTTCGCTTATGGAAAAATCTTCCGGACCGAGAATTCCGCTTGGGTGAACAACGCATGCTTTAAGACCGCGTTCTTTTACCGCATCAAGAACGTTCTGGGTTGCCTGTGCTTTGGTCTGGCTGTAACAGTCTATAAGCTTTTCCGGCTCAAATTTGTAAACTTCCTTGATGGGAGTGCCTTTGGGTGCTTCGGGAATTGCGCCGGTGGAACTGCAATAGACCATTTTTTTGCATTCCGGATGGGCAAGGACAGAATCGATAACGTTGTTGGTTCCGCCGACATTTACGTCAACAACTTTCTGGTTGAACTCGGGGGTAACTGTTACAATGCTTGCGATATGAAGGCAAATGCTTTCTTCTCCTTCGGGAATGGAAAAGAATTTTTCAACGGATTCCTTATCACAAAGGTCACCGTAGATAATTTCAACCTCTTCCGGGAGATATTTTGCCGCAGGATCGCCCGGAAGAACAAAACCTCTTACTTTTTCGCCTTTTGCAACAAGCTGACGGCAGATTGTGCTTCCAAGAAAGCCCGCGGCGCCGGTTACTAAATAAATGGTGTTTTCCATAAAATTTGCCTCCTCTTTTTGTATGACCGGAAAATAAAAACAGGTAAATACCTATGATGTTAATATTATCACACAAAATTGAAAGAAGGAACAACAAAAAACAACAAAGCGTTGGAATAATAGAAAAAGATGACAAAAAAGCCTACGGATATACTTTTTCAATAAAAATCGAGCAGCGATAGAAAAGAGCAGGGTATATGCTGTTGACTAAAATTCAATAATATTGTATAATGAAGGATAACCTGAAACGAACAAATGTTCATCAAAAAGGAGGCGGATTTTTTGGATTTCAAGCTTGTTTCACCTTTTAAGCCAACAGGCGACCAGCCCCAGGCAATCGAAAAACTTGTTGAAGGAATAAACCGCGGCGACAGGGAGCAGACCCTTCTCGGTATAACCGGTTCCGGCAAAACCTTCACAATGGCTTCGGTAATCGAAAAAATAAACCGCCCTACCATTGTTCTTTCCCATAACAAAACCCTTGCGGCTCAGCTTTGCAGCGAATTCAAGGAGTTTTTTCCGGAAAACAGCGTTGAATATTTCGTGTCCTATTACGATTATTATCAGCCGGAAGCCTATATCGCCTCCACCGATACCTATATCGAAAAAACAAGCGACATTAACGACGAAATCGAAAAACTCCGCCATTCCGCAACCGCAGCTCTTTCCGAAAGACGCGATGTTATTATCGTTGCTTCCGTTTCCTGCATCTATACTCTCGGCGACCCGATAGATTACCGCACAATGGTGCTTTCTCTCCGTCCGGGAATGGTGAAAGACCGTGACGAAGTCATAACCCAGCTCGTCAACATGCAGTATGAGCGCAACGACATGAACCTTATCCGCAACAAATTCCGTGTTCGCGGCGACGTTATCGAAATCTGTCCCGCATATTCGGACGAAAAGATATTCCGGATCGAATTTTTCGGCGATGAGGTTGACCGCATCACCGAAATCCAGGCGGTCACCGGAGAAGTAAAAGGTGTTCTCAACCAAGTTTCGATATATCCCGCTTCCCATTACATTGTTCCGAAAGATAAGATGCTCAAAGCGGTTGATGAAATCCGCGCGGAATGTGAAGAAAGAGTAAAATATTTCAAGGAAAAAGGAAAACTCATCGAAGCCCAGAGGATCGAAGAGCGCACCAATTACGATATGGAAATGCTGACGGAAGTGGGCTTCTGCAAAGGAATCGAAAACTATTCCCGCGTCCTTTCCGGAAGAGCGCCCGGTTCCTGCCCGACAACTCTTCTTGACTATTTCCCGGAAGATTTTGTTCTTTTTATCGACGAAAGCCACGTAACCCTTCCGCAGGTAAGAGCAATGTCCGGCGGTGACCGTTCAAGGAAGGAAAACCTTATCGAATATGGTTTCCGCCTTCCTTCCGCAATTGATAACCGTCCGCTCACCTTTGATGAATTCGACGGAAAACTCAACCAGATAATTTACGTCAGCGCGACCCCGGGACAATATGAAAAAGACCGGAGCACGCAGAAAGTTGAACAGGTAATCAGACCAACCGGTCTGCTTGACCCGGAAATCAGTGTCCGCCCGGTTGAAGGACAGATCGAAGACCTGCTTTCCGAAATAAATATGAGGGTTGAAAAGGGTGAACGCACCCTTATCACAACTCTGACAAAGAAAATGGCGGAAAACCTTACGGATTATCTTATCCAGATGGGCGTGAAAGTCCGCTATATGCACCACGATATAGACACCATCGAGCGAATGGAGATAATTCGAGACCTTCGTCTTGGCGAGTTTGACGTTCTCTGCGGAATAAACCTTCTGCGCGAAGGTTTGGATATTCCGGAAGTAAGCCTTGTGGCAATCCTCGATGCGGATAAAGAAGGCTTCCTCCGAAGCGAAACTTCCCTTATCCAGACCATAGGCCGTGCCGCAAGAAACGCCGAAGGCAAGGTCATCATGTATGCGGATACCGTTACGGACAGCATGGAAAAGGCAATTACCGAAACGGAACGCAGAAGAAAAATCCAGGACGCTTACAACAAGGAACACGGAATCGTTCCGAAAACCATTAAAAAGGACGTCCGCGATATCATCGAAATTTCCAGCCATAAAGATGATGAAAAAGTCGGCAAGCGCCGCATGAGCTATAAAGAAACCGAAGAGGAGATCAAGCGCCTGACCAATGAAATGAAGGCCGCTTCGAAGATACTTGAATTTGAGCACGCGGCGTATCTCCGCGACAGAATCAAAAAACTCCGGGAACAAATGGAGGATGTACAGTATGAATCAAAGTTCCATCGTCATAAAGGGAGCAAGGGAACATAACCTCAAAAATATCGACGTTGAAATTCCCCGCGATAAACTTGTTGTTCTGACCGGTCTTTCCGGTTCGGGAAAAAGTTCCCTCGCCTTTGATACAATCTATGCGGACGGCCAGCGCCGCTATATGGAAAGCCTTTCTTCTTATGCAAGAATGTTCCTCGGAATGATGGAAAAACCGGACGTGGATTCCATCGACGGCCTTTCTCCGGCAATTTCCATTGACCAGAAGAACACGAGCAAAAACCCCCGTTCCACCGTGGGAACCGTTACGGAAATCTATGACTATCTCCGTCTGCTCTATGCAAGAATCGGCGTTCCGCACTGTCCGGTCTGCGGAAGAGAAATCAAACAGCAGACCATCGACCAGGTTGTTGACCAGGTTATGGAACTTCCGGAAGGCACCAAGATCCAGCTTATGGCACCTATTGTCCGCGGAAGAAAAGGCGAATATGTAAAGGAGCTTGACGCCGCAAGAAAAAGCGGTTTTGTCCGCGTAAGAATCGACGGAAGCATTTATGACCTTTCCGAAGAGATAAAACTCGACAAAAACAAAAAGCACACCATTGAAATTATAGTTGACCGCCTTGTTGTAAAGCCGGAAGTCCGTTCAAGACTTTCGGATTCTCTCGAAACCGTAATGCAGCAAAGTGGAGGCCTTGCGGTGGTGAATATAATCGGCGGGGAAGATATGCTCTTTTCCCAAAACTATGCCTGCCCCGACCACGGCGCCGCAATAGACGAACTTTCCCCGAGAATGTTCTCTTTCAACAACCCCTTCGGCGCCTGTGAAAAATGCACCGGTCTCGGCGTTTTCATGCAGGTCGATCCGGACCTGGTCCTTCCGAATAAGAATCTTTCGATCCGCGAAGGAGCCATCCACGCTTCCGGCTGGTATTATTACGAAGGCGGAATCGCCACCAACTATTACGAAGCCCTTTCAAAAGAATATAATTTCTCCCTTGATGTTCCGGTGAAAGATTTGCCGAAAGAAGCGATAGATGTTCTTCTTTACGGAAGCAAGGGCAAAAAAATCATGGTCAAGCGCGAAAGCGACAGCATGCACGGTTATTTCCAAAGCGAATTTGAGGGAATAATCAACAACATGGAACGCCGTTTCCGCGAAACAAACAGCGAATGGATGAGGGAGGAAATCGCTCTCCAGATGCGCGCGGTGGATTGCCCCGATTGCCATGGAGAAAGACTTAAACCGATTTCTCTCGGCGTAACTGTTTGCGGAAAAAACATCAGCGAATTTTCGAAGATGTCAGTAAAAGATGCTCTCGATTTTGTCGAAAATATGCAGCTTACCGAAAGGGAACAGATGATTTCCCACCTTATTCTTAAAGAAATCAAAGCAAGGCTCGGCTTTCTTAAAAACGTCGGTCTTGAATATCTCACCCTCTCAAGAAATGCTTCGACTCTTTCCGGCGGTGAAGCCCAGCGAATCCGCCTTGCCACCCAGATAGGTTCTTCCCTTATGGGAGTTCTCTATATTCTTGATGAACCCAGCATCGGCCTTCATCAGCGGGATAACGAAAAACTTATCGGAACTCTTGAACATCTCCGCGACCTTGGAAACACGGTAATCGTTGTTGAACACGATACTGATACAATGCTTGCCGCAGACCATATTGTCGATATCGGTCCCGGAGCGGGAATCCACGGCGGAAACATCGTTTGTTCCGGAACGGTTGAGGATATTATGAACTGCCCCGAATCCATCACCGGCGCATATCTTTCCGGAAGAAAGAAAATCGAAATTCCCGAAAAGCGAAGGGAAGGCAACGGAAAAAAACTTGTTGTAAAAGGCGCTTTTGAAAACAATCTTAAACACATTGACGTTGAATTCCCTCTCGGAAAATTCGTTGTTGTAACCGGTGTTTCCGGTTCCGGAAAAAGCTCCCTTGTAAACGAAATTCTTTATAAAACCCTTGCAAAAGATCTTAACAAAGCAAAATGCATTCCCGGCCATTGCGAAGGAGTTGAAGGAGAGGAATTCCTTGATAAAGTTATCTGCATTGACCAGTCGCCCATCGGAAGAACCCCCCGTTCCAACCCGGCAACCTATACCGGAGTTTTCACCGATATCCGAAATCTTTTTGCGGAAACCGCTGAATCCAAAGCAAGAGGATATAACGCCGGAAGATATTCATTTAACGTCCGCGGAGGAAGATGCGAAGCCTGCGAAGGCGACGGAATTATCGAAATTGAAATGCATTTTCTTCCGAACATCTTCGTTCCCTGCGAAGTTTGCAAAGGAAAACGCTATAACCGCGAAACTCTCGAAGTTCATTACAAAGGCAAAAACATCAGCGACGTTCTCAATATGACCGTTGAGGAAGCGCTTTTGTTCTTCGATAATGTTCCTAAGATCAAGCGCAAAATCGAAGTCCTCAACGATGTCGGCCTCGGCTACGTAACCCTTGGCCAGGCGGCAACAACTCTTTCCGGCGGCGAAGCCCAGCGTGTTAAACTTGCGACCGAGCTTTCAAAACGCCCCACCGGAAAAACCGTTTATATCCTTGATGAACCAACCACCGGACTTCATACCGCCGACGTTCATAAGCTCATAGAGGTTCTCCAGAAGCTTGTCGACGGAGGAAACACGGTTATCCTTATCGAGCATAACCTTGACGTAATCAAGGTTGCTGACCATATAATCGACCTTGGTCCGGAAGGCGGCGACGGCGGCGGTACCCTTGTTGTTGCAGGAACTCCCGAAGAAGTTGCGGCCTGCCCGGAATCCTATACCGGTCAGTTCCTTAAACCTATCCTTGAACAGAAACTCTGACGGAGGTAATGAAATGACTTTTTATTTCACAAGCACCGAACCGAATATAAAAATTGCGGATTCCGAAAACGCAAAACTTACCGAAAACAAAATGATTTCGGCATTCTGCCTTGCCAATCCGCTTGAAGAACCTTATAACTGGTTCCCCTGCGATTTCGGTTCAGACGGAACGGTTCAGTATCACGAGCTTTTTGAAAACGCTTTCAAAGAGGCAACCGAAAATAAAAAGGGTTTTCTTTATGCCGCTGAAGCGGAAGATGAAGACATTGAGGAAACCGGCGAAATCCTTACCGTTTGCAAAGCAAAAAAGAAACTTTCTGTAACTTCCTGTGAAGAGATTGAAAATCTTTATGACTGGCTTATGGAAAACGAAGATATGGGCCGTTTCCGCCTTTATACTTTTGAACAGCACAGCCGTCAGGAACTTCTTCTTTGGGATAACTCGATTCTCCGGTATCTTTCGAAAAATAAAATGATCGAAGATCCGGAAAATCCTTACGCAAAATTCATAAAAGAAAAACTTCCGAAAATCTGGGAAAAATATCTTAAACTTTGCGGAAAATAAAAAAACGGCGGGAAAATCCCGCCGTTTTTTATATTTTAAAAATATTTTCCGCAAAACTATATTAAATATTTAAAAAATATGTTATGATTAATTATCAATACATATAAAAGGAGAGATCTCCATGGCTGAACAGGCAATTTTCAAAAGTCAGACTTTCGGCGGATTCAATAAGGAAGAGGTCCTTAAATATATCGATAAACTCAATGCAGATTTTACCGAAGAACACGAAAAAGCAGAAGAAGAAATTTCTTCCCTTAAAAATGAGCTTGAGGAAAAAGAAATCAAACTTTCCAAAGCTGAAAACAGCCTTGAAGAACTCCAGGCAAAATATGACGAGATAATGGAAGCTTATGAGGAACTTCGCCAGCATTATCTTATGCTCAAGGAGCACAGCGATAATATTGAAGCGGAAAACGAAAAACTTTCCGCAAGGCTTGAAAAATCCGAAAAAGAGTTTGCAATTGAAAAAGAACTCAATTCCCAGCTTAAAGATAAGCTTGAAGAAGAATCTGCAAAAGCTGAGATTTTTGTTCTTAAAGAACGCAAGCTCAATGCCGCAATCGACGATGCAGAAGAGTCCGCAAAACACATGCTCGCTTATGCAAAAGTCGGTGCTCAAAATATGATCACTGATGCTCAGGAAGCGGCGGAAGATATCAACAAAGAAATCGAAGGCTTTAAGGCCGAGCTTGAAAAAACAAAATCCTTTATGGAAGATTCTCTTGCCGTGCTCATCCAGCGCCTTGATTATATCGGAAAAACCGCCGAGGAAGCAAAAATTCCTTCCGGCGAAAAAACCGATAAAACAAAAGAAATTCAGATGAGATATGATGCCCTTGTTTCCGAAACGGAAATAAGCACAAAAAACTTAAAGGAACGCTTTTTTCGTTGAGCCGCAAAAACCGGTAATAATCGCGACGGAAAAACAAAAAAGCGGCGAACAAAAAAGCCCTTTGCCAAAACAAACGCAAATTATGAAGCGCCCGGTCACAGCAATACGAAAAAGACCAAAGCGCCAGACTTTTGCCGAAGGGGTAAAGAGCCTTCTTAAAGCGATAAAAAGTATGTTATGACACCTTTCTGGCCGGAAAATTTCCGGTCAGAATTTTTAAACAGTAAGGAGAAAATCTGTGGAAAAACTTAAAATATCCTGTCCCTGCCTTCTGGGGCTTGAAAGCGTGCTCGCCGGCGAAATGAAACGCATGGGCGCACAGAATATAACCGCCGAGGACGGAAGAGTTTCTTTCGAAGGAACTTTTGAAGATGCCGCCGCGGCAAACCTTCGCCTTAGAACTGCCGAAAGAGTTCAGATAGTTGTTGCCGAATTTGAAGCAAGAAGCTATGAGGAACTTTTCCAGGGAACTCTTGCGGCTCCCTGGGAAGAATTTATCGGAAGAAAAGACGCTTTTCCGGTAAAGGGAAGAACAGTCCGAAGCCAGCTTTACAGCATGTCCGACTGCCAGTCCATCATAAAAAAAGCAATCTGCAAACATCTTGAAGGTGTTTATCACCAAAGCTGGTTTGATGAAACCGGTGCAACAATCCAGATCCAGTTCATGATTCTTAAAGATAAAGTCCGCCTTATGCTCGATACCTCCGGCACCGGACTTCATAAACGCGGCTACAGAAAAAATTCCGTTGATGCTCCGATAAAAGAAACCATTGCCGCCGGAATCGTTGACCTTGCAAGGATCTATCCGGACAGCGTTGTCTGCGACCCGATGTGCGGTTCCGGAACTTTGCTTATCGAAGCCGCAATGAAAGCTCTGAACATCGCACCGGGACTTAACCGCCATTTTGCCGCGGAACAATGGGGCTGCTGGCCTTCGGAAACCTGGCAGCACCAACGCAGTGCCTGCCTTGATGAAATCCGCCATGATACAACTTTTGTCGGTTACGGTTCCGATATCGATCCGGAAGCGGTCCGCCTTTCGATCGAAAACGCGAACAACGCCGGTGTTGGTTCAAAACTCCATTTTGAACAGCGCAATATGAAGGATTTCGTTTTCCCGGAAGCGGAGAAAAAGCTTATCGTCCTCTGCAACCCGCCTTACGGCGAAAGGCTTCTTGATATCAAAGAAGCGGAAGAACTCTATCGCTCTCTCGGAAAAGTTCTTACAATGGAAGAGGGCAGAAGTTTCAACATAATCTCTCCCCATGATGAATTCGAAAGCCTTTTCGGAAGAAAGGCCGACAAACGCAGAAAACTTTATAACGGCATGATAAAATGCCAGCTTTATATGTATTACAAATGATGAAAAACGAAAGCAAAACTCTTTATATACCTCTTTACGGAAAAGCGCTGGTCAGCAGAAAAGGCGTAATTCTTCGTGACAAAAAAGCCGAGGAAATTTGGGAAAAGGAAAAATTTCCTCTTGGCGGAAAAAGCAAATCAAAATGGCTTGCCTATTTTATGGGAATGAGAGCATCGGTAATCGACGGTTGGCTTTCGGAAAAACTTTCCGAAAAACCGGAAAGTGTTGTTCTCCATATAGGCTGCGGGCTTGATTCGAGGATCGAAAGGGTAAAAGCGCCTTTTGAAAAATGGTTCGATGTTGATTTTCCAGAAGTTATTGAGGTCCGAAAAAAATATTATTCCGAAACTTTGAATTATAAAATGTTCGGCGCTTCCGCTTCTGAGACCGAATGGGTTTCCGAACTTCCCGGTGCGGAAAAAGCGATTGTCGTTTTGGAAGGAATAAGTATGTATCTTTCCGAAACCGCAGTAAAGAACCTTTTTGCCGCAATCGCGGAAAAATTTCCGGAAGCGGAAATTATAATGGACGTCTATACTTCGAAAGCAGTCAGAGCAAGCAGATATAAAAATCCAATAAAAGAAGTGGGTGCCCTTCCTTCTTTCGGCGTTGATGATGCGCTGATTTTCGAAACGGAAAAAATAAAATTTTCCGGAGAAATAGAAATGACTCAGGAAGAAAAAATAAACGAACTTTCCGGTTTTGAAAAAACTTTTTTCAAAACCATGTTTGCCGGAAAATTTGCAAAAAGCCTTTATAAAATTTATACTTATAAAGTATAAAAAATCCCTGCGGTTTACCGCAGGGATTTTTTTAATCAGTATAAACGGTTTTAAGAAGAGTAAGGATAAAAACCTTTTCCGCACCCTTATCGTAAAGTGCGTTGGCGCATTCGGAAGCGGTGCTTCCGGTTGTAAAAATATCGTCAACAAGCAGAACGGTTTTTCCAAGAACATCATCAGATGCTTCGAAAGCGCCGGCAAGGTTAACACGCCTTTCCGAAGCGGAAAGGCTGCGCTGTTTTTCGGTTTTGCGGATTTTCCTAAGGTAATCCGGACGGAAAGAAATATCCGCAAGAAGAGCAAATTTTTTCGTAAGTGCGGAAAGTCTTGTGTTTTTCTTTTCAAAAGAGGGAACGGGAACAACTGCATCAAAATTCTGTTCTTCAAGTTTTTCAAAACCGAGGAAAAGCCAGTCGCAAAGAGTATCGTAACAAAATTCGTAATTACTGCTGAATTTATAATGAAGAACAGTTTCCTTTGCCGGACCTGTATAATAAAAAGCACAGGCAAAGCCGTTGAAATATCGTCCGGTGGGAACAAGTTCTTTGGAGCAGTTTTCGCAAAGGCAGCCGCCGCGGACGGCCTTTCCGCAGGAAATGCAGTTATAAGTAAAAAGAGAATTTCCAAAACGTTTGATTTTATATAAAGTTTTTGATAAGGAAAACAAAAAAGCCACCTCAGTCCGAAAGCCCAAGAATATAATCGGTTGTAACACCGTAAATTTTTGAAAGAGAAATCAAAATTTCACTTGGGATATCGAGAAATCCGCTTTCGTATCTGGAATAAGTCGATTGACTGATATTAAGCATATCAGCAAGCTGCTTTTGGCTGAAGTCTTTGTCTTCTCTTAAATCTCTGATTCTTTTATACATGATATCACCCGAAAATCATCATATCCTATGCAATTAATGCATATCTGGTTTTATGCAGTAATTGCATAAAACTTTGAAAAAGTAAACCCCCGCATTTATGCGGGGATTTTTTTTAGTTATCGCAAATTTCAAGAACAGCCTTTGTAACAGCAAAAGCGGTTTTCTGAATATCTTTTTGGTCGATAAGACTTTCAAGCTCCTTTGGGTTGGAAACAAATCCGACTTCAAGCATAACGGCAGGGCACATTGTGAGTCTTGTTACGGAATAATAACCGGATTCGGAGCCCTCGTTATCGCGTTTTGTGGAAGCGCTTATGTAATCGCAAAGGCGTTTGGCAAAATCGGCGCTGTGATCATAATGATAGTAAACGTAAGTTCCGCACCAAAGGTTTGCGGGTGCATTTTCTGCAACAGAGTTTGCATGACAGCAGATATAAACGTCGCTGTAACCGTATCTTGCCGGATCTGTTCTTGCATAGGTGTCCATTTTTTCTTCCCCGGCAACAAGAAGGATTATTTTTGCACCGAGGTTTTCAAGACTTTCCGCAATGGCCATGGTGTTTGCAAGGTTTATCTGTGCTTCGTTCACTCCTTCTTCACCGGCAACGCTCAGAGCGCCGGGGTCTGTTCCGCCGTGGCCGGAACAGACAGCAACGGTTATTCCGGAAAGAGGTTTTGCCGGGTCATCGGAAAGTGTGGGTTCGCCTTTAAGAACAACCGAAAAAGTTCCGTTTTCCGGGTCGGTAAAAACGTCCCAGCCCCAAAGTTTTGTTTTTGAAAAGAAGTTGACTGTAACGCTTCCGTCGCCGTTATCAATGGGGTTTATGCGGTACATAAGTTCCGAATCCGTGTCGGTAGAAGAAAAATCGCTCCATTCCGTGTTGAAAAGCGTTATTGAAAAGATTTTTCCGTTCATGTTTCCTTTGAAAGCCGGAAGATTTGAACAGGAAAAGATGATTTTTTCGTAATTTTCGCCTTTTTCTCTTGAAGCGGAAGAAATAATATTTGTAAGGTCGGTGTTTCCGGTGATTATATCGCATTGGGAAGGTTTCATATAGCCTCCGCAGGAAACTTTGAACCAGCCTTCTTCGGTAATTTCGGAAACATAATCAACACAGCCGGTGCGGAGAGTTGTTATGTAATCGCCGTTTTCAACGGAATTGCGTTCAACGCCGGAAAGTTCGGCGTTTGCTCTTACGGCAAATTCTGCGTTTTCGCCAAGATAATAAAAACCGGAAGAACTTTCATATTCGGTTGTTTTTCCGTTATAGGAAAGGTAATATGTAACTTTTCCGATTTCGGAAACTTCGCTTTCGGAATAATCTCCGGAAAGGTCGATTTCTGCGGTGAATTTTGCAGGAACTCCCGGATCCGCATAGGCGACCTGTTTTAAAACAACGGTTTTTTCTCCGATTTTTGCAGAAACTTTTCCGCCGGAAGGTCCGATGCAGGAAATTTTTGCAGCGGTATTTTCGGAATTTATTATATAAGCAGCGGAAGGCGAGCAGGAAGAAAGTTTTTTTGTGGTTCCGGAACCGCCTTCGCCTGTTCCGAATTTGATGGTTACGGAATCAGAAGAATTTTCCTGGCTGAAGGTAAAAGTTTTTGCGGATTTTGAAACATCGACAGTCACTGCAAAAAGTCCGGAAGAACTTATGCGTTCAATTTCGCTTCCGTTCATATAAAGCGGTTTTTCCGGATCGGAAGTTCCAAAAATGGAATATTTATATGTGTTTACCGTTGCGCTGGATTTTACCGGTCGGGTGATCTCCAGCTTCCGAGAAACGGAAAAAGCGGCATATTCTTCAAGAACGGTGCTTTTGAAATAATCTGTAAGAAAACTTCCGCTTCCGTTTCGGTTTTCTTTAAGTGCGGAGAAATCGGAAACGCAAAAACCATATCCGTTAATTTTATTGACAAGGAACTGGTTGTTAAGTTCAAAAACATCTGCATAAAAATCGCCTTTTGCAACGGGCAAAAGAACTCTTTCAAGATCGTTTAATGTGATTATTTCAGCTCCGGGGAATTTTTCGGAAATATCAAGAAGATATTCTTCATAACCGTATTCGGAATGGCAGGAAAAAAGGTTTTCGATAAAAAGGGTCTTGAAATAACCTTTTTCGTAAAGATATTCCGCCGTTTCCAATGCCTTTTCGTCACCGAAAGGAATAAAAAACGAAAGACGGTCATTGCTTCCGGAAGCGGAAAAATGTTCCGAAATGAATTCTTCAGAAATTCCATTGGAAAAAACAACATAATTTCCGGGTTTCAATTCCTCAAGATTTTTTTCATTAACAAGGGCATAGATTTCAAAATCTTCTATTCCATTAACGGTGCTTACATAATCGGAATGTAAGCTTGCGGAATCACTTTTACTCAAATCAAGAAGAACACCGTTAAAACCGTTTTCGGAAGCGAAGGAACAAACTTCTTCCGGAGAAGCTTCTTCACCAACGGAAAAAAGCCGAAGGGGAACTTCGGCGCCGAAAGTTGTTATTGAAAGCAGAAAAATTGCCGAAACGGCAAAAATCAAAGAAACAAACTTTTTCAAATTTTGAATTCCTCCGGGTCAAAGGTTGGAAGTTCCGGTGCTTTCGGGCGCGGAACTCTTAAAAGCGGGTCATAATTGAAAGAACGGCAATGGAAGCCTTTGTCAACAATTCCTTTTTTCTTGCAAAGAACGTTTTTTCCGTCTGCGGAAAGATATCCGCCGGAACAATATTCGCATCTCGGCTCGATATTTTTATCAAAAAATTTTTTATCAAACATAAAATAAATTTCCTCCGTTTGCGGAAAATTTTCTTGTTTTTATTGTATCATAAGATTCTATGTTTGGCTATGCCAAAAAATATTAAATTTATTCCAAATGCGACTTAAAACCCCTTCTTTTTCCGTTTTCGGCGGAACAACAGAAAGCAGAAAAAGCGAAGCCATGCAAAGCATGCTTACCGCCGCTGGTGCGGAAGCGGAAAGAACCGCTTCAACGCTTCCGCCATTCGTGGAAAAAACAGCCGCGGTATCTTTGGAAAAAGCAAAAAATATCCTTAAAATTGCCGCTGTTATTCCCGCATGAAAGAACCTTGAAACAATGAACGGAAAAAGCGGAATTTTGCTTTCTTCCGTGACTGCCGCAACCTGCAGAATTACCGAAATTCCGGAAAAGGAAGCGATTGCTCCGGCGGCGATAACAGAGGCAAGCCCTTCAATTTCCGCGCAGGAAAAAACTCCGGCGGTGATCTCGAAAAAACCGGAGAAGATAGCTTTCAGCAAAGGTTTGTTTTCCGCAAAACCAAAAACCGCGCCGCCAAATGAAATTTCAAGAACCCCGCAGGCAATCACAATAAAAGCGCACATCCGAAAACAGCTTTCCGCCGCGGAAATAATTGATTCAACAATCAAAGCGGAATTGCTTCTGCAAATCGGCGAATAATGCTCCCGGCAAGTTTCCGGCTTTTTCGAAAAGCACGAAAGCAAAACCGCGATTATCGAGGAAGATAAAAACTGCGCCGCAAAAAGCAAAAAACCTGTTCTGATGCTTCCGAAAACACCGATTCCAACGGCGCTTATAAGAAAGGGCGGCCCTGCGTTCACACAAAAACAAAGCATTTTTGAAGCTGTTTTCCGGTCAAGAAAACCGCCGCAGACAGAATCGTTAATGCATTTTGCGGCGGCGGGATATCCGCCGATGGCTGCCGCAAGCAAAATTCCGCCGCAGTTTTCGGGAATTTTCAAAAGTTTTGTAATCGGTCGGAAAAGTTTTGAAAAAAATTCCGCGGCGGAGCTTCTGCAGATAAAAACCGAAAGCGCCATAAAGGGAAAAAGTGCAGGGATAACGGAATAGGAGCAGAGAAAAAGCCCGCGGCGTATTCCTTCACTCAGGTTTGTGCCGCTGAATAATAATATCGCGCAAAGTGAAACAGCGCAAAGCGCCGTTAAAAAACTCTTTTTTGACAAAAAGCATCAACTCTTTTCAGCAAGTTTGGAACATACTGCGCCTTGATGTATCCGGCGCAATGTGATATATTAATCTTATGAAAAAAGTCCTTTTTTTAGAAAGGGGAGATTTTTTTGAAGAAGATACTTGTTCTTGTTCTGATGGTTTCACTTTTGCTTTCCGGCTGCGGAAAAGAAAAAATCGGAACCGATTACGATTTTTCAAAAGTCAAAGCGGATACAATGGCGCATATAATCGAGCAGGCACCAAACCCTGTCCACAGCCACCTTAACGGTGAATGGTCGGTAATTGTTGCCGCAAGATACGGCGCGGAAATTCCGGAAGGCTGGTTCGATATATATTATAAAAATCTTTCCGAAACCCTTGAGGAATGTTCCGGAGAACTCAGCGGAACAAAGCACAGCGACTATTCAAGGGTGGTGCTGACCCTTTCCGCAATAGGAAAAGACCCTTACGATGCTGCGGGATATAACATTATGGAAAGCTATGCAGATTATGATTTTGTAACTCACCAGGGAATCCCGGGAAGCATTTTCGCTTTGCTTTCTCTGGACTGCGTTGGATACGAAATTCCCGGCGGAGAAGTTACAAGGCAGATGTTTATTGACCATATCCTTTCGGAAGAATATGAAGGCGGCGGCTGGGCGCTTATGGGCGAAGATCCGGACGTTGATATCACCGCACAGGTTATCCAGGCATTTGCGCCTTACTACGGAAAGGACGAAAAGGTCACAGCTGCGGTTGACAGGGCTGTTAAGGTCCTTTCGGACGTTCAGAAACCCGACGGAGGTTTTTATGCGTGGGAAGCAGAAAATTCCCAAACCGTTGCCCAGGTAATAATTGCGCTTTGCTCAATCGGAATCGATATCCGTACCGATGAGCGTTTTATAAAGGAAGACGGCTGGATAGGTTCATATATGATGCAGTATTATCTCGGTGACGGAGCTTTTGCACATACTCTCGGTCTTGGGGAAAACTCGATGGCAACTGACCAATGCATGCAGGCAATGGCGGCTCTTGAGTTTTTTGAAAACGGAGAAGGAAGATTTTACGATTTCACAAAAATCAAATAATTTTAATTTATGGCGGGGGCTTGCTCCCGCCGTTTTTTTATGAATGGCCCACTGGCTCAACAGTCCATTGACGGAATAATCTTTCGGAATTAAAATAACAGTCAGGAGGTGAAAAAAATGACCGATAAAAAAACTTTTGGTTCGTTCATCAAAAGCAAGCGAATCGAAAAGAACTATTCCCAGAAAGAACTGGCGGAAATGCTTTATGTAACCGAAGGCGCTGTCAGCAAATGGGAAAGGGGAATATCCTATCCCGATATCACCTTGGTTTCCGATATATGCAGACTTCTTGATATAAGCGAGCATGAATTTATTACTTCATCAACGGATACGGCCGAAAGGGAAATGAAGCTTGATGCAAAAAAATTCCGCGTAATTCGCGGAACGTGGTTTTGGGTCCCGACAATTTCCTATATTGCCGCGGCAGTGATTTGTTTTATATGCAATCTTGCGGTGAACCATACTCTTTCATGGTTTTTTGTTGTTCTGACTTCGCTTATCTGCGCCTATTCATTTATCCCGACCTTCACGAGCTTTTTTGAATCCAAAAAACTTCTTGTTTTTGCGTCAACAAGCTGCCTTTCGATATGTCTGCTTCTGGCAGCCTGCGCTGTTTATACAAAAAGTTTTTCATGGCTTCTTAATGCCATCATCGGTGTTCTTATGGGTTATTCTCTTTTGTTCCTGCCGATGCTGTTATCAAAAACAAAAATCTCCCGTTGGAAATTTTTAATTGCCTTCGGTTCGATTTTTGTTTTGAGCGTTCTGATGGTTCTGAACATCCGCATTTGGGAAACCTTTTCGCTTTGGAAAGCGATAGCTATGACCTGTTATGGATTTTCTCCGGTAATTATTTCTGCTTTTATCTGTACCCTGCATTTTGATTCTTTCTTAAAAGCCGGAATCTGCACAGCATTAAGCTCGGTTATGCTTTATTTTGCAAATTTTGTTGCAGAATGGCTTTTCGGTCCTTCGGACAGCAGCTATAAAGTGGATTTTTATAACTGGGAAGAATACGCAAACGGAAATATTAACGTGCTTTGTTTGCTTTCGCTGATGGCAATTGCTGCGATTTTCTTTGGAATAGGAATTTACAGAACCCGAAAGCTAGGCAAATAAAAAAATCCCGGCCGCGGCCGGGATTTTTGTTTTTTTATTTGCTTTCTTTTTTCTTTGCAAGCTTGGGATTTTTGGTACGTTTTTTCTTAACGGAATATCCCATCTGACCGATTTTTTTGCCCTGAGCAAAATATTCTCCGTGGGAATAGAACATAACTCCGGCTTTGCGAAGGTCAAGCCTTCCGGCTTCGTCAATATATTTATCCTCGACCTGTATAGCAACGATTTCGGCAATGAACATATCGTGGCTTCCGAGATGTTTTACCTCGGTAACCTTACATTCAAGGGAAACAGGGCTTTGGGCAAGGATGGGTGCAGAAACTTTTGAAGCGGGGAGCGCAGTAAGTTTCATCTCTTCAAATTTATCGGTATCTTTTCCGGAACGGACTCCGCAAAAGTCTGCTGCACGGACAAGGTCGGCAGTGGTTACATTGATTACAAATTCGCCGCTTTCAGCGATAAGGTGGTGGCTCCATCTTTCGGGGCGAACGGAAATATAGGTCATTGCGGGGCTGGAGTTGATGATTCCGGTCCATGCAATGGTAAGAACATTTGGTTCTTCAACAGTTCCGCAGGTTACAAGCGCTGCCGGAAGGGGAGAAAGAAGAGTTGCGGGTTTCCAAACTTGTTTAGCCATATTTTCCTCCGATATTTTTTATGATATTTTATTATATCATTTTTACACGGCAAATAAAACCCTTTTCGCCATGAATTATTCTCTTCTTTAGGCAAAGAATAAAAAAAGGGTGAAGAAAAATGGAAAAAATAAAAAAAGACGGAAAAATCTTTGCTTTGGGTGCTGTGGGATATTTCCTGCTGGAAACTTTGTGGCGCGGTCACAGCCATTGGTCAATGGCTGCCGCAGGCGGAATTTCGCTTTTGTGTCTTATAAAAATTTTTAAAAAAATAAAAAACGCTCCGCTTTATTTTAAATCGATCGTCGGCGGAACGGTGATAACCGCGGTGGAATTTGTTTTCGGGTTGGTTTTCAACGTTTTTCTCGGAATGTCTGTATGGGATTATTCCTCCGTTCCGGGCAATATTCTTGGCCAGATTTGTCCGCTTTTCAGTGTTCTTTGGTGCGGATTGAGTTTTATAGTGGCGTTTTTTGAAAAAATGATTTCCGGCGGAAAAATTGTTTTTCCAAAAAAGGCTCTTCCATAATTTTTCCGGAATATAAAAAAAGCTTCGGACAAAAATAAAACCGAGGTGAAGAAAAATGAGCAGTAACAGAGAGAAACTTAAAAACATGGGTGGACCGGCGTTTGAAAACGATCCGAAAAGATCAAGACCGTTTGGAACTTTTAACCCAATGCAGCAGGAACGTATCATCACTCATATGAATACGATTGGTTCCAAAAGAGAAGAGATGCACCGGCTTAATAATTCCATAAATATTGCGGATATGATAGATATCGATTCCATCTGATATCCGCAAAAAAGTTTCCGCAAGGGGAAAGGAAGAAGTTTTCCCTTTGCTACATAGTTAACCTTAATTCTCCATTTTGAATAAAATAAAATGAGAAAGGGGGATTTACATAAATGAAAGATCAAAACGAAATTCCGGCCTGGTTTCTCGGTGCAAATGCACCGAAAGGATATTATTCAAAATTCGATCAGCTTTTTTTGGCTTCGCCGGAGGGAAAATGTTTTCTCTTAAAAGGCGGACCGGGAACCGGAAAATCAACAATGCTAAAAAAGATATCTTTTGTGCTCAAGGAAAAAGGCCTGAGCACGGAACTTATATATTGTTCTGCGGATACAGATTCGCTGGATGCGGTAATGACTTCGGACGGAAAGATCGTTGCTGTTGACGCAACCTTACCCCATGCGGTTGAACCGAAATATCCCGGAATTTATGAAACTGTCGTTCCGCTTTCGGATTGCTGGAACGAAACCGTGCTCAAAGAAAATTCAAAAGAGATATCCGCGCTTTTTGACCTTAACAGAAATTTTCACGAGGAGGCGCGAAGATATATTGCCGCTGCGGCCGATCTTCTTGACGAAGCGGCAAGGCTTGAAATGAATTCGATCCACCAGGAAAAAGTTTCGAAGGCGGCAATAAAAATCTGCGCAAAAGAATTCGGAAGAAGGAACCGCCGCCAGGGAACGGAAAAACAGCGTTTTATAAGCGCTGTTACAGACAAAGGTGTTTTTTTCTTTAATAAAACCGCCGAAAATCTTTGCAAAAAAATTTATCTTGTTGATGACGATGCAGGGGCAGCTTCGCGTATATTCATGAGCACGGTAAGAAAAAATGCTCTTGAGCACGGGTTTGATATAATCACATGCAGATGCCCGCTTTTTCCTTCCGAAAAAATCGAACTTATTTTTATTCCGGAACTTAAGATCGGTTTTATGACCGATAATAAACGCCATAAAACAGAAATTCTGCCGTTCAGAACGATCCATGCAAGAAGATTTTTTGATGAAAAGAAATATTCAAAAAACAAATCAAAAATAAAGTTTGCTCTTCGCTTTGCGGCAAAACTTATTGACGAAGCGGTTTTGTGCATGAAAGAGGCAAAAAAGGTTCATGATGAACTTGAATCTTTTTATATTAAAGCAATGGATTTTTCGCTTGTTGAAGAGAAAACCGAAAAAATTCTTGATTTAATCTGAAAAATACGCCTGCATAAAAATGCAGGCGTATTTTTTTATTTAATTGCTTTTCCGGCAATGCGAAAAATATCGTCGCTTTTTCCGAGCACAACAACGTGGTCAGATTTTCGGAATTCATAATCCGGTCCCGGCATGGGCTCAAGATGTTCCTTGTACTTAATTGCGATGATGTTTATGCGGTATTCTTTCCGGATATTGAGTTCAAGAATATTTTTTCCTGCCCATTCCGGAAGAATAGGAATTTCATAAATCGAATATTCGCTTGTAAGTTCAATATAATCGAAAATGTTGTCAGAATTATAACGCATCGCAACGCTTTCCGCAATTTCCCTTTCCGGATAAATAACTTCGTTCGCGCCGATTTTCTTAAGAAATTCCGCCTGGATATCCCTTTTTGCTTTTGCAACAACGTGGCGTGCACCCATTTTTTTAACAAGGGAAGTGGTAACAAGGGAAGACTGAAAATCATCACAGATTGTAACGAAACAAACATCAAACTGGTTTACCCCAAGGGAACGGATAACCGCTTCATCGGTGCAATCGCCAATCTGCGCATCGGTAAAAGTGTTGGAATATTTTTCAACAAGCGCTTCGTCCTTATCAATTACCATAACTTCGTTTCCAAGTTGCTGAAGTTTGTTGGCAAGATGTCTTCCAAATCTTCCAAGACCGAGAACAAGAATAGATTTCATTTTATTTTCTCCTTAACCAATCAAAATATTTTCAACAGGGCGTTCCGTAAAAATGGGCGTTTGTTTTTCCGCAAGAACAAGAACAAGCGAAAGCCCGCCGATTCTTCCGAAGAACATAAGCAAAATCAAAAGCAATTTTGAAAAAAAGGTAAGTTCCGCTGTTATTCCAACGGAAAGCCCAACTGTTCCGACAGCGGAAACGGTTTCATAAAGCATATCGGAAAGAGAAAAAGGTTCAATAATTGTCATTATTGCACAGGAAAGAATAATGGCGCAAAGATAAATTGTGGAGATGGAAGTTGCTTGATGAACAATGTTTTCGGCAATGCGTTTTTTAAAAATAGTGACATTTTTAATGTTTCTTGCGGAAGCGATGGAGCTAAGTATTACAACAAGAATGGTAGTTGTTTTAACTCCGCCGGCGGTCGAAGCAGGGCTTCCGCCGATGAACATAAAAACGGAAGTAAAAAGCTTTCCTGCTTCGCTGAGCTCGTTTTGCGGAACGGTGCAAAAACCCGCGGTTCTTGTTGTTGTGGATTGGAACATTGCCGCAAGAATTTTTTCCGGAACGGACATTTCAGAAAAAGAAGCGTTCCATTCTGAAACGAGGAAAAAAACAAAACCGAATGAGAGAAGAATTGCGCTCGATAGAACAGCAAGTTTGCTGTGAAGACAATAGTTTCTGAAATTAAAACGGTGTTTTTCAAAATCGTCCCAAACAAGAAAACCTATTCCACCGGTTATAATCAGAGACATAAGAGTAAGGTTAACAAGCCAATCGCCGGAATATGATGAAAAAGAAGTTTCGGAACTGAATTGGCTCATAAGGTCAAAACCCGCATTGCAAAAAGCGGAAACCGAATGGAAAACCGAATAAAAAAGTCCTTCTCCGAAGGGCATTTCGCGGCAAAACCGAAAAGAAAGAACAAGCGCGCCCAATCCTTCGATAAGAAAAGTTCCAAAAATAATTTTTTTCATCATGGAAACAACGCCGTGATATCTCATGTTTCCGGAAATCTGAACAAGGATTTTTCTTTCTCCGAGAGAAATTTTTTTCTTCAAAAAAACCGAAAAAATGGTGAAAATAGACATAAACCCAAGTCCGCCGATTTGTATCAGGAAAAGAAGAACAATTTGACCGAAGCGCGACCAATAAAGATATGTGTCCTTTACTGCAAGACCGGTTACGCATGTGGAACTTGTTGCGGTGAAAAGCGCAGTCAAAGGGTCTGTCCAGTTTCCGGTTTTTGACGAAACCGGAAGACAAAGCAAAAAAGTTCCTGAAAGAATTACAACCATAAAGCCAAGCGCAAGAAATTGGGAATAGGTCAGTTTTTTATAAATTTTTCTGAACATTTCAAACCTCAAAAAAAACGTTTATACCTAATGTTAACACCAAAATCTGAATTTGTCACTAAAAACAAAAAGAGTTTCAATTATTTATAAAAAACTTCAAAATAATTTCTTTATTGTTATGCAAATTTTTCCTTTTTGAATAACCGAAATTTAACCGACAATATTAAAATGTGTAAGTTATATGAAAAGCGAGGTTCAAGATGTTTAAATTTTCGGGCTTTTCACCCCGTGCAAACGCCGCAATAAATTCCGCAATGTCAGAAGCATCTCTTCTGGGACATTCGTTTGTAGGAACGGAACATCTTCTCTGGGGAATCCTCCGGGAAGGAAATTGTGAAGAATATAAAAGTTTGTCGGAATGTAAAATAGACTGCGAAAAAGTTTTGGGAAGACTTTTGGAAACCATTGGAAGAGGTTCAAAATCAAATCTTTCTCCGGCGGATTTTTCGCCTCTTTGCAGAAAAATTCTTGAAAATGCTCTTTTGGATGCAAAAAGAGTCGGTTCCATGGCAGATATCAGTACGGTCATTTCTTCAATGCTGCGGGAATCCGAAGCCGTTGGGGTAAAATATCTTTCTTTTTTTGGGTGTGATCTTAACGCGCTTTTCAGAGAAGTGAATTCAATGCCTCTTTCAATGGATTATCAGCCAAAGGACAAACAGAAATTTAAAACGCCCGGACTTGATAAATACAGCCGTGATTTGACCAGGCTTGCAAAGGAAAACGTTTTTGATCCGGTCATAGGAAGAGATAAAGAAATCACAAGGGTGATACAGATTCTTTCAAGAAGAACAAAAAACAATCCCTGCCTTATCGGTGATGCGGGTGTCGGAAAAACAGCCATTGCGGAAGGCCTTGCCCAAAAAATCGTAAATGGCGATGTTCCGGACAGCATCAAAAATAAAAGGCTTTGCGCGCTTGATCTTTCCCTTATGATCGCCGGAACAAAGTACAGAGGAGATTTTGAGGAAAGGATAAAGACCGTTATTGACGAAGTTATAAAGTCGAATAATATAATCCTGTTTATAGATGAGGTGCATACCATAGTGGGTGCAGGTGCGGCGGAAGGCGCAATAGATGCTTCGAACATTTTAAAACCACAACTTGCAAGGGGAGAGATCCAGCTTATCGGAGCAACCACCACGGAAGAATATCGCAGATATATACAGAAAGAAGCCGCGCTTGAAAGACGTTTTCAAAGTGTTACAGTTGAAGAACCGAATTTTCAAAATTCTGTCAGAATTCTGAAAGGTCTTAAAGAACGTTACGAAAAATTTCATAAAATCTCGATATCCGATTCCGCAATCGAGGCGGCGGTAAGGCTTTCTGTGCGCTATCTTCCGGAAAAACGCCTTCCGGATAAAGCAATAGATCTTATTGACGAAGCCTGCTCCCGAAAAAACATCGAAAACCTTTCATCAAGAGAAAACTTCAGCCTTTCCCTTTCAGAAGAGGATATTGCAAAAGTTCTTTCTCTTGCAACCGGAATAAGCGTTGGAAGAATAAGCGAAGACGAGGGAAAAAGGCTTCTTGAACTTGAAAAAAATCTTCATCTCCGCGTTGCGGGACAGAAAAAAGCGGTTTCCGCCGTTGCAAAAGCGATAAGAAGAAATCGCACCGGAATAAGGGATCCACACAGACCCATAGGGATTTTTCTGTTCACGGGACCTGCGGGAGTTGGCAAAACGGAACTTTCGAAAGCCCTTGCGGAAGAACTTTTCGGAGATGAAAAATTTCTTGTGCGGTTTGATATGTCGGAATATTCTGACAAATCTTCCGTAACAAAGCTTATTGGTTCACCTCCGGGTTATGTGGGGTATGATGAAGGAGGAAAACTTACGGAAGCTATTCGCAGAAAACCCTATTCCGTGGTGCTTTTTGATGAGATTGAAAAAGCGGATCCAAGCATATATAATCTCTTTTTGCAGCTTATGGATGACGGTACACTTACAGATTCCCATGGAGTAAAAGCGGATTTCACAAACTGCGTTGTTATAATGACTTCCAACATCGGTGCGGAATATATCGGAAAGGGCCAAAATCTCGGTTTTGGTTTTCAGAACGAAAACGGTAAAAATGAATTTAACGGAAAAGCCGTTTTCGGAGAAATGAAAAAAATTTTCCGTCCGGAATTTATAAACAGAATCGATGAAACTGTTGTTTTCGAAAGGCTTGATAAAACCGCGGCGGAAAAAATTGCAAAAAAATATTACGGAAAACTTGAAAAGCGGCTTTCGGGAGCGGGGATAAAGGCGGATTTTTCCGAAACCGCAATTAAAAATGCCGTAAAAAACGGTTTTTCACCGGATAAAGGCGCAAGACCGCTTCAAAGATATATCCGCGAAGCGGCGGAAGACCCGATTTCGGAAATGCTTCTTTCCGGGGAAATTTCGTTTGGCGATAAAATAAGTTGTGAAGAATCCGCCGAAGGAAAACTTCTTTTCAAAAAAGAACAGGAAATTATGATATGAAAAAATCTCGTCCGGAAAGGACGGGATTTTTTCATATCATTTAAGCGCAATGGCTTCGATTTCGATGGAAACGCCTTTCGGAAGGGCCGCAACCTGAACACAGCTTCTTGCAGGATAGGGTTCTTTAAAAAATTCGGAATAAACCGCGTTTATATCCCCGAACTGTGCCATATCTGTAATGAAAACAGTAGTTTTTATTACTTTATCAAAATTGCTTCCGCCTGCTTCAACAACCGCTTTGAGGTTAAGAAGAGCCTGCCTTGTCTGTTCTGAAATATCGGAACTTACGCTTCCGTCCGGAGCAACCGGAATCTGGCCGCTTGTAAAGATCATTTCGCCAAGGTCGATAGCCTGGGAATAAGGACCGATTGCTGCTGGTGCGTTATCGGTGTGAATCATTTTCTTTTCCATGTTTTCCTCCATATTTTGATTACCATTCAATGTCTTCCACAAGCATTGGGTTTTGGTTGATAACGTTGCTTTCAACCTTTCCGCTTTTCATGCGTATTACCCTATCTGCCATGGGCGCAAGAGCACCGTTGTGGGTGATAAGAACAACGGTCATGTTGTTTTTTCGGGAAGTTTCCTGCAAAAGGGAAAGGACCATTTTGCCGGTTACATAGTCAAGGGCGCCGGTGGGTTCATCGCAAAGAAGAAGTTTTGGGCTTTTTGCAAGGGCTCTTGCAATGGCAACGCGCTGCTGTTCGCCGCCGGAAAGCTGGGCGGGAAAGTTGTTTTTGCGGTCTTTAAGCCCGACCTGTTCAAGAACTTCGTCAACATCCATGTGGTTTTCGCAAATCTGTGTGGCAAGTTCAACGTTTTCTTTGGCGGTAAGGTTTTGAATAAGATTATAGAACTGAAAAACAAAACCGACGTCGTTTCTGCGGTACATGATAAGCTCCTTTTCGGAAAGTTTATCAACGGATCTTCCGGCAACGGTAATGCTTCCTTCGTTGCAGGTATCAATTCCGCCGAGCATATTTAAAACGGTGGTTTTTCCTGCTCCGGAAGCGCCGAGGATAACGGCGAATTCGCCTTCTTCAATATTGAAACTGACCCCATCTGCGGCGCTGACAACGCTTTCTCCCATTTGATAGCGTTTATAAACGTCTTTAAATTCAATATAGGAAGACAATTTTAAATAACCTTCTTTTTTGAAAAATTTTGAAAAGCAAAAGAGAACCGATTTGACGGTTCCCTTTTGTACCATAAAACAACACGTCTGAAAACGGCAAAAATCTGGAGCAGGCAACGGGAATCGAACCCGCCTCTGTGGCTTGGGAAGCGACCGTTCTACCGATGAACTATGCCTGCGTTTACAAAGAATATTATGTTGCATTTTCGAAAAAATGTCAAGATGAAAACTGTCGCAACTTTTAACAAAAACTTAAATTGACAAAAAACGCCTTTAGGCTTATTCTTAAATCAGACAAAAGTTTTTCGGAGGTAGAAAAAATGAAAACCATAACCCTCGGTTCAACAGGAATTGTAACGCCCCAAAACGCTTTCGGCGCATTGCCGGTGCAGCGTGACGATATGGAAACTGCGGTAAAAATCCTTCGCAGAGCATACGAAGGCGGAATGACCTTTTTCGATACCGCAAGAGCTTATACCGACAGCGAAGAAAAAATTGGAAACGCCCTTTCCGATGTGCGCGAAAAAATCTTTATAGCAACAAAAACCGCCGCAAAAACCCCGGGAGATTTTTGGAAAGACCTTGAAACTTCCCTTCGCCTTATGAAAACCGATTACGTGGATATCTATCAGTTCCACCAGGCCTCCCAATGTTATAAACCCGGCGACGGAACCGGAATGTATGAAGCTATGCTTGAAGCAAAAGCGCAGGGAAAGATCCGCCATATCGGAATAACCGCACATAAAATCAAGGTTGCGGAAGAAGCGGTTGAAAGCGGGCTTTATGAAACTCTCCAGTTCCCGCTGAGTTATCTTTCCGGCGAACAGGAACTTAACCTTGTAAAAAGATGTAAAGAACAAAACATGGGCTTTATTGCCATGAAAGCTCTTGCCGGCGGACTTATCAACAATTCCGCCGCCGCTTTTGCCTGGATGCAGCAGTTCGATAATGTTCTTCCGATCTGGGGAATCCAGCGCATGACCGAGCTTGAAGAATTCCTCGGATATTTTGAAAATCCGGCGGAAATGAAAGGCGAACTCCTTGAAACAATTGAAAAAGACAGAGCGGAACTTGCGGGAGATTTCTGCCGCGGATGCGGTTACTGCATGCCATGTCCCGCGGGAATAAAAATCAACGACTGCGCAAGAATGTCACTTATGATCCGTCGTGCGCCTTCAAAAGGCTGGGTTTCCGAAGAATGGCAGGCGGAAATGGCAAAAATCGAAGATTGCATCCACTGCGGAAAATGCCACACAAAATGTCCCTATGGTCTCAACGCCGCGGAACTTCTTGTTAAAAACCTTGAGGATTACAAAAAAATAATAGCCGGGGAAATCAAAGTTTAATAACCTCCCTCTGATGAGGGAGGTGCCGAATGTAATGAGGCGGAGGGAGAGAATATGATAGAATATAATAAAAATAATATTCCGGCCGCCAGATCTTTACGGAAAAATATGACTCCGTGGGAAAAGAAATTGTGGTATCAATTTTTAAGGAACTATCCTATTCGTTTTCAAAGGCAAAAAGCAATAGGCGAATATATAGTGGATTTTTATTGTGCAAAAGCGAAACTCATAGTGGAAATAGACGGAAAAGAACACTTTGAAAAAGAAATATACACGAGGGATTTGATCAGGACGGAAGAACTTGAAAAATTCGGATTAAAGGTAATAAGAATTTCTAATTTCGATATTTATTATAAATTCGAAGATGTATGTAAATATATTGATTCCGAGGTAAAATCTCTCCCTCAGTCAGCAATGCTGACAGCTCCCTCATCAGAGGGAGCTTATGGAGAAAGGAGGCTGATTTAATGCCAAAAGATTTTGAAATAAAACGAAAAGTCCTTGTAAAGTATAACGGAAAATCAAAAAATCCGGTAATTCCGGAAGGCGTTGAAAAAATCGGGAAAAGTGCCTTTGAGGTGGCGGAAATAGATTCCGTAACGATTCCGGAAACCGTTAAGGAAATCGGTGAAGATGCTTTTCGCGGTTCAGATATTCGGGAAATCGAAATTCCGGAAACGGTGACAAAAATCGGGGAAAAAGCCTTTTTCCTTTGCGAGGATCTCCGTAAAATAAAAATTTCCGGAAATATTGAAGGGGAAATTCCACGGATTTTCTGTGTCTGCAAAAGGCTTTCGGAAATTGAAATTCCGAAAGATATGCCGAGGGCAAGCGGAATTTTAAGCGGATCGGCAATTAAAAAATCCGAACTTCTTCCGACAGAAACGGAAATAAAGGATTTTGCATTTATCGGCTGCTGGAAGCTTAGGGAAATAACGATTCCCGAAGGAGTTACAAAAATCGGTTACGGAGCTTTTTCAACCTGCGAAAGTCTCCGGAAAATCGTTCTTCCGGAATGCCTTGAGGAAATCTGCGATAAAGCATTTTACGGCTGCAGGAATTTAAGGACCGTTGTTGTTCCAAAAAGTCTTAAATATGTCGGAGCGGGTGCGTTTGCGGATTGCCCCAATCTCGGGGTAAGAACAATTTCAAAACTTGAAGGGAAAGGGAAAGATATCTATGCAGAAGACGCATGGGACTGATATCGAACAAAAAACATCTGTAATCGAATACAAAACCAAAACGAAATAACATAATAAAAAAGCACCTGCGGCGCAGGTGCTTTTTTATTCCCGCAAAGGGAAAAACTAAAAGAAGAAAAGGAGTAAAAAATCTTATTCAACCGCCGCAACGGAATCGAATTCCGCTGTGATTTCTTCTGCGGGAGCTTTTGTGAATTTTGAAACCGCGAAGATTACAGCAGTGGAAACGAGGAACGCCGGAAGAAGTTCATAAACCGTAAGAACGCTTATTCCGTTTGTTTTGCCGAAAGGAGTGAAAACATATTCCCAGATGAAAACCATTGCTCCGCCGGAAAGCATTCCCCAAACAGCGGCGGAATGGGTAACTTTTTTCCAGAAAAGACTTATGAGCATAAGCGGACCAAAAGTTGCGCCAAAGCCAGCCCAGGCGAAGGAAACTACGTTGAAAATAACGCTGTTTTCATCAAGAGCAACGATAACGCCGAAAAGCGCGATTGCAACGAGAACGATTTTGGAGCAGCGCATAACCTGTTTGTCGGTGGCTCTTTTGTGGAAAACACCCTGGTAAAGGTTTTTGGAAAATGCGGAAGCCGCAATAAGAAGATAGGAATCGGAAGAGCTGATTGTTGCCGCAAGGATTCCGGACATGATTACGCCGGCAACGATAGGCGGAAGAAGTTTTCCGCAGATTATGATAAATACGTTTTCTGCGCCGGAAGAGGAAAGAAGAGCTTCTTCGGTGGGGAGCAATGCTCTTCCGATAATTCCGATTGCAACGGCGGCCGCAAGAGAAATTATTACCCAAACGGTGGCGATACGGCGGCTCATGGTGATTTCGGAAGTTTTTCTTGCCGCCATAAAGCGGAGAAGAACCTGGGGCATTCCGAAATATCCGAGTCCCCAGCTGAGAGTTGAAAGAACGGTTATGATTCCGTAAGCGCCTGCTTCGCCGAAAACGGGTTTTCCGTTTTCAACAAGCTGAAGTCCGTTTTCGTCGAGAACCGGAGCTGCAATTCCGAAAAGTTCAAAGAAACCGGGAATGTTTTTTGCGTTTTCAAGAACGGAGCCGATTCCGCCGGCGGAAATGGTCGAAAGGGTAAGGATAACGGTAAGCGCAACTATCATAACGATCGCCTGCATAAAATCGGAAGCGCTTTCCGCAAGGAATCCGCCGAGGAAAGTATAGACAATAACAAAAACAGCACCGATTATCATCATCGGAACATAGGGAAGACCGAAGAGAGTGGAGAAGAGTTTTCCGCAGGCTACAAAGCAGCTTCCCGCATATACGGAAAAGAAAACAAGAATAAAAATAGAAGCGATTATAAGAAGAGATTTTTTGCCGTCCGCTTCGTGGAAGCGTTTTGAAAAATAATCCGGAACAGTGATGGCGTCGATTTTAACGCTGTAACGGCGAAGACGCTTTGCGACAATGAGCCAGTTGACGTAGGTTCCTGCCGCAAGGCCTACAGCGGTCCAGAAAGCGTCCGCAAGACCCATCCAGTATGCAACGCCCGGAAGTCCCATCAAAAGCCAGCCGCTCATGTCGGAAGCTTCCGCACTCATAGCGGTGACCCATGGACCAAGACTGCGTCCGCCGAGAAAATATTCGTTGCTGTTCCTGTTGGCACGTTTAGAAAAATAAACGCCGATGGCGATTACGACCGCCATATAAAGAACCATTGAAATTAACATCTTGATCTGTGCGTCAGTCATGGTGAATGCCCTCCGTTTTCAAAAAACTTGAGCATATTATACACCTTCGTTTTATAGACTGCAACACAGAATTAATTTTATACTTTTTATAGATTATTTTTAGATAAAATATAAAAATTTGTTTTTATTAAGCTAAATTTTAGCTATACGAAAATAAAGAATATAAAAAATACAAAATTTAGCGATATAAAAATAATTCGGCAAAATAAAGCGATAAAGTAAAAAGCGCACGAACGGGTTGACTAAATCAATTGGAAGTATTAAGATATAAATATGTATAATCATCTGAAAAGAGGGTTAAGATGAAAAAAATTCTTAAAAAAATGCTTTGTTTTATTATGGCGATATTAATGGTTGCGGGATTTTTTCCTGTAATCGCAGACGCGGAGGAAATCTCTGCGAAGGAGGTTGCTTCTGCAACGTTATCGGTTTCCACCGCAAAAGTTGGCGTTGGTGGTAATGTAAAAGTAACAATAAGCCTTTCGGAAGGTTCCAACGTTGCAATGGCACAGTTTGCGGTAAAATATGATTCTTCGATTTTCAAGTTTGTTTCTGCTTCTTCAGGAGAAGTTATGGGCGATGTAACAACAAATTCCTATGAAGACGGAACGGTATATTTCGGTTGGGACGATCCGATCCCGGTCACCGCCGGCGGAACTATCCTTGAGCTTGTTTTCAGAGTTCTCGACAATGCCGATCTTGGCGAATATCCTGTTGAGATTGATACCGAGGAAGAATTTGTTTTTGCAGATGCAAATTCAAACGATCTCGATATGAAAATCGAAAACGGAAAAATTGTGATAATCGACGGAATTTACGGTGACCTCAACGGCGATGAAGAAATAAATATAAAGGATACATATCTTGCCCGTCTTATTGCCGCAAAACTTATAACACCGGAAGAGACCGATATGATTTTCGGCGATGTTGACCTTGACCATAAAATCACTGCGATTGATGCAAACCTTCTCCGTAAATATGCCGTAAAGCTTATTGAAAAGCTTCCGTATAGAAACGAAGAACCTGAAGATGAAAAGCCGACAACAGGTTCTGTTTACTGGCTCAACTTCAAACCCGAATCTGATGAAGTACTTAAAGAACTTGCAGCAAAATACACCGATGAAACCGGTGTTGAAGTAAAAATCGAAACTGCTGCTTCCGGTACTTATAACGAAACTCTTACCAAAGAGATGGAAAAAGATGATGCACCAACCATTTTTGTTGTAAGTAAATTTGGTGCACCTATTTGGGGAGACTATTGCCTTGACTTAAAAGGAAGTCCGATAGCAGAGGAACTTATTACTGACGATTTTAATGTTTATTATGAAGATAAACTTGTTTCTATTGCTTATTGCTATGAATGCTACGGCATCATTGTAAACAACGCTCTTCTTAAAGCTGCTGGCCACGATGTTTCCGAAATCACCAACTTTGAAACCCTCAAAGCTGTTGCAGAAGACATCACCGCTAACAAAGACACCCTCGGCTTCAGCGCATTCACTTCCTCAGGCATGGACGGTTCTTCCTCCTGGAGATTCACCGGCCACCTCATCAACCTCGAATATGTTTATGAATATCGTGATAACCCCGAAGCATGGGGCAACGGCACCTGTGGTCCTGCAACCCTTACCGGTAACTACATGAGCAACTACAAAGCTCTTTATGATCTTATGGTTGAAAACGCAACCGTTGACCGTAAAGAACTTGCAAACGGCGGCTTCGATGCTAACGCAGAATTTGCAAAAGGCAAAGCAGCATTCTATTGCAACGGTAGCTGGGAATATAGTTCTTTTGTAGGAAGAGGCATGAACTCTGATGATCTTTACATGATTCCTTATTACTGCGGTGTTGAAGGCGAAGAAAAAGCGGCTCTCAACTGCGGCACTGAAAACTACTGGGCAATCAACGGAACCGCTTCCGAAGAAGATATCCAGGCAACCATGGACTTCCTCGTATGGCTCGTAACCGATGCAGAAGCTTCTGAAAAAGCTGTTGCAACTTTCGGCGTAATGCCCTATAAATCTGCTGCAGAATCCACCAACTCCTTCCTTGCACAGGCTAACGCATATCTTGCAGACGGGTGCTACAATTTCGATTGGGTCACTAACTTCCAGCCCAACGTTGACGATTATCGTGCAACCGCTGTAAACGCACTTAACGCTTACAACGCAGATCCTTCTGATGCAAACTGGGCAACTGTTGTAACCGCATTCATCGACGGTTGGGCAGAACAATATAAAAATGTTTATGATTAATCATCAAATACGTCGTAAAGCTGATTGATAGTCTTCCGATAAAATGAAAAACAAAAAATCCCTTGGAAATTCCAAGGGATTTTTTTATAACAACTTTTCCTCAATTATATATTTCGGTCTGTGTTTAGCTTCAAGATAAGCCCTGCAAACGTATTGCCCGACAACGCCGAGTGCGGTAAGGTTGATTCCGGTGCAAAGGAAAACGGAGGCGACTATCCAGCCGGTTGTGCCTTTGAGCACGCCGAAAATCGTGAGCACCAAAAGAACAAGCATCGCGACCACGGAAAATCCCGCAATGAGCACGCCTGCAAAAAGTATCATATCAACGGGCTTTACGCTGAAAGAAGTGATTCCGTTCCATGCAAGATCAATCATCTTTCCAACGCTGTATTTGCTTTCGCCCGCAAAACGCTCCCTACGTTCATAATAAACTTTTGCGGTTTTAAAACCAAGCATCGGCACCATTCCGCGAAGAAAAAGGTTGGTTTCATCGAATTCCGAAAGCGCTTCAAGAGCTTTTTTGCTCATAAGGCGATAATCCGCATGGTTGAAGATGATATGCGTTCCGAAAAACTCCATAAGGCGGTAATAACCTTCGGCGGTAAAACGCTTCATAAAGCGGTCGGTGCTGCGTTTGTTACGGACTCCGTAAACAATGTCGCAGCCTTCGCCGAATTTTTCAACCATTTCGTCAATGGCGTCAATATCGTCCTGAAGGTCCGCATCAACGGAAATTGCCGCATCGCAAAGTTCCTTTGCTTCCATAAGTCCCGCAAGAAGGGCGTTCTGGTGCCCGCGGTTTCTGCTGAGTTTTATTCCGCAGAAAATCTCGTTTTTTTCATGCGCTTCGCAGATTGTTTCCCATGTATCGTCAAAGGAGCCGTCGTCAACAAAAAGCACTCTGCTTTTTTTGGAAATCATTTTCCGCTCGATAAGACTTTCGTATTTTTTTGTCATGACCCGGATTGTTTCGGGCAAAACTTTTTCCTCGTTGTAACAGGGGATTACGGTATAAAGTATCATTCATTCACCTTGCTTTCAATCAAAGCCAATTCTTCATTGGTAAGTTCCCGGCATTCGCCCGGAAGAAGATTTTTCGGAAGGGAAAACCCGCCCATGGAAAGGCGGTGAAGTTCCGTGACTTTTGCGCCGAAACAGCCGAACATTCTTTTGATCTGGTGATATCGCCCCTCGGAAAGGGTTACTTCACAGGTAAAATCACCGGTTTTCAGGAGTTTTGCGGATTTGCAGATTCCGTCTGAAAGTTCAATTCCGTTTTCAAAACCCGCTTCCATTTCGTCCGTTACAGGAAGGTCGATGGTAACGGCGTATTTTTTCGGAACGTGTTTTCTCGGCGCAAGGATACGGTGGGCAAAATCGCCGTCATCGGTAATTATCATAAGCCCGGTGGTATCTTTGTCCAGCCTTCCGGCGGGGAAAATCCCGTTTCGGAAAAATTCCGGAGGAACAAGTTCAATAACGGTTTTCTGCTCCGGGTCTTCCGTTGCGGAAACATAGCCTTTCGGTTTATTGAGCACAATATATATGTGCGCATTTCCGCTTATTTTGTTGCAGCCAAGAAAAATTTCGTCGTTTTCGCCAACTTTAAAGTCGGAAGAACGTATAATTTTACCGGAAACCGTAACTTTTCCTGCGGAAATTGCCGCCTTTGCGTCCTTTCGCGAGATTCCGGTTCTGTTTGAGATGATTTTATCAAGTCTTTCCAAAAAACGTTCCTCCTTTCGGGAAAAATGGTCGGGCAAAATAATTGTAATGAAAACTGTTGCTGCCTCCGAAGGTGGCAGCGACAGTCGGAAATGGAAAACTCAATTCGTTTGGTGGAGAGTTTATTCCCCCTTATTTTAAGGGGGAGTCGCTTGCGGGAGCAAGCGGGTAGGGGATAAAACTTTTCTTTTCAGGCACAACCCGGTTTCTTTTGGTTGCAAAAGAAATGGGGTTGTATATTAAAAAGATTCAATTCAGTAATCTATTGCTTTTCTCCACGATAAGTTATAGAATAGAAAAGTAATTTTTATAAAAAGGAAATGCCATGTTAAAAAAATTCTTTGAACTTCTTAAAAAAGGCGACCTGAAAGGTCTTTTGCTTGAACCGACGGAAGATACTTTTCTCCAGTTCTTCCGCTATATTTTCGTCGGCGGAGCAAGTTTTGTTGCCGATTACGTTCTTCTTCATATAATAACCGAACTTGGTGTCTATTACCTTATTTCCGGGATAATATCATTTATTGCCGGCCTTTGCGTAAATTATGCCCTTTCAAAATTTCTTGTTTTCAGCAAAAAAACAACCGGCGCGGAAAAGGCAAAGGAATTTTCTGTTTTCGCAATAATCGCCGTTTTCGGTCTTGGGCTTACCGAACTTCTTATGTGGGTTTTTACCGAAAAACTTGGCTGGTATTATATGATTTCAAAAGCCTTTGCGGCGGGTATCGTCCTTTTCTGGAACTTCTTTATGAAAAAGATTCTTCTTTACAGAAAATAAAATTTTATCGGCGGTCAGTTTTGACCGCCGATTTTTTTATTTTTCAATGATGCCGAGAAGCATGTTTTGAAAATCTTTGTTGATTGGGATAAGCATTGCGCCGTTTTTAAGCCGAACATCAACAAAATCTCCGTTGACGCAATAAATATAATATCCTTCTTCATCGTTGGTAAAAGAACCGTAAATGATAATATCTGTGCGGATTTCTTTTGGAGAAAGGCTGAATCTGTCGCCGAAGTCAAGAAAAAATCCGGAAGAAACAAGTACTCTGTGAAGTTCTTTTATCTGTTCGCGGTCAAGTTTATAGGTTTCGGAAGAGATGGTTTCTCCGGTAAAAGCGTCTTCATGCTGAACAGTTGCATTGACATAATCAGCTTCATCAAGTTTTGCAATGAATTCAATATCGGCGCCGGTAATGTGCATATAAGAGAACCAGCAAATCGCGCCAAAAAACAAAATAACAAAAGAAATGATTCCTATAATATGTTTTTTCGACATTGCATCAACTCCCACGATAGTTTTACTGGATAAAGGCTAAAAAGAAAAAATGCAATAAATCAGTCGATTTCAATTTTCTTTCCCGCAACGCATTTTGCGACGATTTTGCTGTTGGTATAAAGATAACAAAGTCTTTCAAAACGGTCATGCATGGAAAGTTTTTTCGGGGTATAAAGGGCGGAATCGTCGATTACAACCGCGTCCATTTCAAAACCTTCCTCGAATGCGCCGACTTTTCCGAAAAAGCTTCCTCCTCCTCTGGTTGCCATATAAAAAGCTTCGGCAACGGAAAGGGGTTTAAGGTTCTGGTCAACAAGTCTCCAGCGGAGTTTTGATGCAACAACAGAATCGGTTATCGCCCGGAAAATCGAAAGGGTGCTTCCGCCGGCAAGGTCGCTTCCAAGACCGATTTTAAGCCCGCGTTCGAGATATTTGCGTGCCGGAGCAATTCCGGTTGCAACGTTCATGTTGGATTGGGGACAAAGACAGATCCATACTCCGCGCTTTTCGATAAGCTCAAGTTCCTCATCGGAAGAATAAACGCAGTGCGCCATAATGGTGGGGCAGTTTTCACCGCCGAAAAGTCCGAATTTATCATAAGCCTCGCCGTAAAACTCGGTATCCGGACAAAGCTCCTTTACCCAGGCGATTTCTCCCTGATTTTCGGAAAGGTGGCTTTGCATGGCAACGCCGTATTTTTTCTGGATCTCTCCGAGTTTTGCCATAACTTCGTCGGAACAGGTCGGAGTGAAGCGGGGAGTAAGAATGGGTTTTGTATTCTCAAATTTATCAATGGTTTCCGAAACCCATTTTTCTGTGTCGTTTCCGGAAACCTCCGCGCTTTCTTCGCGGATATAATCCGGGCAGTTGCGGTCCATATTCACTTTTCCGACGTAGGTTTTAAGACCGGTTTTGTCGAGCATTTCCATCAAAAGCTCGGTTGCCGGAACGTGTTTCGAAGCAAAAATCGAAGCTCTGGTGGTTGCGCTTTTCCGAAGATCGCGGACAAAACAGGAATAGGCTTTTTCCGCATATTCAAGGTCGGCAAAAGCGGCTTCCTCCGGGAAAGCATATTTTTCAAGCCAACCCAAAAGTTCTTCGTCCATGCCGGTTCCGATATAGGAATACTGTGCTGTGTGAACATGAAGATCGGAAAAACCGGGGATTATTATTTTATCGCCGAAATCGGTAAGCTCCGCGTTTTTCCAATCTTCCGGAAGTTCTTTGAAAACGCCTTTGCAGATTCCGTTTTCGCAAAGGACCCAGCTGTTTTCAAAGATCTCAAGCTCTCTTTTTTCGTTTGTATGATAAATCTGGCCTTTCCAGGCAAAACGGTTCATTATATTATCTTCTTTCTGTTATTTAACTCTCTTCGGTTTTTTGGATTTTCCGGAAAGCTTCGGTTTTTTGTGTTTTCCAAGGGGTTTCTTTTCGCTGTAAACAACCTTGGTTCCGTTTTTCTCCGCAATGTTTTTTGCACGGAAATCTTCCCGAACAAGGCAATCCGGACCGTTTCCGATAAGTTCTTCCTTGTGCGCTTTGCGAAGAGCTTTTCTTACCATATCCGCGTTTTCCGGGATATAATACTGCAAAAGAGCACGCTGAAGAGCCTTGTCCTCGGAATTGGTCGGAACATAAACTTCCTTCATGGTGTAGGGGTCAAGTCCGGTGTAGAACATACAGGTGGAAACCGTTCCGGGCGTGGGATAAAAATCCTGAACCTGTTCCGGACGGATATCGTGTTTTTTAAGGAACTGGGCAACCGCAACGGCATCTTTAATGGTGCTTCCCGGGTGGGAGGACATAAGATAGGGAACGAGATACTGTTCTTTTCCTGCGGAGCGGGTAAGTTCCATAAATCTCTTCTGGAATTTTTCAAAAACGTCAATATGGGGCTTGCCCATCATATCAAGAACCCCTGCGCTGCAATGTTCCGGAGCAACTTTAAGGTGTCCGCTGACGTGATATCTTACAAGGTCTTTGAAGAATCTGTCGTCCTTGTCCGCCATAACGTAGTCATAACGGATTCCGCTGCGGATAAAAACGGCTTTAACTCTCGGAAGAGAACGAAGTTCCCGGAGAATTTCAAGATATTCGCTGTGGTCTGCAATAAGATTGGGGCAGGGAGTTGGCGCAAGGCATTTT
Organism: Oscillospiraceae bacterium; assembly: GCA_018110905.1. Taxonomy (GTDB): domain Bacteria; phylum Bacillota; class Clostridia; order Oscillospirales; family Ruminococcaceae; genus UMGS1668. The sequence goes on from JAGBAZ010000064.1 coordinate 41,224, forward strand.
TTGCCGGCGCAAAGTCCGAGCTTTTTCTGCTTTTCACAGGCGGGATTGCGGAAGTTTGCGGAAGGACCGCCAACGTCGTGGATATATCCTTTAAAACGGGGATCCGCGGTAAGTATCTTTGCTTCTTCCATAATGGATTCGCGGCTTCTGCTGGTGACGTATCTTCCCTGATGGAAAGCAAGGGCGCAGAAGTTGCAGCCGCCGAAGCATCCGCGGTTGTGGTTGATGGAAAAAAGAACTTCCTCAATGGCGGGAACGCCGCCCATTTTCTGATACATGGGGTGGAAATCGCGCATATAGGGAAGAGCAAAAACCTCGTCCAGTTCCTCCTGATTAAGAGGAGCGGAAGGCGGGTTCTGAACAAGCATTATGTTCCCGTGGCGCTGGATTATCTTTTTGCCGCGGATATGGTCCTGCTCGTCCTGCTGTTTTCTGGTGGCTATGGCGTATTCTTTTTTATCGGCGGAAACTTTCTCAAAGGAAGGACATTCAACCGCCGGACCGGGTTCATATTCGTTTACAGGAACGGCGTAGCAGGTTCCGCGGATATCGGTCATGGTAACGGGGTATTCGCCGTTATTGAGTCTTTCGGCAATTTCAAGGGTCTGGTGTTCTCCCATGCCGTAAGAAAGCAGATCCGCTCCGGAATCAAAAAGAACCGAAGGCATGACCTTGTTTTCCCAATAATCATAATGTGCGAAGCGGCGGAGAGAAGCTTCGATTCCGCCGATGATAACCGGAACATCGGGATAAATTGATTTTATCTTTTTGCTGTAAACGGTAACCGCCCTGTCCGGACGAAGTCCCGCTTTTTTGCCCGGGGAATAAGCGTCATCGCGGCGTTTGCGCTTTGCAACGGTATAGTGTGCGACCATGGAGTCGATGTTACCTGCGGAAACAAGGAAACCAAGGCGCGGTTTTCCGAAGCGGGTGAAATCATAATTGCTTTTCCAATCCGGCTGGGCAAGAATTGCAACTCTGTAGCCTCTGCTTTCAAGCAGGCGGGAAAGAATTGCCGGACCGAAGGAAGGGTGGTCAACATAAGCGTCGCCGGTTACGAAGACAAAATCAACTTCGTCCCAGCCGCGTTTTTTCATATCTTCTTTATTAACGGGCAAAAAAGGCATTCCGATACCTCCAAAACATACTAAATCAATTATATTTTATCATAAAACTATTAAATATAAAAGAGTTTTTTAACGCAATTTCAATCTTAAAACACTCTTAACAGAAAATTCATTGACTTGACGCAAAAAAGGGAATAAACTGTTTACAGAAACAAAAAGGAGGCTTTTTCGATGAAAAAGATTTTTTCTGCGCTTTGCGCTTTTACAATGAGTTTTTTGTTTTCCGTAACTTCCTTTGCCGGTGCTCCGATGCTTTTTGAAAAGGAAAGCGAAATAATCAACACCGGCGGCGAAGGCCTTGGCCTTATGATCGGTGCGGGCGTTCTTGCGGTTCTTGCAATTGGCGGAATAATTTTCTTCTTTGCGACCGGTAAAAAGAAATGATCCGCGAAGCAGAAAATAAGGATATTGAATTTCTTGTAAAACTCGCTTCCTTGCCGGAAGTCTGGGGCGGAAACGAGGAAGAACTCCGTGAGGATTTTGAACAGCTTATCAATTCTGAAAAAGATTTGGTCGCAGCTGCGGAGTTTTCCGGAAAGGTTGTCGGTTTTGCGAACATAAGACTTCGTACCGATTATGTTGCCGGAACAAAATCTTCCCCGGTGGCATACCTTGAGGGAATTGCCGTTTTGGAAGAATTCCGCGGAAAGGGGATTGCAAAAAAGCTTTTTGAATTCTGCGCCCAATGGGCAAAGGAAAAAGGCTGCACCGAATTCGGAAGCGATTGCCTTTTGACCAACGAAGCAAGCTATGCTTTTCATACGGCGCTCGGTTTTAAGGACATAGAGCGTACCGTTCATTTTGCAAAAACAATATAAAAAACCTCCCCGAGCGGGGAGGTTTTTATTATGCATAAGTTTCCGGGCATATCTCCTTGATTTTTTCCTGGAGCGCAAAAAAATCTTCCATTGCGGCGGGTTTCTGGTTCGGGTTTCGAAGAATTGCCGCCGGGTGGAAAGTTCCCATAACAAGGCGGCCGTCTTTTTCGATAAACTGACCGTGCTCCTTGGTTACTTTAAAGTTCGGGTCAATAAAACGGATAGCCGAAACTCTTCCGAGGCAGACGATTATTTTCGGGTCGATAAGCCGGATCTGTTTCTCAAGCCAGGGACGGCAGGCGGCAACTTCCGTTTCTTCCGGGTCGCGGTTTTTCGGCGGACGGCATTTTACCATGTTCGCAATATAGATGTTTTTCTCGCGGGAAAGATCGACCACCGCAAGCATTTTATCAAGAAGCATTCCGCCTCTTCCGACAAAAGGTTCGCCTTTAAGGTCTTCGTTTTCTCCGGGACCTTCGCCGATGAAAAGAACTTTGGATTTCGGATTTCCGATTCCGAAAACAACGTTGTTGCGGGTTTCACAAAGCCCACATTTTTTACAGTTCAGACATTGAGCACGAAGTTCATCAAGTGACATGGGTTTGCACCTCCGGAAAGAATATAACAATATAATACATCATTCCGGAAGATTAATCAAGGGGTCAGATAAGCCGGATGTAATCAGCACTTGCAAAACCGACCGTTCCGTTATAGTTAACGGTGTACCAGCCGTTCCGGTTCCCAAGCACCGTGAGCACGGAACTGTTCGGCGCGGAGGAAATGATTTTTCCTCCGGTGCTCGGAAAACTCCTTATATTCAGATTTCCGCTTGATAAAGCTACTTTTCCTGTTTGAGGAGCCATTGGCGGAACAAGCGGAAGCCCAAAATATTCCGTCATGGAAAGGGCAAGCTTTTCTGCAATCTGCCCAAGATTTGAAGTTATCCAGTTTGCGTCGTCGATGTTATCATGATAGGCGATTTCAACGAGCACAGCCGGTGCTCGTGTTCTGGTTACTTCGCCAAGGGAAGTTGTGCTTTGAGCACGGGCACCTTCCGGATATGGATAAATCGTGCCGAGGTTTTCGGAAATAAGCACCGCGGCTCTTTTTCCGTTAACGCTGTTGGGTGCGTAAAAAGCGATTATGCCCTGAACTTCGCCGTATCTTCCTTCCGGCGCCGCGTTTGAATGGAGCGCAAGATGAAAGTCATAATTTCCGGCGTTTGAAGCCCTTATCGAAGAACCTGCGGTCATCTGCGGAGTGTTCCTGCTGAAGCGTATCCCGCTTGAAATAAGCCATGGCTCAAGTTCGTCCGCAAGAAGGTTCATCCAATATTCTTCGCTGCCTCCGGTAACGTAAGTGTTTGCCTGCTGGGTGGAAGGGCTGAGATATATTATCGGCATAAAATTTCCTCCAAAACTTCAATATATCATCAGTTTATGCGGATAATAGTTTCGGGGTGAAAAATAAACATAAAAATTACAAATTTTCCCTTTATTTTATAGAATATTTCTGATATACTATGTATTTGTGAAAATTTATATATTTTTAATCAGCCATAAAAAGGAGAAAATGTTACGGAACAGTTAGTTGATATTGAAAGAATGGAAAACGCCGTTGCTCTTTTCGGAAGCTTCGACGAAAATATAAAAGAAATAGAAAAAGCTTATGAAGTCGGAATTCTTTGCCGCGGGACCCAGATCAAAATTTCCGGAGATCCGGAAAAAGTTTCCCTTGCTGGAAAAGCCGTTCAAAGCCTGCTTTCGCTTATAAGCAGGGGAGAAGAGCTTAACGACCAGAATATCCACTACGTTATGGATCTTGTTAACGAGGGAAACGAGGATCAGGTAAATAAAATCAGCTCCGACGTTATCTGCATAACTTCAAAAGGCAGACCGGTAAAAGCAAAAACCCTCGGTCAGAAAGCATATATCGAAGCAATAAAAAACACCACCATAACCATAGGAGTCGGTCCCGCAGGAACGGGTAAAACCTATCTTGCGGTGGCAATGGCCGTAAAAGCTTTCCGCAACCAGGAAGTAAACAGAATCATCCTGACCCGTCCGGCTGTTGAAGCGGGCGAAAAACTCGGTTTCCTTCCCGGCGATTTACAGAACAAAGTTGACCCATATCTCCGCCCGCTTTACGATGCGCTTTTTGAAATGCTCGGAGCGGAAAACTACCAGAGATTTGTTGAACGCGGAAATATCGAAGTTGCTCCTCTTGCTTATATGCGCGGAAGAACCCTTGATGATTCCTTCATAATCCTTGACGAAGCACAGAACACAACTCCGGAACAGATGAAGATGTTCCTCACAAGGCTCGGTTTTAACTCTAAAGCCGTAATAAACGGCGACGCCACCCAGATCGACCTTCCGTCCATCAAAAAAAGCGGCCTTGTGGAAGCAGTGAAAGTTCTTAAAGACGTTGAAGATATTTCACTTATAAAATTCACAGAAAAGGACGTTGTGCGCCACAGACTTGTCCAGAATATTATCAAGGCGTACGAAAAATATTACGAAAGGGCAGAAAAAGAAAATGGCAATCGCAAAAGTTATCATATCAAACAGACAGAAAGACATTAAAATACCTACCGGAATAAGAATGCTTATGCGCCGCTGCTGTGAAGCTACCCTTCGCACCGAAGGCTTTACCGAAACCGGCGAAATCAGCATCACCTTTGTTTCCAACGAAGAAATCAGAAAAATAAATGCGGAATTCCGAAACGTTGATGCTGTCACCGACGTAATTTCTTTCCCTCTGGGGGAAGACGGAATCTATGATAGAAACCCCGAAAGCGGAGCGTTGCTCCTCGGAGATATTGTGATTTCGCTCCAGAAAGCGGAGCAGCAGGCTGAACTTTACGGGCACACTCTTCAAAGAGAGGTTGCCTATCTTACAGTCCATTCAGTTCTGCATCTTCTTGGTTATGACCATGTCAACGGAGGTATGGAACAGGTACATATGAGAGAAAGGGAGGAAACCGTCCTCGCGAAGCTTGGTCTTCAGCGTGACGCAAGTTATGTCAATGAATAATAAAAATTTTGAAACAAAATCCGCTTTCGTAGCAATAGTAGGAAGACCGAACGTGGGCAAAAGCTCGCTTCTTAACGCGCTTATCGGCGAAAAAGTTGCCGCAGTTTCCGCAAAACCCCAGACCACCAGAACCCGTATCACCGGTATCCTTACAAAAGGACTTACCCAGTTCGTTTTTATCGATACCCCCGGTCTTCATAAACCGAAGACAAAACTTGCGGATTTCATGGTAAAACAGGTTGGCGATTCCGTTGCGGACGTTGATATCGCAATTCTTGTTGTTGAACCCAAAGGCGAAATCACCCAGCCGGAACGTGACCTTATCGAACGCTTCAAGGCTCTCCGCCTTCCGGCAATTCTTTGCATCAACAAAATCGATACTCTTGAAAACAAAGAGGAAATGCTTGCAAAAATAGCGATGCTTTCCAAAGAATATAATTTCGATGAGGTAATCCCGATTTCCGCGCTCAAAAAAGACGGAATCAATATCCTTACCGATGAACTTGAAAAATATGCGGAGGAAGGTCCCCATTATTTTGCGGACGATTCCATAACCGACCAGCCGGAAAGAGCAATTGTTGCGGAACTTATACGTGAAAGAATGCTTGTTGACCTCGAGGACGAAGTTCCCCACGGAATCGCCGTTTCCATCGAAGCAATGAAGGAACGCGAAGGCAAGGATATGGTCGATATCGACGCAATCATCTATTGCGAACGCGACAGCCATAAAGGTATCATCATCGGCAAAAAAGGCGCAATGCTCAAAAAAATCGGCAGCGAATCCAGAATGAGCATCGAACGCTTCCTCGGCTGCAAAGCAAACCTTCAGCTTTGGGTAAAAGTTAAAGAAGATTGGCGCAACCGCGACGGACTTCTCCGCAACTTCGGCTTTACCGAACAATAAAAACAGCGCCCCTTGTCAAAGGGGAGAGGGCCACGAAGTGGCGAGGGGATTCTTAAAAAACAATTTTTACCTCACATATTGTTTTTCAAAAATCATAAAATGATTGTGAAAAAACTTTGATGCGGGGTAAAAGATATGAACGAAAAAAGCTGGAACGATTTTGAAAAAACAGGAAAAATAAGCGATTATCTGAACTATAAACTTTCCAACAAAAACGTTATCAACGAAAAGATAAACGCGGGCGAAATTAAACCCGCCCTTCCGGAAGATGTCGGAAATCCGGAAGAAAGTTCGGATTTCAAAAAGCTCCATTTTTCCGTGAACGGCGGTATTGGTTATGCAAATCAAGACGAAAGGCATCGTCCTTAAAGTACAGGATTATAATGAAAACGATAAGCTCCTTTCCGTCCTTACGGAGGACCGGGGGGTAATATATGCCTATGCTTCCGGCGCAAGAAGAATGAAAAGCGCCCTTGCGACCGTTTCTTCAATGCTTTGTTACGGCGAATTTGTTTTCTTTAAAAACCGTGAAAAATATACGGTGGATTCCGCCGAAAGCGAAAGGCTTTTTTTCGGTATCCGAAAAGATTTGGACAGCCTTGCCTATGCAAGCTATTTCTGCGAGCTTTGTTTAAGCGCCGCAAACCCCGAGGAGGATTCGAAGGATATCCTTCGGCTTCTTCTCAACACTTTACATATGCTTGAAAACAAAAAAGTCCATCCCGCAATGCTCAAGGCGATTTTTGAACTTCGCCTTATGAGCTTTATCGGTTATGCGCCTGATTTAATAGCCTGCAGCGAATGCGGCGAATTTGAAAAAGGGGCTTATTGGTTCGATACAAAAAGCGGAAGCGCAACCTGTACAGATTGCCGACCAAACGGTGCCGCGGGCGAAGTTTTGCTTTCAAAAGCCGCTTTTCTTGCCGCAAGACACATCGTCTATGCGCCGATGGAACAGCTTTTTTCTTTCCGAGTCGGAGAAAATTCGCTTATCGAACTTTCGAATGCGGCTGAAAAATACGTTATCGAACAAATGGACAAAGTTTATCCTACTCTTGAATTTCTGAATTCAATACGTTCGTTCTGATTATAATTTTTTAATATATCCGCCGCGAAGCGGCGGATATATTCCGAATACATTGAAAATTCCGATTATTTATAATTTGAAGTAAACTTCAGAGGTAAAAATATGACTGAAAACAGACACCAAAGGGCATTGGAACTTGATAAGATCCTCGCAATGCTTGCGGATTGCACCGGCTGCGAAGACAGCCGTAACCTTGCCCTTAAAACCGAACCGAAAACAAACCTTAGGGAAGCAAAGCGCCTTATGGACAGAACTGCGGACGCTTTTATGCTTTCCGCAAGATTCGGTGCGCCTTCTCTCCATGGAGTTAAAAACGTTACCGGTTCTCTCCGAAGAGCAAAAATGGGCGCGACCCTTTCGCTTCCGGAATTTATCGATATCGAAAGATTTTTAAAAGCCCTTCGGGAAATGAAAGATTTCCGCAATAATTATGAAGGTGAAAAGGAAACTTCCCTTGATGAATTTTTCGAAAGCCTTATGCCGAACCAGCGCCTTGAGGAAAAAATCGGCTTCACCGTTGTTTCCGAAGACGAAGTAAGCGATACCGCAAGCCCGACTCTTGCTGATATCCGCAGAAAAATCCGCAATTCACAAAGCAAGGTCAAGGAACAGCTGGACCGCCTTATCCATTCCAACACCTACGCAAAATATCTTCAGGAACCTATTGTCACCATGCGCGACGGAAGATACTGCGTTCCCGTAAAAGCGGAATACCGCAACGAGATAAAAGGCATGGTCCACGATACTTCCGGTTCCGGAGCGACAATTTTTATCGAGCCTGCGGGCGTTGTTGACGAAAATAACGAAACCCGTGTTCTTAAAGCAAAGGAACAGCAGGAAATTCAGAGGATACTTTATGAACTTTCCTGCGATATAGGAAACCATGCGGATTCCTTCATCGAAGATTATTCCGCCATAGTCGAACTTGACCTTTATTTTGCAAAGGCAAGACTTGCTTCAAAGATGAACGCTTCTGTTCCGAATCTTTCCGATGACGGAAAAGTACGCCTTTCAAAAGCAAGACACCCCCTTATCGATAAAAACAAAATCGTTCCGATAGATATTGCCCTGGGCTATGATTACGACGTCCTCGTAATAACCGGTCCCAACACCGGCGGTAAAACCGTTGCACTCAAAACCATCGGACTTCTTACCCTTATGGCCATGTGCGGAATGATGATCCCCGCGGGAGAAAGTTCCTCTGTTTCCGTTTTCGAAAACGTTTTTGCGGATATCGGCGACGAACAGAGCATTGAACAAAGCCTTTCAACTTTCTCTTCCCATATCAACAACACCATAAAAATTCTTGAACAGACCGATGACAGAAGCCTTGTTCTTCTGGATGAACTCGGTGCGGGAACGGATCCTATCGAAGGCGCTGCTCTTGCGGTTGCTATTATCGAACGCCTTAAACTTTACGGCGCAAAGGTTGCCGCAACAACCCACTATGCCGAAATCAAGATGTATGCGCTCCAGACTCCGAGAGTTGAAAACGCCTGCTGCGAATTCAATGTGGAAACTCTTTCTCCGACCTATCGTTTGTTGGTTGGCGTTCCCGGAAAATCCAACGCATTTGCCATAACCGAGCGCCTTGGAATGGATACAAGCATCGTTGACAGAGCAAGGGAACTTGTTTCCGCGGAGAACGCAAACTTCGAAGACGTTGTCGAAAAACTTGAACAAAGCCGTCAGGAACTTGAAAAAGAGCACGAAAAGGCCGAAAACTACCGTAAGGAAACCGAACGTATCCGCCTTGAAATTGCAAAAGAAAAAGAGGAAATGGAACGCAGCAAGGAAAAGGAACTCGAAGCTGCAAGACTTTCCGCAAAACGCCTTGTGGAACAGGTCCGTGCCGAATCCCAAAAGCTCATCGACGAAATTATCGAAACCAAAAAACAGGCAGAAGCGGAAGCTTCCGCCGATATGGCTGCAAGGGCAAGAGCCCAGATGAAAACCGGAATTGCCCGAATCCAGGATATCGCGGACCCCATTGCTTCCAAAGACAGCGGATACCGCCTTCCGAGAAATCTTGTCCGCGGCGATACCGTCCGCATAAACGGAATGAGCAAGGACGGAACTCTTGTCGGCCTTCCGGACGGAGCAGGTTACTGCCTTGTTCAGACCGGAATCGTTAAATCAAAAGTCCATATTTCCGAACTTCGCCTTATCGAAAACAATAAAGCGAAGAAAAACACCCTTGGCGGCGGTTCCGTTACAAAAACCATCGAAAGTGCTTCAAGAAGAAAAGCCGCTTCCGAAGTTGACCTTCGCGGAATGGACGTTGAACAGGGTCTTCTTGAAATGGACAGATTCATTGACGAATGTGTGCTCCTCAACCTCAACACAGTTTCCATAATCCACGGAAAGGGAACCGGCGTTCTCCGCGCCGCTGTTCACCAGGCTCTTAAAAAGAACAAAGCTGTCCGCAGTTTCCGCCTTGGAGTTTACGGTGAAGGCGAAACCGGCGTAACTATCGTTGAACTTAAATGAACAGAGTAACCTTGGATTCACCCATCGGAAAAATCGAAATCTGTGAAGAAAAGGGAAGAATAACAAGGATCGGAATAGTTTCCGGGGAAAAATTTTCCCCGGAAACCGAAACGCAGCTTCTTCTCGAAGTAAAAAAACAGCTTTCGGAATATTTTTCCGGAAAGCGGAAAACTTTTGATTTTCCCTATGAATTTTCCGGAACGGAATTTCAAAAATCCGTCTGGCGCGAACTTTTAAAAATCCCCTTTGGCGAAACAAAAACCTATAGCGAAATTGCGGCCGCCATCGGAAAACCAAAAGCTGCAAGAGCCGTCGGCGGCGCTTGCAACAAAAACCATATACTTATTGCTGTGCCCTGCCACAGAGTTATCGGAGCGGGAGGAAAGCTAACCGGTTTTGCATGCGGAACGGAAGTTAAAAAATGGCTCCTTGGTCACGAAGCCGGATTGAAAGGAGAACATAATGAAAATCGAATGGAAAACCTGCCTTAAAATTGCACTGAGCATTTTTGTGCTTTATCTGGCAATAACATATTGGAAAGCCATTTCCGGATTTATCGGAGTTGCTTTCGGCGCGGCAACCCCGCTTTTTATCGGTGCGGCAATAGCTTACGTCGTAAATATTCTGATGAGTTTTTACGAACGTAAATTTTTTGCAAAAGCAAAAAACAAAAAGCTGCTGATAATAAAAAGACCGCTTTGTATGATAATCGCTTTCATAACTCTTGTTGCGGTTCTTGCGCTTGTGGTCTGGCTTGTTCTGCCCCAATTTATTTCCGCAATAATGCTTGTTGTAGATTATATTCCGGACGCAGTTGACTGGATCGTTGAACAGCTCGAAAAACTTGAATATGTTCCGCAGGATATCATCGATATGCTTGTTTCAATCGATTGGAACTCCCAGATCGAGAAAATCATTAAAGCTGTGACTTCCGGAGTCGGAAACGTAATGGGAGTTGTTATATCTACTGTTTCAACGGTTCTCGGCGGAATAGTAACCGCATTCCTGAGCCTTATTTTCTCGATTTATATTCTTCTCGATAAGGAAAAACTCGGGAACCAGGCGGATAAAATTGCGAAGAAATATCTTAAACAAAGCTGGTATGAAAAACTTCGCTATTTCTTTTCCACTTTCAACGACAGTTTCCATAAATATATTGTCGGTCAATGTACCGAAGCGGTTATTCTCGGCGGGCTTTGCGCAATAGGAATGGGAATACTCGGTCTTCCTTACGCAACAATGATTGGCGCTCTTGTTGCTTTCACAGCTCTTATTCCGGTTGCCGGCGCCTTCATCGGCGGTGGAGTCGGAGCTTTTATGATTCTTATGGTAAACCCTATCCAGGCGCTTATTTTCATAGTATATCTCGTTGTTCTCCAGCAGCTTGAAGGAAATATCATCTATCCGAAAGTAGTCGGATCTTCTATGGGTCTTCCGGCAATCTGGGTGCTTGCCGCGGTAACAGTGGGCGGCGGAGTAATGGGCGTTATGGGTATGCTCATCGGCGTTCCGATTGCTGCAACAATTTACCGCATAATCCACAACGACGTCAATGGAAAAACCGAAGCGGAAATAAAAAAGGCTCTGGCTGAATAACTGATTTTACAGTTTTCTCAATAAAAAACCTCCCGCAGATTTCTGCGGGAGGTTTTTGCTGTATATTAACTTATTCGTTAACGGGTTCTGCGGGGATACGTTTAAGTCTTGCGTATTTGGGCATGCCGTGTTCATAAGGAGTTTCGATTTCGCCCTGGATAAGCGGAACAACATATTCGATGAATTCATCGGTAACGTTGTTGCCTTCTTCGTTGATCCATTCACGCGGAACAACTTTTTCTGCGTTTGCAACTTCTTTAAGATCGATAAGAATAGGGGTGCATTTGTAAATTCCGTATTTGGTGTCGCGGCGGAAAGCAACCATTTTTCCGGTTTCGCCGGAAACGGCAGCTTCAACGGCAAATGCACCGGCCATTGCGGCTTCGTCGCGGTCGGTTTTGGAACCTGCGTGGCTTGCGCATCTCTGGAGAAGGGAAAGTTCGATTCCGCGGACTTTGGAACCGGTTTTTGCGCGGATTATGTTCGACATGGTTGCGGCAAGACCGCCAAGCTGGGAATGACCGAATTCATCGACGATGTTAAGGTCATTGATTCCGTATTCGCTGATGAATTTTCCGTGTTTGTCCTTGATACCTTCGGAGAAGACAAGAACGATTCGTTTGTGGTGTTTGTGGAATTCGTCAAGGTCTTTGAAGAACTGGTCCATATCGAAGGGAACTTCCGGAAGATATACGAAAGCGGGACCTTCGCAGCAGATTTTGGAAAGTGCGGCGGCGCCTGCAAGCCAGCCTGCATGGCGTCCCATAACTTCGATAACAACAATAGCGTCACGGTCATAAACATGAACGTCCTTGATAACTTCTGCAACAGAAAGAGCGATATATTTTGCGGAAGAACCAAAACCGGGGCAGTGGTCTGTTCCGACAAGGTCGTTGTCGATGGTTTTCGGAACACCGATTATACGGCATTCATAATCCTGAGTTGCCATATATTCGGAAATTTTGTTGCAGGTATCCATACTGTCGTTACCGCCGTTATAGAAGAAATAGCGGATGTTGTATTTTTTGAAAATTTCGAGGATACGTTTATAGTCGGTATCGTCCTCGCGGAAATCCTTAAGTTTATAGCGGCAGCTTCTGATAAGGGAAGCGGGGGTTGTGAGCATAAGTTCAAGGGTTTCGGCATCCTCTTTTCCCATATCTATGATATTGTCATCAAGAATACCGCGGATTCCGTGCTGTGCGGCAAGAACTTTTGTTATACATTTTTTGCCAAGAGCGGTTTTGATAACTCCGTATGCGCTGGAGTTGATGACTGCGGTAGGACCGCCGGACTGTCCGATAAGAGCTGCGCCAATAAGTTCGCTCATAAAAATTGCCCCCTGTTTTATGTTTTTATTATGTTAATTTTCACAAACCGTTTTTTTAAAATAAACAGAACTTGTGTGCATTAATAACATTATTTTAACACATAATTTGTTAATCTTCAATATAAAAGAAATACGAAAAATTATTGAAAAACTTGGAATATCTGCTATACTATAGGAAGAATATTTTGGGGAGAGTGGAATTTTTTGATAAATCACCGCGAAAACAATATAAAAACTTTTGCTGCTTCTTTGATACTTGTAATTGTAATTGCCGCTTTTGCCGTTGCCGGATTTATGGTTTTCGGCGGCGAATCCCCTGCGGAAGAAGACCGGTTTCCCTGGATCGTTTCCGACCATGCGGCTTTGAACGGAATGCTGGACGGAACTTTTTATGAAGGAGAAAAAAACTCCGCCGGAAAACTTTCCTATAAGATTGCCGGAGAAATTACCGTTGATGCCGATGAAGGAAAAGGCGATTTTAAAATCGAAAACTCCGGAAAAAACACCTGTCTTATGAAAGTTAAAATTACCATTGATGATAAAGTTATCTATCAGACAGATTATCTTAAACCCAATCAGCATATCTATGAGGATTTTCTTGATATTATTCCGGAAACAGGAACACATAACGCAAAAGCTGTTTTCGAAGGTTTTGATCCGAACACAGAAGAATCCATCGGTTCTTCCGAACCTACCGAAATCACTATAACGGTGCTTAAATAAAAAAAGCCGTGCTCGATTTTGAGCACGGCTTTTTTATACAGACAATCAAAAAATATTTCTTAAAAAAGGTCTTTCCGAATCATATATTTCCTCAAGAAGAAATTTACAGCGGTTTATTTCAGAAGCAAGTTCGCCGGTTTCACCGAATTTTGCAAGGGGAACAAAACGTGAAACAGACATTGCGGTTTGATCCAAAAGTTCGTGCCGGACTATTCGGCTGAGAACATGGTGTTTACCATGCCAATAATCTGCAAATTTTTCGCATTCCGATGCGGTTTTATCAATGTTTTCGCTTTCAAGAAAACTTTGGAGCGTATCCAGCTTTTCGGTGGCTTCGTTCTTGGTTTCCCTGATTGTTATTAAACAGAAACAGTTAAATCCAATCAGCAGGGCAAGAAGAATTGCCGCAAAAACAACGCGTTTCATTTTTTGCTTTTCTCCTTTTCAACGATGTAATATTTTGCAGAAGGGTCACATGTCATGAGAAAAACATCCCTTAACAAAAGATTTTCTTTTTTGAGCACGCCTTCAAGCCATTTTTCGGTAAGGTTGCAATCTTTAAGGACCTTTGAGCACAGTTCTCCGTCGCTTATGAGCACCATTGGCGGAGAATCGCTTTGTCCTTCCGGTTCGTAAAGACTTTTTGGAGTAAGAGGCTGAAATTTTGCTTTCGGATAAATCGTAAGCTGGCCGTTTGTTTCAACAATTGCCCATGAAACCTCCTGAATATCAAAAAAGCCGTTTATACGCAGCTGGCTCATAAGGTCCTCTATGGAAAACCGAAGTTCCCGCATGCTGTTCTGATCGATGTTTCCGTTGCGGATTATCGGAACGGGATTTCCGGTAACGATCACCTGGGCTTTTCCGCTTTTCAGGGTTATAAAAGACAAAATAACTTCCGCGCTCATAAGCGTTATGATGGGAACAACAGCACCGATAAGCGGAATATCGGTGTCTTCGATGGAAAGGGTGGCAATGTTTGAAATAAGGATAGCAATAACAAATTCCGAAGGCTGAAGTTCGCCAAGCTGGCGTTTTCCCATTACCCTTAAGCAAACTATTATCACAAAATAGATGATAAGCGTTCTGAAGAACACAACAAACAAAAAAATCACCCCTTAAGATATATTTATTATTGTCCAAACTGTGAATTTTAGCCGGGTCTTATTGATAAAAAAATAAAATGTTGCTATAATAAATTATTAATGAAAAAATCTGAGAAAACCGTTTGCGGAGGAATATATGGACGATTTATTATTTGAAGATGCCGTAACAGCGGAAATGGAAGAAGAAATTCCGGTTCCCGAAAAACCGAAAAAATCCATTAAGGCGGAAATTATCGATTGGGCAAAAACACTTTTGTTCTACTGCGTGATTCCGCTTCTTGTCTTCCAGACTTTCTGTTTTATGGCAAGCGTTCCGACAGGTTCGATGGAAACAACGATCCCGGTGGGAGCACAGGTTATTACAACAAGGGTCTTCAACAAAGATAATATAAACCGCGGAGATATTGTTGTTTTCGACAGCGAAGAACTTGAAATCATACTTATAAAACGCTGTATCGGTCTTCCGGGAGATTCTGTTCGTTTCGACGGAACAGGAGATGTTTATGTAAACGGCGAACTTCTTGACGAACCTTACGTAAGCAGCTGGTCGGATTTTGAAGGTGAATTTTCCGTTCCGGAAGATTGTTATTTCTTTGTGGGCGATAACCGAAGCGGTTCTCTTGATGCAAGATTTTGGGAAAACCCCTATATCAATAAAAGTGATATTAAAGGGAAAGCAAGATTTATTATTTTCCCTTTCAGCAGTTTCGGAATACTTGAATAATTTCGGAGGTTAAAAAATGCAGAACAAACTTTTCGTAAGAATCATGGTGATTATTCTTATCATAGCAATGATAGTTCCTTCCTTTGCTTTTGCCCTTGCATGGATGATCGGATGAAAGTAATGGTTGGGCTCAGCGGCGGAGTTGACAGTGCGGCCGCGGCATATCTTTTAAAAGAACAGGGTTATGAAGTTGCAGGAGCGACCTTCCGCCTTTTTGACGATTGGGACGAAGCAAAGGACGCAAAAGCCGTTGCGGATTTTCTCGGAATCCCTCATTATATTTTCGATTTCCGCGAGATTTTCAAAAAGGAAGTCCTTGAAAATTTCACCGAAGAATATAAAAAGGGAAGAACCCCTAACCCCTGCGTAAGATGCAATAAATTCATTAAATTTCCGGCTTTTTTTGAGGAAGCGCAAAAACTCGGCTATGACCTTATTTCCACCGGTCATTACGCAAGAACCGACGGAAACAATATATTCCGGGCAAAAAACCTTGCAAAAGACCAGAGCTATATGATGTATAACATAGATAAGGAACTTATTCCCCATCTTCGTTTTCCGCTTGCGGATTTATCAAAAGACGAAATCCGTGCAATTGCGGAAAAAGCGGGGATCCCCGTTGCGAATAAGCCGGATTCCCAGGATATCTGTTTTATTCCGGACGGAGATACCCAGGGTTATATCGAACGGGTAATCGGCGAAATGCCCCACGGAAAATTTGTCGATGAATGCGGAAAATGCCTCGGCGAACATAAAGGTATCTGCCGCTATACAATAGGACAGAGAAAAGGTCTCGGACTTTCTCTTCCGGCACCGCTTTATGTGGGAAAAATCGACCCGGAAGAAAACAAGGTGGTTCTCGTCGATAACGAATCCCTTTTTAAAAAGCGCGTTATCGTCGATGATTTCCATTGGATAAACGGCGCACCGGATATGCCGATCGCGGTGACCTGCAAAATCCGCTATGCCCATAATCCCGCTCCGGCTCTTGCAAGCACTTATTTCCGTGACGACAGAGCGCTTATCCTTTTTGATGAGCTCCAAAGAGCTGTGACCCCGGGACAGTCCGCGGTTATCTATGACGGCGAAAAACTTCTTGGCGGCGGAGTTATCATAGGTTAATTTTAACAAAGGGTTTAGAAATGATTTCAATTACAGTAAAAAAAGAAGAATGGGAAGAAATAGAAAAACTTATCCCGGAAATTTTTCCGGAGTTACATTTTGAACTTGTGGTTGAAGATATTAGTCTTAAAATACTTGGACTTGCAGAATCAGTGCCGTGCGTTGTTTCGATTGATACGGATTTTTCCGGTTATGAGAGTATTTTAGATGAACTTTCTCAGCTTGAAACGGATGCATACCTTAATGACGATTATGAGGACTCACCCGAATATTATCGTTATGAAAGATATAAGAATCTCTGGCCGATTCTTTTTAATGCGATTAACAATCATCGAGCTGGTAATTGACAATCTCCATGCACTTGTGTATAATATTCATATTATATTTTTGAAAGGTCAAAAAATGGACGACGCAGACACACGAAGTATTATTATAAATTGATTTTCGGAGCATAGCCTGGGCAAAAATTGCCTCGGGCTGTGCTTTTTTGCGTTAACTATAAATTTTCGAAAGGTTGTATTGATTAAAAAATGAACAATATCGGCACAATAATCGCCATGGGCGTTCTTGTAATGATGTCGGCATATTTTTCCGCAACGGAAACCGCTTTCAACAGTCTTAACGTTACAAAATTAAAAATTTCAGCAGAAAAAGGCGACAAGGGCGCAATCCTCATGCTCCGGCTTGTTGAAGATTATAACCGCCTTCTGACAACGATCCTTGTCGGCAACAACATAGTAAACATCGCCCTTTCCGCAATGGCGACCGTTTTCTTTATCGAACTTGTCGGCGATGCAGGCGCAACTCTTTCCACCGCGGTAATCACCGTTGTTGTTCTCATCTTCGGCGAAATAACCCCGAAAAGCATTGCAAAGGAATCTCCGGAAGCTTTTGCAAGATTTTCCGCACCCATAATCAATTTCCTTGCGGTTATTCTTACCCCTATAAATTATCTTTTCAGCCTTTGGAAAAAGCTTATTTCCATCATTTTTAAAAGCAGCGACGAACAGGCTGTTACCGAGGAGGAACTTCTTTCCATGGTCGATGAAGTTGAACACAGCGGCGGAATCGGCGAACAGGAAGGCGAACTTATCCGAAACGCAATGGAACTTAACGAAAACGACTGTGCGGATATCGCAACCCCCCGTGTTGATATCGAAGCCGTTGAAAAAAACTGGACCAAGGAAGAAGTGGCGGAGGTTTTTGTGGAAACCGGATATTCCCGTCTGCCCGTTTATGTGGACAGTCTTGATAACATAATCGGAATTATCCACCGCACCGATTTTTATAATAATTATGAAATGGAAAACATCGCCGATACAATGCTTACAAAACCGGTTTTTGTTCCGAAAACCATGAAAATCGGCGCACTTTTAAAACTTCTTCAAAAGAAAAAATGCCACATGGCTGTTGTAACCGATGAATACGGCGGAACTTACGGAATCGTAACAATGGAAGATATCCTTGAAGAACTTGTCGGCGAAATCTGGGACGAACACGACGAAGTTGAAGAGGATATGAGCGAAAATAAGGGTATCTATACCGTTTCCGGAAGTATGGAACCGGAGGAACTTTTTGAAGAACTTGAAATCGATATCGAGGAAGTTCCCTATGCAACCTTAAGCGGCTGGATAATGGACGAACTCAACAAAGTTCCGGAAGTTGGCGATACCTTTGAAAACAGCGGCTACAGATTCACAGTCGAAACCGTTGACGGAATGAGAGTTGATACCGCAATTGTTGAAAAACTCGAACCTGTTTCCGATGCGGAGGAAGAATAAATGGAACTTGTTATAAAAAAATTTGATGAGCTTACGGTAAACGAGCTTTATGATATCTTAAAGCTCCGGGTCAACGTTTTTGTTGTGGAACAGGAATGTCCCTATCCGGAAATCGATGACAAGGACCAGAACGCATATCACGTCTGGCTTCGCGACGAAGAAGGAATTGCCGCCTATCTCCGCGTTCTTGATAAAGGCGTTTCTTTCGAAGATGCCGCAGTCGGAAGAGTTATTTCCGCAAGGCGCAGAAAAGGTTACGGAACCGTTGTTCTTAAAGAGGGTATCCGCCTTGCAAAGGAAAAATTCGGTGCGGATAAAATCACCATCGAAGCCCAGGTTTACGCAAGAAAGTTTTACGAAAATGTAGGCTTCAAACAGGTTTCGGAAGAATTCCTTGAAGACGGAATTCCGCATATCCTTATGACTCTTGAAGTTGAATAAAAAAAGAAATCCGCAGATTTTCTGCGGATTTTTTGTTTTTGGTGCAACAAAATCGGGTTTTTATGCCACTATTATTTCAGAAGGATAAAAAGGAGAATGATTTTATGAAAAAATTTATTTCTGCGGTTTTAATTATTATGCTGTTGTTTTCTTTTTCCGCCTGCGAAGGAAAAAATAAAATTGTTGTTCCGGATGAAGAAACAATAGAATCGGAATCCGAAATAAAAACTGAAGCCGAACCGGAACCGGAACGAACGGAAGAAAGCCATATCAAAACCGAAAGCGGAAAGCTTTCCGGAATTATACACCCCATGGTTCCAATTTCTCCGGAAAGAGAAAACGTTTTTGAAAACGAAGTTGTTCCCGTTTCAATGTCTGTTCCGGAAGGCTGGGAACCTGGAACCCTTGAAGAAAACGGAGAGATTTACGGAATAACTTTTACAATGCCCTGGAGTAATGACAATAGTGCAATTTTTACTGTTTATAAAGACACCGGGACAACATATGAAGATCTTCTTGACAAAAATTCCCTTTGGGTTGGAATAAACGAACATACCTACCATGAAGTAGAAGGAAATTTTTCAAAGGGAAGCTATATCCGTTTTGATTATCCCACAAGTGAAAAATATGACACTGAAGAAGATGACATTTCGGTTTACGGAAGATTTTATCAGCTCCGGTTTGATGGATATGTAGCAGATGTTAGCGTTTATATCAGAATAGATTCCGAAGAAAACACGCTTTTTGATGAAAAAATCTGTGATGAATTTATTTCTTCAATAAAAATCGGCTGAAAATGTTAACAAAAAGTTTTCTTGTAAGTTTTTGCAAGCAATGGTAAACTTTAGTTGAAAAATATAAAAAGGAGGCGTTTTTATGCGTTATGAAATTGAAGGAGGCTCTCTTCCCGCATTGGTGATCCAGCTTGAAGCCGGCGAAGGTCTTGTAAGCGAATCCGGCGGAAGAACATGGATAAAAGGACCTATCACAACCGATGTAAAAGCCGATGGCGGTCTTGGCGGAAGCATTGGAAGAATGTTTTCCGGCGAAAGCCTTTTCCTTAACCACTACAGAGCCAAAGGAGCGGGCGAAATCGCTTTTACTTCTTCTTTCCCGGGAAGAATTGTTTCCCGCCAGCTTGCGCCGGGCGAAAGCGTAATTTGCCAGAAACGTGCTTTCCTTTGCGCAACCGAAGGCACACAGCTTTCAATTTTCTTCCGTAAAAAAGTCGGAGCGGGTCTTTTCGGCGGTGAAGGTTTTATCATGCAAAAAGTCACCGGACCCGGTCTTGCTTTCTTCGAAATCGACGGTTACTGCAAGGAATATAATCTTGCGGCGGGCGAAGAACTTGTCTGCGATACCGGCGTTGTTGCAATGATGGAGGAAAGCTGCAAGATGGACGTAAGAATGGTCGGAAGCGTTAAAAATGCCATTTTCGGCGGAGAAGGTCTTGTTGATACAGTTATCACCGGTCCCGGAAAAGTTATGCTCCAGACGATGCCGATTTATAAAGTCGCAAGCGCGATCCAGCCTTTCATAGTTCAGGGAAAATAAAAAATATTTAAATCAATGCATCAAAATCTGTTTTTTTAAACACTATATAGACAGAAGATATTTTAAGGAAGTGTTTTTATGAAAAAATACATAGCGGTTGTTCTTGCATTGGTTTTTGCTTTAACTTTTGTATCCTGCAGCAGAAATGAAGATGTTCCGCAGGAGGAAAATATTTCCGGACCAGCTTCGGAAAGTTCGGAACAAAGTGAAGAATCTGTTGCAGAAGAACCGGAACAGAATGAAGAAATTGAAGAACCGATTTCTGAAGAGGAACCGCAGATAAAACCTCTTCCGGAAATAGAAGGTGAACCTTTATCTGAAGAAGAAATCGATTTTTTCAACGAGCTGTTTTACCCCATGCTTACCGATGAGGAAACAGGGGAGTTTATGACAAACCCCTGGAGCCATTTCTTTATGTCATATTATGACAATGTAAAAGAACTGGATTTTAAGGAGTTCCTAAGATATTTCCCCAATGACGGAAGCGAAGTTGATGAGGAAGAATTTAGGAAATTGCGGAAGGTTGAAACCTGGGGGTTTGATAACTGCAAAACTCTCGAAGATATGCCTGTCCCGGTTCATTCCATCTCCAAAAAAGAAGTGGACGCCGTTCTTATGGAATATGCCGGCATCACCTCTGATGAGCTGGATACTTCAGCTGTTGCATATCTGGAAGAATATGATTGTTATTATAATTCCACATCGGACTGGGGTCCCGGAATGTTTATTTGTTCCGAAGGCGAAAGGATAGGTAATATTATCTATCTTTATGGAGAAAGCAGTCTTATGTTTTATAAGAAACCGGAAAAAGGAACGGATATGCTCGTTTTAACAGAAGAGGAAGGTTCTTATAAAATAGTTTCCCATCAGCATTATAAAAGTTCATAACAAACAAAAACTCCCTGCCGGACGGCAGGGAGTTTTTTATATCGCTTCAATAGCAATTTCAAGGGCTTTTGCAATTGTTTCAAGCGGAAGACTGGGCTTATCGTTTGTCTGTTCCGGAATGAACGGAACATGGATAAAACAGGATTTTGTTTCCATTCCTTTATAATGATGAAGAACGTGATAAATAAGGTCGTTGCAGACATAAGTTCCGGCAGAATAGGAAACAGAGCAGGGGGTTCCTTTGGCAGAAACAGCTTCCGCCATCTTTCTTACCGGAAGGGTGGAAAACAAAGCATTTTCACCGTCGGGAACGCAGGGAACATCTTTCGGCTGATTTCCTTCGTTATCGGTAATGGAAGCAAAGCGAAGGTTAATGGCGACCATTTCCGGGGTAACGCCGGTTCTTCCTCCTGCCTGACCGACGCAGATTATTGCGTCGGGTTTTATTTCTTCGGCTTTTTTAATAACGGTTTTCGCCGCTTTTCCGAAGACTACCGGAATTTCGATTTTATTAAGTTCAAAATCACCGATTTTATCCGGAAGAAGTTTTACCGCTTCCCAGGAAGGGTTGATTTTTTCTCCGCCGAAAGGTTCAAAACCGGTTATAAGAAGTTTTTTCATAAATTCACCGCCGAAAAATAATATAAAGTTATTTTATCACAACGAAAGAAAAGATTAAAGCTGTTTTTTGATTTTTTGCAAAGCGCCCTTTTCAAGGCGCGAAACCTGCGCCTGACTTATACCGATTTGAGCGGCAACGTCCATCTGAGTCCGGCCGTCGAAAAAACGCATTGCCAGAATTCGTTTTTCTCTTGGTGAAAGGATTTTGAGAGCTTCTTTAAGGGAAATTTCCTCAAGCCACCCGGCATCTGAATTTTTGTCGCTTATCTGATCCATCATAAAAATCGTATCGCCGGAATCCGAATAGACCGGCTCATAAAGCGAAACCGGTTCAACAATCGCTTCAAGGGCGATAATAACTTTGCTTTTCGGAAGCTCCATTATTTTTGCAATTTCTTCAACTTTGGGTTCCCGGCCGTGCTCGTTTATAAAATCCTCTTTTATCTGCATCGCCCGATAAGCAATATCACGTATGGAACGGCTTACGCGGACGGAATTTGAATCCCTCAAAAACCGCTTTATCTCGCCGATTATCATCGGAATGATTATAGAATGTTGAAACATCACCGAAAGGAGTTGTTTCAATGACAAGAAAAGAGGCGATAAACCGCGTGCTCATGCGGTTATCGGAGATTCCGGAATGCGAGGCGGAAATGCGGATTCTGGCGGAAATCCGGGACGAATTGCCGCTGATTCATTGGTCGGATGCGTCAATCCGTGATACTATAGAGCAATTTGTGCTCGATTACGGAAGACTGCCGACTGTGACAGATTTCAAGAAAGCAGGAATGCCGCCGCATCCGATTTTTAAGCAAAAGTATAAGATGACTTTGGCGGAATGGTTGGAGAAAAATTATCCTGCTCCGAAAAGAAAGCCGGATGAGCTGAAAGAAAAATACACCGAAGATTTTATTGCGGATTATTACAGAATCAAACCGAGAAGTCAGGAGGCTTTCAACAAAAACAGAAGCTGCGGAACAAAGGGTTGGCAGACTCTTGCAGGATATTACGGCGTTAAATCTTGGAGGAAACTTCTTAAAGAATTGGAGCTGCCGCTCTATTTTGATATGAAGCGCGACCATATTCCCGCAAAACTGAAAGTGAATGTTCACGTGGATAATGTTTTTATGACGACAACGGAGGAGAACTGAATTATGGAAAAAAAGTATCGAATTGTTCTTGATGACCACGAATGGCGAATCGTCATAAATGCACTCAATGATTTGAGAACTTCCCTCATAAGAGAGGGAAGATATACCGATGCAGTAGATGATGTTTTAATCAAAATCATAGAAGCAAAACAGCGAAAATTTCTTT
The DNA here is from genome assembly GCA_018110905.1 of Oscillospiraceae bacterium. Classification (GTDB taxonomy): domain Bacteria; phylum Bacillota; class Clostridia; order Oscillospirales; family Ruminococcaceae; genus UMGS1668. The sequence goes on from JAGBAZ010000064.1 coordinate 63,889, forward strand.
TCTGGAGGTAACATAATGGAACAGACAATCCACAATGAACAAAACGGACTCGATTATACCCTTTGCGGCGATTATTATCTTCCGAATCTTTTGCCGCCGCAGGACGAATATGAAATCGGAATTTACGGGAAGAGATACCTGCGATACATAAGAGAACATGATAAAATTCTTTATATAAATCTTCTTACGAGTGGGAAACTGAACGCACATTTTACGAAAATCGAAGAGCGTGCTCAAAATATAAAAGAGGCGCTCATAAAACAAATGGCGGAGCAGGAAGGCGTTAACGAGGTGCTCAAAGAGCAAAATCAAATAGAATGGGTTCGGAAAATGAACAATATACGGAACAGAGTGGAAGAAGTGGTGAGGAGAGAAATATTTAAATAAAGCAGAGGGCGGCAATATAATTTGCCGCCCTTTCTAGTGATAAAAATAACTAATATTCTTCTATATTACATTGATCAGATAAATTTGCATATTCAGAAATCAGTTTTTCAATTTCATTAAGCAAGGCTTTCTTGTTGTTAAAACTTGTTTTTTCCATAATTTTAAAGTTTAAACTTATAAGTCTCAACATAAATCCAATATCCCAATGCATATTATCGCTAAACATTTCGAGGTATTTATTTGTTGTTTTTATGTTGTGGTCAGAAGCAAATCTAAAACCAGATATTATATCACTTATTATTTCTCTATTTGTGTTGTCAAAGGAACTTAATAACTCCTGAACTTCTTCTTGAGTTTCTTTTTCCATTATAATATTATTTTTTTCTGAAATAGATAAAAATTTATGAGAATTAAGTAATTCTGTTGTTTCTTTATAAAGCTCCCTATTTTCATCGTCAGATATATCCGCTCTATTTCCATGTTTCTCTATTTTTAAAGTGTAAAAGAGAATACAAAAAATAAATACATATGGAGAAATATCTATTTTTTTATCAAGTATATCATTGATTTTTTTCTCGGATAATTTTATTTTTATACTTTGAGCGTTGTCTTCAGCATTTTTTTTATGATACCAATGATTATATTCAATCGATTCATCATCATTCTCTTCTTGCGATAATGCTTCGTTTGCATTTATTCTCGAATGCAAATATGACCTTGTAATATTTAAACGAGTTAAAAGTTCATTAATATAATCAACTAATGTTTCCGGTATCGGAATAAGACATTCAACTGTATCGTAATTAACAAACCATAATTGTTCGTCAATCTCTTTGGAAGTACATTTTATTTTTAAAGAATTATATATGCGTTCTGCGAGTTCTGTAGAATCGTTCTCTCCAGAAATAAACTGTAAGATTGAATATAGTTCTTTGGTGTCTATAGTCTGAATGTTTCCACTTTCTAACTTTGAAATAAAAGCAGGACTCTTGTTAATGTGTTTTGCGAGAAGCTTCGACTGAATTTTATTTTGTAATCGAATATTTCTAAGCGTTTCCGCAAGCTCATTTGTGACAATTGCGCGTGGCATAGAATCCCTCCCATACATCAATTAACAACAATGTATTATATCATTTGCAAAACATAAATTCAACCGTTTTACTAAAATTTATTTAGAGTAAATTATTTTACTAAATTTATTGATTATTTTAAAAATATGTGTTATAATTTCATTCGAAGAATAATCATCATAAAATTCAAAAGAAAGCGGTGTAAAACATGAGGAAAGAAAAAGGCATTCACCTTTATATCAGCATTATAAATTTTAATGACATAATTTTACAGGAAGAATCTCAAACTGGAAATGTAATACATTCCTTACATGCATTAGATACTTTTTTTACATCTATAGAACAATACGGTAAGAAAGTATCTCCCCAAGATTTTGTGATTGAAAAAATTACCGGATCGAGACTGCATATTTATGTTTTAGGTGAACCTGATCCCGCTTTTCATGTGGTAAAAACCATATCATCATACGCACATAATCTCTCAAAATATATAAATAGTGATATACCAAAATACAAATCCCTTGGGGATTTTAAAATACAAATCGGAGCTGATTACGGCAAATTCTATGAATTTGAGTTTGTTTCTAATGATAAATTCACCGAACTAACCACTATTGGTTATGTTGCGAATTTTGCTGCAAAAATACAAGCTCTTTCAAAGCCTTCAAAACTCAGTATTTCTAAAAACATATTTGACACCTTGTCCGAAGATGAACAAAAGAAATACGAAAAAATTGAAAATAAAGCTATAGAAAAATATGGCCAAAAATATTTCTATTCTATACCGTTATCATCAGTTGAATCCCCTCTTCATATTTCGGATGAAGATTTGGAATTTGCTAAAAAATATGCAAACAGCGATAACCTTTCTGACATCGAATTTACAAAAATCCGAAAACTTCTTAATTTTCAAAATCTAAGCAAAACACAATGCAAGGAATTGTACGGAATCCCTGTTTTTGCCGATGTTCGTGGTTTTACAACTTTGTTTAAAGAGGATGACAGTAATCTTGAAGAAATGACAGAAACAACACAAAACATTCTTAAGGCAATGTATGGTGTAAGTACTGAAAACGGTGGTATTCATGTCCAATTTCAAGGAGACCGTGAACTTTCTCTTTATCATAATATTCCTGAAAGCAATGTTTCTGGTTCTGTACATGCGGAGAAAAAATGTTTTAAAGAAGCTGTCATTGCGTCAATGCGAATGATTGATGCAGTAAAACCCTATAATGTGCAAATTGGTATTGGTGAAGATTTTGGCAGGTTGTTTGCAACAAAAATCGGTGCTCGAGGAGAAAAAGATAATATTCTACTTGGAGAAACCATCATTGAAGCTGATAAAATGGAAGATAAATATGCCGGAGCAGATCAAATTGCCATATCGCAAAAGGTTTATTCCGGATTAGAAATAGAAGCTCCTGAACTTGCCGAACAATTTACAAAAAAAGATGACTATTATATCATCGCAATAGGACACAAACAATATTTGAGAAATGTTTCCAGCAACCAACAAACATATAACACTTCTCATAATAGTTACAATGGTGCTTGGGGGGATTTACAATAGCTAACGAACATAACACGACACACCAGGAAACTTCATGTTCCATAGATTGGAAATCGTATTACTGTAATGTAAAAAAAGATTTTCTTGAAATGAAAAAATACTATCCTTTTTCCTCTCTAATTATTCGTCCCACTTCAACTCAAGAACTTGCTGAAATACAAGTTATCGCAGCAAATAAAAAGTTGATTGAATTGGTATGTGGAAAAAAAGAAGATTTTGTAGGAGATTATTCAAAAGAACTTCACATTATAGTTCCTATAAATTACCAGAAAGAAGGCTGCGAAGTATATGGAGCAAAGTGGTTTGACAAAACAAAGGTCAAAAGTAAACATATTCATATGTTCCAAAATAATAGCGAAAAATACGGATTTCAACTGTGTGTAGGTGTTCCTCAATCTTTTTCTCTAATGAATAATGTTATTCTCGAAAATGTTAAAACGGCAGAGAATATGCTTATAGCATACGAACGAATTATGGCAGGAATGTCAAAACAATTTGATATGATTGCTTATTCTCATGGAGAAAAAGGGAAAAAAGAATTTGAAAAAAACAAATCAAAATATATTCCTGAAAGGCAAAAAGATGAAGAAACGAATTTTAGCTAAAATAAAAAATAATAATGTTAATCAAGATAATTCTAACAATAACATGGTTGAGCAATACAAATTTGTTTATGAGCAAGTAAAAAGTTGGATTGAAAACGCCGACAATAAAGTTAACATCTCTTGCGCACTATTTTTTGGAATATTTACAGTTATCACTTTCCTTTCGGAAAAATGTATTGCTGTTCCAGAAAACTCTGTAGTTAATAAGTGTTTTGAAGGAATCTATACCTTTTGTTTTGTTGCAAGTATAGTTTCAGCTTTTATTGCTTTGTTATATTATGCTTACTCAATTTTCCCCAATCTTAGTAGTAATGAAACTGATAGCAGCCTAAAAAGGTATCCAATATTTTTCGGCGATATTGCTTCTATGAGTGCAGAAGAATATAGAAATAAAATACAGAAGGGTACGGACTCTTTATTTGCTGACGAATTAATTCTTGAAACACATATGAACTCAAAAATTTGTTTGAACAAAATGAAAAGATATAGAATAGGGTTAATATTATCCCTTATTACAGTTGTTTTCTCAATGTTAAGTTTTGGGGCACATTTTATGATGTATAGATAGAAATATTTAAGGAAAAATCTTTTATATCCCCCAAAATATATTATGCTTCCAGCATAGTTTACAAAAACTGACATTAGTATTATAATAAAAATATCTATAACTCCCATTAAAATGTAAATTTGAGGAGGAACTTGCTATGGCAGTTATGAAATGTAAAATGTGCGGGGGAGATCTTGAAATTGAGGAAGGCATGAGCGTTGCTGTCTGCGAATATTGCGGAACAAAGCAGACTGTTCCGACCCTCGATAACGAAAGAAAAACCAGCCTTTTCGGCAGAGCCGGAAGGCTTTTGCGTGCGTGTGAATTTGACAAGGCCTCAGTGGTCTTCGGCGATATCGTTTCGGAATTTCCGGAAGAAGCCGAAGCTTATTGGGGCCTTTTGCTTTGCAAATACGGCGTTGAATACGTTGATGACCCGGCAACCGGAAAGAAAATTCCCACCTGCCACCGTCTTTCTTTCGAAAGCGTAATGGAAGACAGCGATTTTGAACAGGCTTGCGAAAATGCGGATTCCGTTGCAAGGGGAGTTTACCGCGAAGAGGCAAAATTCCTTGAAAATCTCCGCAAAAACGTAATCGAGGTTTCCAGCAAGGAAGAACCTTACGACGTTTTCATCTGCTATAAAGAAACCGATCCGAACGGCGACCGCACCATCGACAGCGTTATGGCGCAGGACGTTTATGATGCCCTTACCGAAAAAGGCCTTCGTGTTTTCTTTGCAAGAATCACCCTTGAGGATAAACTCGGAATGGAATATGAGCCTTATATTTTTGCGGCTCTCAACAGTGCAAAAGTCATGCTTGCAATCGGTACCGATTACGAGTATTTCAACGCTGTCTGGGTAAAGAACGAATGGAGCCGTTTCCTCAAGCTCATCGCAAAAGGCGAAAAGAAAGTGCTGATTCCTTGCTATAAGGATATCGACGCTTACGACATGCCGAAGGAATTCAAAAACCTTCAGGCGCAGGATATGGGTAAACTCGGATTCATGCAGGACCTTGTCCGTGGTGTTTGCAAAATTCTTGGAGTTGATGAGAAGAAAGAGGCTGTTGTTGAAAAGACCGTTGTAAAAGAAACGGTTGTAAGCGAAAAAGTTATAAATGTTAGTACTTCAAAAGCGGAATCACTTGCAAAACGAGGTTTTATGGCTCTTGAAGATAGAGATTGGGAAAAAGCGAGAGAATATTTTAATGATTCACTTAATGAAGATGCGGAATATGCAATCGCATACCTTGGTCTTGATATGTGCACCAAATGTGTTTCGACGGATGAAAGATATGCTAGAATTCTTGATAAAAATAATAAAAATTATGTAAGAGCAAAAAAATTTGCCAAGGGAGCAGCATTAGAAAGAATTACAAAAATAGAAAAAGCAAATAGTGATTTTGTTGAAGAAAAAAGAAAAGCCGAAAAGAAGAAACAAGATGAAGAAAGAAGAAAGGCGGAAGAAAAAAATCAGAAGGAAAATATAATAAAAGCCAAGCTGAAAGAATATCTTTCTGATGCTTCTCTTTTGGGTAAATTTGAACACGATAAAAATATTGATTTAGAGATAGCTAAACTGAGAGAAGATGCTGATTTATACAGAGACCTGTATTATTCGTTGATTAAATCAGAGGATGCAAAACGGAAATTTGATATGTCAAAAGAAAAAAACAGACTAGAAACTCTGAAAGAAGAAAAATCCAAGCTTGGTTTCTTTGCTGGTAAGGAGAAAAAAAGACTTCAGAAAGAAATTGAAGAGACTGAAAATTTAGTGAAAGCTCTTAATTACAAAGAATCAGAAAGCAATGCACGAAAAGCTATTGCGGAAAAAGAAAAAGAAAAACAATCTCTAAAGAAAAGCACAGAAGAATTTATTCTGTTTATGCAGCAGAATGATGTTGGAGCGGTAGTAAAAAAATATAACGATGATAGAATAAAAAAATATGAAAGCTATCTTCCAAATAAAGTCAGAGTAAATTGCTTTGACAGTATAATAATGGGAAAATATGTTGGTCAACCTATCGAATGGAAAATACTTGCCGTGGAAAATAATAAGGCATTACTTATAAGTAAATATGCGCTTGATGCACTTCCTTTTGATGAACGACTTTATGGAGATGTTTTTTGGGAAAATTGCAGTTTGAGGAAGTGGCTTAATAATACTTTCATTTCTTCTGCATTCACAGTAAAAGAACGCACATCAATTTTGCTAACAACAATTGATGAAACAAATCCAAGAAATTTTGGATTAATAAAAACCAACGATAGAATATTTCTTCTTAATAAAAGAGAAGCAGAAAAATATTTTTCTTCAGCAAAAGACAGAGATTGCGTAGCGACATCATATGCAAGATCTGTAATGCAATCAAAAGAAAACTGGAGTCCATATGCCCCTAAATATTCTTCTCAAACGAGCTCTAATGGTTCGTGTTGGTGGTGGCTTAGATCAAATAATTGTGAAAGTTCTTATAGAGATTCTTACGATTCTATTGAAATTGTACAAGGTGGATATATTGGTGATATGAGAAGTTTTCCGTCTACTTATCCAAATGGCGCAGTCCGCCCTGCTATGTGGATAGACCTTGATGTTTGAACCGAATAAATGTTTCTGAATTTTAACGATTGAATAGAGGTAATAATATGGGAAAATTTGTTATTGAATGTCCGAACTGCGGAAGATATGTTGAAGCCAAAACCGGCTTCTTCGCAAAAAAGAAAATTGACTGCGTTTGTGGTCATACAATCAACGTAAAAACCGAAAAATTCGCTTCCAAAGTCTGTGCTCATTGCGGAAACACCGTTGTTTTCGATCAGAGCAAAGGCGACGACGCAATCTGCCCGGTCTGCCATGAAAAAATCAATACACGGGAGGATATGAACAACATCGCGGAATTTACCTGCCCTTCCTGCAACTGCAAACTTACCGCAGATAAATCCGCCGTAAGCTATACCTGTCCTCTTTGCGATACCGTAATCGACGTTCAGGAAAGAATCGCAAAAGAAAACGTTAAAAACCAGGGCCTTGCAAGCGTAATCAAATACGAAGGCGACAACAACACCTTTGTATGGAAGCACCCCATCGAGGACTTTAACCTCGGTTCCCAGCTTATCGTTCACGAATCCCAGGAAGCGATTTTCTTCCGCGACGGAAAAGCGCTCGACCTTTTCGGAGCGGGTCGCTATACCCTTGCAACCCAGAATATTCCGCTTCTGGAGGAACTTTATAAACTCCCCACCAATGCTGATGAGGTTTTCCATTCCGAGGTCTATTTCGTAAATATGACCACCCAGATGGGAATCAAATGGGGCACCGACAGCAAGGTAAGACTTTTTGACCCTGCTTCCGGCTTACATATCGAAATCGGCGCCTGCGGCAATTTCAGCCTCCGTGTTTCCGATTCCAGAAAGCTTCTTGTAAAACTTGTTGGCACTATGCCGGAATTCAACCAGCACGATGTTATGGGTGTTGAGCCTTTCGGAATCCAGGTTGTTGTGGGTAAATTCAAGGCTCTTGTTATGAACAAGGTCAAATCCAACCTTGCAAAAGTTATCAAAGAAAACGATATCAACATTCTTGAAATCGACGCATATATTGACCTTCTTTCCGAAAAACTCCGCGTTGTTATCAACGAAACCCTTGCGGAATACGGTCTTACCATGCCGGAATTCTTCATTACTTCCGTTATGACCCCGGACGACGACCCCAACTACAGAAGACTTAAACAGCAGTTCGCCGACAGAACTCTTAAAGTTCGCGAGGAGGAAATCCGCAAAGCGGAAGCTGAAGCTGCCCACGCAAGAAAACTTGTTGAAGCACAGACCGAAGCACAGCTTAAAATTGTCGGTGCGCAGGGCGAAGCGGAAGCACTTAAGATCCAGGCCGCTGCAGAAGCCGAAGCATACAAGGCACAGGCGTTTGCCGAAGCGGAAGAAATGCGAGCAAAAGGCTATACCTATCAGCAGGAAACCGCAAGAATGGTCGGAATGGAAGCTATGCAGAACGGCATAACCGGCTCCGGAGATTTTGGCGGCGGTTCTTCCATGCTCGGCGATATTGCAGGCCTTGGAGTAACTCTCGGCGCCATGGGCGGCGTTATCGGCATGACCAAGGAAGCACTTGACCCAATCATGAAATCCACTTCCGAAATCGGCGCAGGCGTTGTTGCCGCCGCTGTTTCTGCGGAAGCACCCGCCGCACCGGCAAATGATACATGGGACTGCGCATGCGGTTGCAAAGGAATAAAATCCAAATTCTGCCCCGAATGCGGTGCAAAGAAACCCGAACCGCCGGCAGCATGGGATTGCCCGGCTTGCGGACTTAAAGGCATAACCTCAAAATTTTGTCCGGATTGCGGAACGAAGAAACCGGAAGCACCTGCCGTTTGGAACTGCCCTGAATGCGGATGCCAGGGAATCACTTCCAAGTTCTGCCCGGACTGCGGACATAAAAGGGAGGGTTAATCAATGAAATTCAGTTTTAACGAACTTGGCAAAAAAGAAAAATCCGTTCTTCTTGTTTACGGAATTGTAGCGTTCATCTGTATTCTTGCATTCATCATTATTCCTTTCCCGAAAAGCGCTTCCAGCTGGCTTGCGCTTTTGTTCCTACTTGTTTCTTTCTGCGTAAGCCTTTATGCGATGAAACTTGCTTTTGAAAACGGAAAAGAGATCATCAGCAAAATTTACGGTTTTCCGATTTTCAAAATCAGCGTTTATTACGTTGCTGCCCAGGCAATTTTCAGCGTTCTTGTATGCGTTGTTGCAAGCTTTATCAGACTGCCTTATTGGGTAACTCTTCTTGTTTCCGTAATCCTTCTCGGCGCAGCTGTTATCGGAATCGTTATTACCGATAACGCAAGGGATATTATCGAAGATACCGAAAAGAAAGACGTTCGTGATACAAAGAAAATCACTCTTTTCAAAATTGATATTGCCGGAATTGTTGACCGCTGCAAAGACGAAACCGCAAAGAAAGAACTTGAAAAACTTTCCGAAGCATTCAGATACAGCGACCCGGTTTCCAGCGATGCAACCAAGGAACTTGAGGACGAAATAACCGAAGAACTTGAGGAACTCAAAAAAGAAGTTGCCGAAAACGATGTGGAAGATATCATCGAAAAAGCAACCGAAATTTCCAACCTTCTTGCAGAAAGAAACAAAGTTTGCAAGGCGTTTAAGAAGTAATCAAACAAGGATGCGTTGTTTATGACAGTAAAAGAAGCAAGCCACATTTTTAATCTTGATGAAAAAGAAATTAGAAAAAGAAAACAAGATGATATGATTATAGGTGTAAGAAAAGACGGAAAGTTTATTTTTATACCAGATGATACAAAGATTATACCGTCTAAAATAGAAATTAAAGCTTTTTTGTTAGAAATAATTAAGTATAAAAATAATGATAAAATTGTGTTGGATAGAAGTTTATGCCCAAATAACGACACTTTAATTGCTATTGCAGAATATCTTTATAAAAAAGGCTTTATCGGTGAATTTGATTATTTTAATAACGCTTACAATTTTTTTGATGAAGTAAAACTCACCGACAAAGGTATAGAGTTCATATTTGAAAAAGAATCACAAAAAATTGCCAAATACCAATTTTTTCCCATTCAACTGAACCCAAATAATTCTTTAGTAAGTTTAACATTGTAAAAAATTTTGCGGAGGCATAAACATGTCAGTTTTCAAATGTAAAATGTGCGGCGGCGACCTTGAGGTCACCGAAGGAATGAAAGTAGTCGAATGTGAATATTGCGGAACGACCCAGACCGTTCCGAACAGCGACAACGAAAAGAAAACGAATCTTTTCAACCGCGCAAACAGACTCAGAATCGCAAACGAATTTGACCGCGCGGCAGGCGTTTATGAAAATATCATCTCCGAATTTCCCCGGGAAGCAGAAGCTTACTGGGGCCTTTGCCTTTGCAAATTCGGTATTGAATATGTAGATGACCCGAGAACGGCGGAAAAAATTCCAACCTGCCACAGAACTGCATTTGAAAGCATTTTTGACGACAGCAACTTCAAAACTGCCATTGAGCTTTCCGACCCGGTCGCAAAGAAAGTGTATAATTCCGAAGCAAGGATAATCGATACTCTTCAGCAGAACATTCTCACCATCGTAAACCGCGAAAAGCCTTTTGACGTTTTCATCTGCTACAAAGAAACTGATTCCAAAGGCGACAGAACCATGGACAGCGTTCTTGCACAGGATATCTATGATGCCTTGACCGCAAAAGGACTCAAGGTTTTCTTTGCACGCATAACTCTTGAAGACAAGCTTGGTCAGGAATATGAGCCCTACATATTTGCGGCTTTGAACAGCGCAAAAATCATGCTTGCCATCGGCACCGCAGAAGAATACTACAATGCTGTCTGGGTCAAGAACGAATGGAGCAGATTTCTTTCTCTTATGAAGACCGACAGAAGCAAGGTGCTTATTCCTTGCTATAAAGATATCGACGCATACGATATGCCTGCTGAGTTCAGAAACCTCCAGGCACAGGATATGGGCAAACTCGGCTTTGTTCAGGATCTTACCAGAGGTGTCTGCAAAATCCTTGGGGTTGAGGAGAAGAAAGAAACTGTTGTTGAAAAAGTTATCGTAAAAGAAGTTATAAAAGAAAGAGTTGTTGGAGCAAGTACACAAAATATTCCGAACATAAATGTAAGCGGGATTCTTGATTTGGCGTTCGAAGATCTTAAAAATGGAAAATATTTTGAAGCGAGTAAATCTGCGGGAAAGGCGATTGGATTCGACCCGGCTAATGTCAGAGCGCATCTTTGCAAGCTTTGCGCAGAAATGAGAGTTAACGATATTGAAAAACTTTCCGAGTCGGAAAAAGGTAATATAGAAGATAGCGATTATTACAAAAATATACTTTGCATAGCTGATGATGATCTTAAAGAAAAATTAAAAAAACAAGCAAAAATACAAAAAGCAAGATTTGAAGAAAGAAAGCGCAAAGAAGAGGAACGCATCGCGGGAGAAAAAAGAAAAGAACAAGAAGAAATACACATTTTTAATGAAAAATGGGAAATAGAAAAAGTTTCTAAGTTTGAAACAGCTGATAATTTATTAAGAAATGCAAAAAGGCTGTCAGATTATGATAAAATCAAAGAACTTTTTGTCGGATATGAAGAAATGGACGAAGTAAAAAATCTTTTAGAAGAAGTGTCCGCACAAAAAAGAGAATGTTACAGAAAGATTGTAAAACATGTTGAAAGTCAGCTTTCTTTTGGCAATCCACATATCGTTTTTCTTAATAAAGGACATGCTTATGTTTCAGGTAAATCAACAACTGCGGCATGTGTTAAAAAAAGTGAACTGTGGAATTTAGACAGCATTTGTTTTGTGCTTGACCATTATGATAATAATCAGCAGTGGCCGGAATTTGGATTTATCGGCTTTAAAAAGACTGGTGAAATCACTCAGACTAAAGATTCTGATAATGTGAATTCTGAATATAAAAAAAGTCCGGATTATGATTTTTCGGACTGTACTGAGATAAAAAAAGTATTGGTTTTTGAAGAAAAAGACTATATTACTCTTAAAATCGATGGAACTGTAGTAAAAAAAGGCGACTATAGCGAAAAAATTTCTCAGTGGAAAGATATTATCGATATCTCGACAAGCGGTAAACATATTGTAGGTTTAAAATCTGATGGTACTGTTGTTGCAGTAGGAGAAAACGGCAGTAAACAATGTAATGTTTCTGAATGGAAAGATATAGTTGCAATTGAAACTTCTGAAGAGAATACTTTAGGTGTTAAACGAAACGGAACTGTTGTGCAAACAGGAAATAAATATGATATTTCAGATTGGAGAGATATCGTAATTGCTGCTAGTGAACGTGATGGTGATATAACAGCACTTCAAAGCAATGGGGAATTGGTGCATAAAAATAGAAACCAGTCTCGTTATAATTTTAAAAAAGGAAAGATTGCGGGAGTTTTTGCGAATAACTTTAATACAGTTGTAATTTATTTTGACGGAAGTGCCGAAATTAAAGGAATAGACAACAATAAGCAATGTAACTGTTGGGCGTGCAAGATATTTGATGATGCGGAAGAGTTTGCGGAACAAAGAGAAAAAATGCTGAAAGAACGGTATGAAAAGAAAATGAGAGAAAAAGCTGAACAGGAAGCCGCCCGCAAAGCTAAAATTGAGTCTCTTGAAAAAGAAAAAGCAACCCTTGAAGCGGAACTCTCCAACATAAAAGGCCTTTTCAGCGGTGGCAAAAAAGCAAAAGTTGAAGCAAGAATTGCGGAAATAGAAAAAGAACTCCAAACCTTGAAATAAAATCCGGAGGACAGAAAAATGGCAGTATTCAAATGTAAAATGTGCGGCGGTGACCTTGAGGTCACCGAAGGAATGAAAGTAGTCGAATGCGATTTCTGCGGAACGACTCAGACTGTTCCCACTGTAAAAGATGAAAATATTCAGAGCCTTTTCAACAGGGCAAATACTCTTCGTATGAAGTCCGAATTTGACAAAGCGGAAGCAATTTATGAAAAAATCGTGCAAGCAAAAGAGGACGAATGCGAGGCATATTGGGGTATAATTCTCTGCCGCTATGGTATTGAATATGTGGAGGATCCTAAAACTTTCAAGCGTATCCCCACCTGCCACAGAACTTCCTACGATTCCGTAATTGCGGACGAAGACTATAAATCCGCAATAAAATATGCCGATCTCGTCCAGAGAATCGTTTATGAAAACGAGGCAAAGGAAATTGACCGTATTCAAAGGGAGATTCTCGAACTTTCCCAAAAAGAAGAGCCTTACGACGTTTTTATCTGCTATAAAGAAACGGATTCTGCCGGAAGACGCACTGTTGACAGTGCCATCGCCAACGATATTTACTACCAGCTTACCCAGGAAGGCTATAAGGTTTTCTATGCCGCTATCACCCTTGAGGACAAGCTGGGTTCTGCTTATGAACCCTGCATTTTTGCCGCGCTCAATTCCGCAAAAGTTATGCTTGCCATTGGTACAAAACCGGAATATTTTAATGCCGTCTGGGTGAAAAACGAATGGTCAAGATATCTCCGCCTTATGAAAAACGACCGCACAAAACTGCTTATTCCTTGCTATAAGGATATGGATGCCTATGAACTTCCGGACGAATTTGCGCATCTTCAGGCGCAGGATATGGGCAAAATCGGTTTTATCAACGACATTGTCCGCGGAATCAAAAAGGTTATTGTAAAAGATGAGCAGAAAGCACCAGCTTTTACTGCCGCCGCAGTAGCATCTGCACCTGCAGGAAATGCTGCACCTCTTCTCAAACGCGCATTCATATTCCTTGAAGATGAGGAATGGGAAAGTGCTGATGAATACTTTGAAAAAGTTCTGGATATGGATCCGGAATGTGCAGAAGCATATCTTGGAAAACTTTGCGTTGAGCTTGAAGTTACTGATATTGATGAGCTTTCAAACATTAATGATGATTTTGAAAACAGAGCAAATTTCAAGAAGGCTATTCGTTTTGCAACCGGTGAAGCAAAAAAGAAAATTGATGCGATAATTGAAAACAAAAAGAACAGAATAGAAGAAGAAAAACGCAAAAAAGAAGAGCAGCTTGCGGAGAAAAAACGCCTTGAGCAGGAAAAAAAGAAAAAAGAGAAGTACTTATTTTTGATTGACAATGTAGAAACATCAACAAATTTTGACAGTTTGGAAAATCTTTATCACAGACTGCTTGCTTTGGGAGATTATTTGGATGCGCCCAAATATGCAGAAGAATGCCGTATAAAGATGGAAGAATATGAAGTCATAGACCGAATTTGGAAAGAATATTCCGAAGCATATGCCGAATATAACTCTGCAAGAAAGGCTCTAGATAACGTTAAAGAAAAATTTTGCAGTGTTGAAAGTAATTTGACTATCTGGATAAGCGAATTTGAAACTGTTTCTGATGCACGTAATAAATTATTGGATATCGATAAAGAAATTACAGAAACATATAACAGAATAGTTTTTCTTGCAAAAGAAAAGGAAAATCTTGGAGTTTTTGCTTTTTCAAAAAAGAAAGAAATTTCCGATGAAATTGAAAGACTGGAAGCAAAAAGACAAAGGTTGGAATGTGACAGGAAAAAATATAATTCTATAGTTACATGTTCCAAAACAGAAGAAGAATTTAGAGAAAAAATAAAAACTGCAGAGGAAAGCAAACAATCTGTAGAAAATGAACAGGCTTTTCTTCAGGAAAAAGAAAAAGAGTTCAAAAATAGTTTCGATATTGTAACTGAAAAAGTACTTGATAAAAATGTACTTATTAAATTATTTAATTACCAAAATGCAGGTGATGTTCTGCTTTTGAATGAGAGAATAAAGGAATATATTTCGAACGATGAAGAACTTTCCGGACAAATAAATACAAACATGGATTATGTGGATGCGGTATCTGATATAGAAGAAATATATTTTGAAGCCTGTGCTCTTCTCAGCAATACCCGTATAAGTAATTCTGCCGAGCTGGCGCTTGAAAAATTCATGTCTATAAAAGGATATAAGGATTCCAAATTAAAAATTGAAGAATGCAAGAAAAAACTTGGAAAGAACACCGTAAAATCAATAAATAAATCCAATACACATAAAAGTATTACGAACGAAAAACGCTGTCCATATTGTGGCTTTTCCTTAGATAATAAAGTGGAGAAATTATTGGATCTTTATTTGGAGGGGGAAGATGTTAAATGTCCGGAATGCGGCAGGCTCTTTGATGATGATATAATGATGAAAATTTTAGATTAAACTTAACAAGGAAGTGTTCATAAAATGGCAGTATTCAAATGTAAAATGTGCGGCGGAGCACTTGAAGTAAATAACGGCGAAAGCGTTGCAGTATGTGATTATTGCGGCACTAAACAGACTTTGCCGAAAACCGATGACGGCGTTGTTGCAAATCTTTTCAACCGCGCAAATAATCTTCGCCTTAAATGTGAATTCGATAAAGCGGAAGCAATCTATGAGAAAATTCTTGAGCAGGACAATACCGAAGCAGAAGCTCATTGGGGCATAATTCTCTGCAAATACGGCATTGAATACGTTGAAGATCCGAAAACTTTTGAACGTATTCCCACCTGTCACAGAACTTCCTATGAATCCATAACCGCAAGCGCAGAATACCTTGCAGCGCTTGAGCATGCGGATTCTGTGCAGAGAGAAGTCTATGAGCACGAAGCTAAAGCAATTGATTCTATCCAGAAGAACATTTTGAGCATCGTCAAAAACGAAAAGCCATTCGATGTTTTTATCTGCTATAAAGAAACGGACGAAAATGGAAAACGCACTGTTGATAGCGCCATCGCCAACGATATTTACTATCAGCTTACTCAGGAGGGTTTTAAAGTTTTCTATGCCGCAATCACCCTTGAGGACAAGCTCGGTCAGGAATATGAACCTTACATATTTGCCGCTCTTAACAGTGCAAAGGTTATGCTTGCAATCGGAACAAAGCCGGAATATTTTGAAGCGGTATGGGTCAAAAACGAATGGAGCCGTTTTATGAACCTTATGAAAACCGACCGTTCCAAGCTTCTTATTCCTTGCTATAAGGATATGGATGCTTACGATCTGCCGGAGGATTTTGCTCACCTTCAGGCGCAGGATATGGGTAAAATCGGTTTTATCAACGATGTAGTCCGCGGCATCAAAAAGGTTATTGTAAAAGATGAGCCGAAAGTGGTTGCACCGGTTGTTACAAAAGTTGTCGCTTCTTCCGGAAGTGAACCGAACACCGCCCAGCTTCTCAAGCGTGCATTTATGTTCCTCGAGGACAGGGAATGGGAAAGCGCGGACGAATACTGTGAAAAAGTTCTTGACCTCGATGCGGAAAATGCAGAAGCATATCTTGGAAAGCTTATGGCGGAACTCAGAATCAGTAAAAAAGAATATTTGAGTAGTTGTTCTGACCCGTTCGACAACCGAAACAATTACAAAAAAATAATTCGTTTCGGTGATGAAAAACTTTGTGAGGAACTTAAGAGTTATAACAAGCAAATCAGAGAGCGCAACGAACTGAACCGTAAAAATGTAATTTACAACGCCGCCTGCGGATTTATGAATTCAGCAGAATCTGAAGATGATTATAAAGAAGCGGCTGCAAAATTTGGCGAAGTTTTGAACTTTAAGGACGCAAAAGCAAGAAAAGAAAAGTGCATTGATTTGGCAGAAGAAGCAAGAAAAGAAACAATTTACCAGCAAGCAGAGAGAAAATATAGTTGTTCTTCATTTGCTGAAGCTGCAGAAACATATGGAAAAATATCCGGGTATAAAGATTCTGATAAAAGAAAAAAAGAGAGCCTTGAAAAAGCTGAGGATGAACGAAAAAATTCAATTTACCTCGAGGCATGCGAATATAAAAATACACAAACTATTGCTGGATATAAATATGCAATAGAAAAATTTGAAACGATTTTGGAGTGGCGAGACGCTTCTAATCAAATAGAAATTTGTAAAGACAGGATTTGCATACTTGAACAAAAGGAAGAAAAAGCAAGAATCGAAGCACAGCATAAAGCCGAAGTGGATAGAATTGCGGCAGAAAAGAGAAAGAAGAAAAATAAAATAATGGCAGCAATCGTGACGTCAATCGCACTTATTTCTATTGCTGCAATCGTTGTGTTTATAACTGTAATTCAGCCGCAGAACGAATATAATGCTGCTGTTGCTCTTGTGGAAGAAGGAAAATATGAAGAGGCGTATAATATTTTTATTAAACTTGGAGATTATAAAGATTCTGCTGAAATAGTGTCTAGTGTCCGTATACAAAAAATTAAAAATCTTGGAGATATAAAAATCGGTGATGAAATAATACTAGGAGCGTATGAACAAGATAACGATACATCTAATGGCAAAGAAGAAATAAAATGGATTGTTATTGATTCAAATGGTGGTAAAATTCTTGTTATAAGCAAATATGCCCTTGATTGTAAACCATTTAATACCAAAAATGAAAACACTACTTGGGAAAAATGTACTCTTCGTAGTTGGTTGAATAATGATTTTTTGAATTTTGCTTTTTCTGAAGCTGAAAAGGAAGTTATTCCAACAATGGTAATTGCGGGAGCTTGGAATAGTGAACAAAAAACAAGTTCTGGTAATAATACTCAAGATAAAATCTTCTTATTAAGTATAAGTGAGACGGATAAATATTTCAAAACTTATAAAGATAAATTATGTAAACCGACAGCATATGCTATAGCTAATGGGGCGTTTGCTGACGAATCAAAAGGAAATTGTTGGTGGTGGCTTCGCTCTTTTGGAAATGCCCAAAATTTAGTTGAGTATATTAACTATAAAAATACGGATCAAAAGAACAGTTTTAATGTGGATTTTGCCCGGTGTGCTGTCCGCCCCGCAATGTGGATTGATTTATCGGCAGTGGAATAAGGAGTGATAAAATGCCGAACTTAAGTCAGATGCAGGGTGTTTCTGCACATTTGGAAACGCTTAAAGCAAAAGATTCCCGAAGGCATCCTGCACATTGTATTTTTGCAGAGGGAAAAGGTATAAACCGCGTTTGCACCTGCCCTCAATGCGAAATTTATTTACAGCATTGTGGAACTGCAAAGCTGTGTGGATATTATGAAAAGAAATAATTAGCTGTTTACAGAAAACGCCGAGCCAAGCCTGCTTTACAGGAAGGTGTAACGACTGGACACGGAGCAACCCAAGCGGTTGAAGGCACAGTCTGAACTTGCAGGTGACTGCAAGAGCCACACAGAAATGATGTGGCCTCCGCGAAAGCGGTGTAACAAAATTGAAAATTAATGTATGTCAAAAAAATAATGACAAAAATTAAGAAATTCGCCTCCACTGTTTTCGCAGCAGTGAGCGAATAGCTTAAGACGGTAACAGCGAATATAGGTTCCGCAATCATCAGCGAACTAATAGCTGATGCGATAATAAAACAATTTAGTGTAGGTTCTGTTGAGCGTACATAGGCAAACGCTGAATTTATTTGTGCGATAGTTTTTTTGATATTGTTGTTAGTACAAAAGACTATAGAAAACTATAACAACCTCCTGGAAAACCGTAAAGCCGCAATAACGGTTGACAGAAAAAACTGCGGTAAATATTTAAATATGGAGGTAAGAAAGTTGCCTCCCTACACAGTAATGTGTAGCAAACAACTCCGTAAATTCGGTGAAACTCTGTATGCAATGACCGGTATAACAATTTGTTTATACCGGTCATTCTTTTGTTAAATCTCCTCCGGCAAAAGTACCGCTTCCTCGATTTTTGTAATCGCTTTGCAAAACTTTTCAAAATTCTGGTTGTATTTTTCCGCGTCGATGTTTCCGGTAGCGTTTGCAATTCGCGCGATCTGGTTTAGGTTGTTTCCGATTCCGTAAAGCTGACGCATCATGCTCCAGAAAACCTCGTCCGGGTTTGCTTTCGGAACATAACCATTTATATACATTCGGATATATGTTTCCTTCGGAAGTCCTGCCTTTTTTGCGTTTTTCTCAAGAGTTTTCATCTCAGTTTCATAGAGGCGGACTTTTACGGATTTGGTTCGTTTTCTCATTCTTATCACTCCTTTCTGTTGGGGTTGCAGGGGATTTCACCTGCCAAACTGCCTTTGGCCGTCCAAAGGCGATGCTTGCGACGGATTACCGGCGGATTCTCACCGCCGGTAATTTTTACAAAAGAGAAAAATATGTTTGTTTGTTAATGATACAACTTTGGTATCAAAAAATATAAAAATCGATATGAATATTCAGTTTCTTTTTTCAGACGGTAAATCATGGTGCTGAAAAGAGATAAATCAAGCACCGGATTCAAAAATGTTGCGCAGTTCTTTGAGTTTTTCAGCTGCATTCTGTTTTCGTATGTTTGCATTGTTGATTTTTACAGGAACACAAAGCTCCAGAATTCGGTCATATATCCTTGCTTTGGCAAGATTCTCAGGATTTTGGATTTCATCAAGGGTGAGGTTAGTTGTGACAATTAGAGGCTTTTTGCTGCGGTAGCGGCTGTCGATCACGCTGAAAACCTGTTCCAGCGCGAATTCGGAATTTCGCTCGATTCCAAGGTCGTCTATTATCAACAGTTCACATTTTACTAAGGATTCAAGATATCGGTTTCGTTCTTCAGAAAAGATTCCGGTCAAGGTGTTGATGATTTTTGAAAAGTTGGTCATAACAACCGGGATACCTTTTTCAATCAGGGCGTTTGCAATGCAGCCGGCGAAAAAGGTTTTTCCGGTTCCGACGTTTCCCCAGATGAGCAGTCCGAGATTTTTCTCCTTCATTTCCGCCCAGCGGTCAACGTAAGTTTTTGCCTTTTCCATTTCCGGGTTATAGCCTTTGTCGTTTTCAAAGGTGTATTCGGAAAACGCTCGTCGGAAAGTCCGCTTTTCCTCAAAGCCAGAACCCTTTGACGAAAATCCCGCTTCTTTTCTTTTCGGCGCTGTTCGTTAATTCTGTCAAGCTGGCATCGGCAACTTATGGGAACAAGCTGTTCCCGGTCGAAGATCGAAATTCTCAGCTGCCGGGGAGTGCCGCAGTTTTTGCAATAAACAATTCCGTCCTCGTTAAGATATTCATCGGGTTTCATAAGCTTTCGTCCTCCTTGCATTCATAAATTCTTTTATAATCTTTATCTTTGTTATTGCTTATATAGGGTGGGGAAGGTTTTCTTTCCGTCAAAGGGATAATATTCTGTCTTTCAGTAAAAGGCGGGATTTTTACATAAATCCTGTTTGTAAGTCCGCCGCCCCTGCGCTTTCTTGCGATAAGGTCAATGCCTTCCAAAGCCCGCAAAGAGCTTTTTACGGTCATTTCGCTTTTGCCGATAACAGTTGCCAGTTCCTTGAGAGAAAAGGAAACAAAGGCGTTTCCACAGTCGTCAATCCATTTTTCGCTTTTGAGCGAAAGCCTTGCTCTGTCGAGCAATAAGCAATAAAGGATTTTTGCGGTTTCGTTTATCCGGCGTTCGCTGATCAGGAATTTAGGGAAGAACATATACGGAGGAAAGACCGTTTCTTTTGTGATAAAATTGTTCATAACGTCCTCTCCTTCGTACTTGTTTTATTCGCCGAGAAAATCCCAGTCAAAGTTTTCTTCGGGTTTGGATTTTTCAGGAGGAGGGGATGAGGAGCTGTTTATTACGGCGGCACAGCCGGAGAGAAAAAAAGGAAGGGATTTTTCAATGGAACTTTCAACGGAAGAAACTATTCGTTCGATAAATTTTTCTTCCTTTTCTCTTGTTTCAAGATAAGGATCATTTTCGCTTCGGTAGTATCTTTCAAAGAAATATACAATAGCTATTGAAACAGCGTTGCTGTATGATTTGAATTTCTTTTTATCCATCGTTTGAAGATATTGCCATGCTTTCTTTTGAATTTCTTTTCCAAGATTGAAGCGAATATTTGTGGTTTTAACTTCGTTTTTCATTGGTGTTCCTTTCTGCGAAGAGAAGAATATGCGATATATTCATATCCCTTTGCGGTTGCACAGATATCGTCGATGATGGTTACTCGTTCTTTATCGTAGTTTCCGAAATTTTTGATAAGACAGCCACCGCCGCCGATGACATAGAGTCTTACCAAATCCGGATTGTATTCATATTTTCGCAGTATTGCGAAAATGTTGTTCACATATTGGTTTACGGTGCGGAGAATGCAGTCGAGATAAGGTTTTGCGATATCTGCGGTTCTTTTGCGTATAACGGTTTCTATAACGGAATCATCGATTTTTATTCCGAAATTATCAAGAACAGCATTTTTAGCGGCGATCATACATTGGTTTACGCCGGCTTTTTCCGTCCAGCAGCGGCTTTCAATAGGTTTTCTGTTGCTGATGTAAAGAATATTCATGGTTCCGTTTCCGATATCCACAAGAAGATTTGTTCCGTCAAAATCGGATATTTTGCTGATTACGGCGGGGTATCCCTGGGGATAGATACTGCAACCGATAAAACGGATTTTGTAGTCTTTTCCGTTAAAACGGAATTCGGCGGTTTTGTTTTGCATAAGGTAGCTTCGGAATTCTTCGCGCTGTTTTCTTACCCATGTAAGCGGAAGTCCTGCGGCAAGATGAACATCTGCTTCTTTAATTCCAAAAGTATTCAGTTCTTTTGCAACAGCCGCAAGGGTGAGAAGGTAGTAATCATCATCGGATGATTTATCAGGGATAAATTCCTTATGTTCTTCGCCGATTCGATAAAATTTTCCGCCGTATTCAAGAATATTCCCGGCGAAAATCGGTTCGCTTTCATATTCGGTGATTCCGGCAGGGAAAACAGTGTTTGCGGTTTTAATGTTGCCGTAACCGTGGTCAACGGCGATGATTTTGACATTGTTCAGGTTTTTCATTTTATAACCTCCGTTCATTTTTTTGATTTGATGTTTTGCTTAGGATTTGATTCGGTACCGTTTTTTTGAAAACGGTGCCTTTTTCTTTGCAAATTCATTCTAACAAAACAAAAGAGAAACTACATTGAGCGGCTTTTGAGCGAAAATTGAGCAAAAAACAGCTTGTGCAAATTTTGCACAAGCTGTTTTAAAATAGAATTTTGTTGTTATTTTGGATTTTTCAGAGCTTTCTGACCGGCTTTCCCAAGTATCGTACCGACATTTACGTAATCGTTTTGGATTTCATTTTTATATTCTTCAATCTTTTCGGGTTCGTCTTTAAAAATGTCTTCGTATATTTTCAGGGATTTTTTATAGTATTTTAATCCATTTTTGAAATCACTTTTCAGGTAGTAAATAAAACCTAAGGAACGAAGTATTTCCGCACATCCGAGAGTGTTATCACCACCGGATTTTTTCATTATCTTAAGAACTTTTTCATACATCTTAACGCCGGAATCAAAATCACCGGTATCAACCAAAAGTGCAGAATAATTTGCAAGCTGGGTAACTGTGTCATAGGTTGTAAGATTATATTTTTCTATAATCTGTATTCCGCGTTCCATGTATTCTTTTGCTTTGGAATAATTATAAGAGATTCTATAAAGGCTGCCGAGATTACTGCAGATATTTGCAGTAAGAAGAGCGTTTTCCTCATTGATTTCTGTAATCAAAGAAAGAGCTTTTTCTTCTTCCTTGATTCGCTTTGTTATATTATCCTCAAGAAAAGCATTGTATTCATGGAGCAATGCTCTGTCAGATGCCGTTCCGACAGAAGGATCTTTTAAAACGGATTCCATTTTGAAAAGAATACATTTCATGCCATATTTATAGTTATAACAATCCATATAGGGGAAAACATCTTCCATAAAAAGCAGAAATTTTTCCGTATCATCATCTGTAATCATATCAAGGATATTTTCAATAGTATGGAACATTGGAAAATAATAAGGAACAGTTTCTCCGTGGCGAAGACAAATGTTTTGCAAGCTTTTGATAAGAGTTATGCAATTGTTTATTGTAGGTTTTGTTTCATCAAAGGCAACCTCTTTTATCATCGGGTGGAGCAAAATGCTTTTGCCAGAACCTTCCTGAACAAATCCCTTTTCAATCAAATCGTTTATTACGTTCATATTTTTAAGGTTCAGCCAATGGGCAAAAAGCTTTCCGCTTATTCCGGAAGAGGGAATAAAAGTGAGATTTCTCATAAAATCTGTTTCATCTTTCGAGAGTTTATAAAGAGAAAACAGAGTGTGGATATGAATATAATAAGTTTCCTTTTCGCTTTTTCCGTCCTTGAAAATTTTAATTTTGTCGGAAGAATCAAGGGAAGCTTTTTCCTTCCGAAGTTTTTCAGCAAGTTCTTCCGGCTCAAGGATTCCGTTTCCCAAAAGTCTTGCGGCAAGCTCAACCGCAAGGGTATGACTATGAACGGAAAATATGATTTCACTGAGTGCTTCGGAATGCTTATTTGCGTCGGAATAATAATTTTCCATAAGCACAAGGAGCGTTTCCAGGTTTTCAATTTCCCGAAGATGAAGGCATTTTTGATTATCAAAGCGGCTTCTTGTCGTAAAAAGAACACGGCAGCCGAATTTGAGCACGGTCCAAAGCAGTTTTTCGTCTGAATAGGTCGTATCGAAATTGTCGATAATCAAAAGAGAATCGCTTTTAAGCGTTTTGAGAAAACGGCTGTGTCGGGAAAAACGCTTTTCAAAATTATCTTCAGGGGAATCATCAGCAAAAACCATTTCGGCAATATCATGTTCAAGGTTACCGGAATAGGATATATATAAAATATTGGTATATTCCTTTTTATAATGTTTTGCGTATGCTTTTGCGGTCTCGCTTTTGCCGATGCCGGGAATTCCAAAGAGGAATACTTTTCCGTTTTTGCATAAAAGTTCATGCAGAGCTTCAATTTCGCTTTCTCTTCCGCAGAAATTTTTGCAGGGAGCAGGTACCCCGCAACCGAAAATATAATCGCTTATACCAGGGGAGGTTTTTGTATTCGGAACGGATTTTGTTTTGGAATCACGCTTGATAAAATTCCGTTCCATGGCGAAAAGCAAAGCGGAAGCAATAAATTCTGCTTCTTCGGAATCATTTTCGCATGGGTGTTTTTCAAGAAGCTTTTTCTTCTTCTTTTCGGAAATTCCGCTGTCGCCGATAACGATTTCATAAATTTCGTTAACTGCCGTGGCGCTGTCGAACATCAGCGGCAGAATGTGGTTTTTAATATCGGAAACCAGTTTTTCAAAATTTTCGCTTTTTGAATAAAAGGAGGGAATCTGAGGACTTACCCTGTTCTGACCGTTAAACCATTTGCAAACGGAACCGTAGTCGAAATAATATCCGCTTTCCGAAGCGAAGCTACCGAAAAGCTCGTAAAGCAGATCCACCTGGTCAATGCTTTTGTTTTCACTGATGTATTTTTTGATGGCTGTGATTACCGAATAAAAATCAAGGCGTTCCATAAAATCCTCCCTTCTCAAAAACTGTATTCTAAGGAAAATATATCAACAGGGAAAAGGCTTGTCAACGCAAAATGAGAAGTTTACGGAAATTTAATATTTGATTTTTGCTCAATTTTCGCTCAAAAGCCGCTCAATGAGAAAGACCAGAAAAACGACTATAATACAGTCAGACGGAAAAACTGAATGATCAGTTGTTTTTCTGTCAATAATCTTTGCGGAAAGGACGGGTTCGATTATGGGATTCAGAGTAAGACTTTTCCTCGACGGCGAAATGGTCGAACCGTCGGAGGTCAATATCAAAAGCGTCACCATTGACAGAATAGTGAACGACTGCATTGATAATCGGATGCAGGCGGAAGAAACAGCTCCTAAAAAGAAAGCAAAAAGGCAGGAAGCACTATCCAGGTAAGGAAAAGTGCTTTTTTGCATAGAAGGCTTAAAAAAGCGTTGACAAAATTTCCATATCGTAGTACAATGTATTACAGAGAAAGGGGCTGAATTTATGAGTTTTTCCATCAGATTATCCGAAGAAGAAAAAAGCCTTGCGGAAAGCTATGCAAAACTTCATTCCGTTTCCGTAGGCGAAGCATTTAAAAGAGCGCTTTTCGAAAAAATCGAGGACGAATACGATATTGCGATAGCGCAGGAAGCACACGCCGAATATGTTGCCGAAGGAGAAAAAAGCCGTCCCATTTCCGAACTTTGGAAGGAACTTGATTTATGAGCTATAAAGTTGAGGTAACCGCAAGGTTTGAAAGGGAATTTAAAAAACTGGACAGATACACTCAGCGTATGATAAAAGCCTGGATTGAAAAGAACCTTGTGGGTTGTTCCGACCCAAGACAGCACGGCAAGGGCCTTACAGCGAATAGAAGCGGTCAATGGAGATACCGCATAGGCGATTACAGGCTTATCTGTGAGATAAAGGACGGAGAATTGGTTATTCTTGCGCTTTCTGTGGGTCACCGCAGGGAAATATATGAAAGCTGATTTTTTGAGCAGTAACAGAAATGTTTCTGCTTTTTCTTTTATAATTTTCCAAATTTCGCCATACATATGAAAATATCAAAATATACTTGTGTAAGGCGAAATTATATGATAGAATGATACCAAAGAACAGAAAGGGTGATACCTTTGGCGGCAGAAAAAAAGAATTACAAACTCACGAACATACTTGAATTGAGCCGTTATATGAAAATCGCAATCGATGATTCCGTTGAAACGGATGAAAACGGAAATTATCTCATAAACGTGGGCTATCTCCGTGTTTCAACAGACAGACAGGCGGACCTTGGTTACGGCCTTGATTTGCAGGAAACGGCGGTAGTCAACTACTGTAAATTGAATGGTTATAAAAACCTCGTTCTTTTTATCGATGACGGTTATACCGGTACAAATATGGAAAGACCTGCGCTCCAGGGAATCATTTCCATGATTCAGGATTTCAACAAGGAAAAATCCCATATCCGGATCAACACAATGGTTATTCCCCGAATGGACCGTCTTGGCAGAACCCTGCTCGGAACTTTGCAGTTCATACAGGATTACATAGTTTCCAAAAAGGACAGTAAAAACAGCCTTATAAACGGCAACAAAGAGGACATAAACTTTGTTTCCGTTGCGGAAAGTGCAATCCGCATTGATAAAAACAATCCACAGAGCAAGTTTTTGCTTATGCTTTTCGCAACCCTTGCGGAGTATGACCGCGACCTTATCGTAAAAAAACTTAAAGACGGAAGAAAGGCGAGAGCCGCTTCCGGAAAATGGTCCGGCGGCGGAAACGTTCCCTATGGCTACCGTTATGATAAGGAGCTTTCGAAGCTGATAGTTATTCCGGAGGAAGCGGAAAAAATCCGGGAAATCTTCCGGCTTTACATCGAGGAAAAAGTTTCTCCGCAAAAAATTTCCGATATGCTCGGCTTCAAGGGAGACAGAATCATCACCCAGATCCTCAAACGGAAATCCCTAACTGGTTGCGTTATTTATGACGGAGAGGAATATGAGGGAGAGCACGAAGCAATCATTTCCCTTGACCGCTGGCAGGAAGCGCAGGACGAAATTGAAAAGAGAAGCGTCCACAGAGTGGATTCCAACTATCTGCTTTCTGGTCTCCTGGTCTGCGGCGAATGCGGTGCTAAAATGCGCTATCAGAAATGGGGCAAATCCGGAGAATGCAAAATCGTCTGCTATTCAAGGCAGAAATCCAAACCGAACCTTGTGAAAGACGAGAACTGCGAGAACGAGCTTTTCTGGGCGTACGAAATAGAAGAAGCCGTAATCGGCGAACTTTTCAGAATGACATATTTGGGAGATGAGGACAACGTAAAATCTGCCGGAATAAATGTCAGGGATTCACTTACGGAAGAACTTAAAAAAGCGAACGCAAGGCTTAATTCTTACTACGCGAGACTTGATAAAATCGAGAACGGGGAAAGCGAAGAACTTCCGGATATTATTGAAGAAAAAATCCAGGAAATAAGCCGACAGATAAAATCAATCAAAGCACAGCTTCAGAGCGAAGATGAAAAACAGAAAATCAGCAGAAAAGTCGGCAAGGCAAGGGAACTTTTCAAAACCATAAAAACCGCCTGGGAAACCATGACAGATAAAGAAAAACAATCCGTTAGCCAGGAACTTATTGATAGGATTATAATAAACAAAGATGGTACCATCGATGTCCATTTGAAACTGCAAAGTTGTTTTGCAAGAAGATAAAAAAATAAGGAATTGCCCGAAATAGAAGGCAATTCCTTATGGATAAATACTGTTTCGACATTCTATAATCATCGGTACCCCATAAGTTGAAAAGCGCACATCAAGGCTTGGGTCAAAATTATCAATGGCTTTGATAAGACCGATGCAGCCCACCTGAAAAAGATCATCCGGAGGTTCTCCACGGCCGGAGAATTTTTGGACCACGCTTAAAACAAGCCGCAGATTTCCGTTTATCATTTTTTCTCTCGCGTTTTTGTCGCCGTTTTTTGCAAGTTTCAAAAGTTCTGTCTTTTCCTTTTCTGTGAGCACCGGAAGCTTTGCAGTATTGATCCCGCAGATTTCAACTTTACCGTAATACATAAAAAATTCCCCGTTCGAAATGTTTTTGCAAAGTTGATTTTTGACTTTTGAGCACGGATATATTCATTTGAGCACGAAATAAAAATCTGGTAAAAATTGAGCACGGACATACAGAAAAATACTTTGAACTGAATATATTTTCAAAAGGGGAGGGGCGTAACATGTTTGTAACTTTTGAAGAAATTTGTGAAAAAGAGATAATAAATATCCTTGACGGAAGCTCTCTCGGTTTTGTCGGGGACATTCTTTTTGATACAGAAACCAGAAAAATAAATGCGTTGATAATCAAACAAAAACCAAGATTTTTTGGTTTTTTAAAAAATGAAGAAGACCTTTCCATAGGCTGGGATAAAATCGAAGCAGTAGGCAAAGACACAATTCTGGTAAAAATAAAAGAATGTGGCAGAATACACAACGAAAAACAAAATTTAATACAAAAATTTTTAAATATTTTCTTTTATTAAACAGCAAAAACGGTTGCAATAAATTGCTTTTAGTGTTATAATCTAATGGCTGGAAGACTGTAAGTCTATAAGTGCGTCTTCTAAAAGCACACACACCCCACAATCCCGTCGGTCGTTGACCGGGAAAAGCCCGGTTGCTGCCGGGAAATGACTGGGGTGGAGGTAATAACAAGGAGGAAAAAAACAATGTCCGTAGTATCTATGAAACAGCTGCTTGAAGCTGGTGTACACTTTGGCCACCAGACCCGCCGCTGGAACCCTAAAATGGCTCCGTATATCTTCACCGAAAGAAACGGAATCTACATCATCGACCTTCAGAAAACCGTTAAAAAAATCGAGGAAGCATATTCCTTCGTAAACGAAATTTCTGCAGAAGGCAAATCCGTTCTTTTCGTTGGCACCAAAAAACAGGCTGCTGACTCCGTTCGTGAAGAAGCTGAAAGAGCAGGCGCTTACTGGGTAAACGCTCGCTGGCTCGGCGGCATGCTCACCAACTTCAAAACCATCAGAAGAAGAATCGCTCGTCTTCAGCAGCTCCGCAAAATGGAAGAAGACGGCACTTTCGAACGTCTTACCAAGAAAGAAGCAACCAAACTTACTCTTGAAATCGAAAAACTTGAAAAATTCCTTGGTGGTATCGAAGATATGACCGAGCTTCCCGGCGCTCTTTTCATCGTTGACTCCAGAAAAGAAAAAATTGCCGTTGCAGAAGCAAAAAGACTCGGTATTCCGATCGTAGCTATTGTTGACACTAACTGTGACCCCGACGATGTCGATTATGTTATCCCCGGCAACGATGACGCTATCCGCGCTGTAAAACTCATCGCAGGCACCATCGCTGACGCTATCATCGAAGGCAGACAGGGTGAACAGAATCTTCCTGAAGAATCTGAAGAGGAGGCAGAATAATATGCCCTTTACCGCTCAAGACGTTAAAACTCTCCGTGAAATGACCGAATGCGGAATGCTCGACTGCAAAAAAGCTCTCATCGAAACCGATGGCGACATGGAAAAAGCAGTTGAATTCCTTCGTGAAAAAGGTCTTGCATCCGTAGCAAAAAAATCCGGCAGAATCGCAGCAGAAGGTCTTGTTCTTGCATTTACCGATGCAGAAAAGAAAGTTTCCGTTGCAATCGAAGTTAACTCCGAAACCGACTTCGTTTCCAAGAACGAAGACTTCCGTGAGTTTGTAAAACTTGCAGGACAGGCTGTTATCGACAACGTTCCTGCAGACGTTGAAGCTCTCCTCGCATGTGTTGTTGACGGCAGAACCGTTAACGAACACCTTCAGGACAGACAGCTTAAAATCCGTGAAAACCTCAAGGTTCGCCGCTTCGTTCGTTACGAAGGCGATGTTGCAACTTATGTTCACGGCGGCGGCACCATCGGTGTTATGGTAAAATTTGCAACCGATGTTGCAGACAAAGAAGGCTTTGCTGAATACGGCAAAGACGTTGCTATGCAGGTCGCTGCAGCAAACCCCTCTTACATCTGCGAGCACTGCGTTCCCGCAGAAGTTATTGCTCATGAGAAAGAAATCCTCTTTGCTCAGATCAGCAACGACGAAAAACTTGCAAACAAACCCGACGCAGTTAAAGAAAAAATGGTTGACGGCAGAATCGGCAAATTCTATAAAGAAAACTGCCTCATGAACCAGGAATTCGTAAAAGATCCTGATCTCGATATCAAAGGCTACACCGAAAAAGTTGCAAAAGAACTCGGCGGTTCCATCAAAATCACTGAATTCGTTCGCATGGAAAAAGGCGAAGGCATCGAGAAAAAACAGGAAAACTTCGCAGACGAAGTTGCCAAACAGATGGCAGGCAAATAATTCAGCCTTAATGAATTAAGTGCGTTATGACAGAAGAATATAAATTTGTATTATAATTTATATTCTTCTGGATTTTATTAAAGCGTAAATTGCAGAAAATTACAGGGAGGTGCATTCATATGAGTTTAGTCGAAACCGTAAAGAATGCCGGTATAGTCGGTGCGGGCGGCGCAGGTTTTCCTACCCATGTAAAACTGAACGCTAAATCCGAGTACTTCATTGTCAATGCAGCAGAGTGTGAGCCCCTTATCGAAACCGATAAGTTCCTCATGCGTACCAGAGCAGCAGACCTTGTAAAAGGTGTTGACATGATCGCAAAAGAACTCGGCGCTGACAAAAAGTACATAGCTCTTAAAGCAGCATACAAAACCGAAATTGCTGCTCTCGAAGCTGCTATTGCTGAAGCCGGAAGCGACATCAAACTCCACAAAATGGGCTATTTCTACCCGGCTGGTGACGAGCAGGTAATCGTTTGCGAAATCACCGGTAAATCCGTTCCCGAAAGAGGAATTCCGCTTATGGTAGGCGCTGTTGTTGACAACGTCGGTACTGTTCTCAACATCGTAGATGCTTTTGAGGGCAAACCTGTTACCGATAAATTCCTCAGCGTTGTCGGTGAAGTAAAACATCCTGTTATGCTTTCCGTACCGCTCGGAACTTCTGTTCGTGCGTGCGTTGAAGCAGCAAACCCCACCATTTCCAACTATGCAGTAATCATGGGCGGACCTATGATGGGCGGTGTTCACGATCAGGAAGAAGATATCGATAAACTTGTTATCACCAAAACCGATGGTAACATCATCGTTCTTCCCAAAGATCATCACCTTGTAAGATGGGCTCACCTCAAATCCGAGTCCATGAAGAACAGAGCAAAATCCAGCTGCATCCAGTGCCGTATGTGCACTGATAACTGCCCCAGATATCAGATTGGTCATGATATTGAACCTCATAAGATTATGAGAAACCTTTACAGAGTTAACATGATCAACGATAATGACGAATTCCTTCGCGTATTCGGACATGCAATCAACTGCTGCGAATGCGGCGCTTGCGAACTCTTCTCCTGCCCGATGCACCTTGCTCCCAGAAAAGCAAACGTTTATATCAAGAACGAGCTTCGCGCAAGAGGAATCGATGTTCCCAAGAACATGGAACCCGTTGAAAGACCTGAACGCGAGGTCAGAAAGATTCCGACCAACCGCCTTGCAGCTCGTCTTGACCTTACCAAATACTATGGCAAACATCTTCTTACCGATGAACCCATCGTTCTTGAACCCGAAACTGTTGAGATTCCTCTCAAACAGCATATCGGCGCTCCTTCCACCGCTTGTGTTGCCGTTGGCGACAAAGTTAAGAAAGGCGACATAATCGGCCAGATGGACGAAGGCAAACTTGGTGCGAATGTTTATGCAAGCTTTGACGGCGAAGTTATCGCTGTTACTGACAGAGTAGTATTAAGGAGGGAGAGCAAATGATCCAGACTATCGGAATGCTTGAATTCAACAGCATTGCAAAAGGTATCGAAACCTGCGATGTAATGCTCAAAGCAGCGGACGTTTCTCTTATCAGAACTTCCACTGTATGCCCCGGCAAATATATCATCATCATCACCGGCGACACCGGTTCCGTTAAAGCCTCCATTCTTGCCGGCGAAATGAACGGTGCAAACTGCGTTGTTGATAAGATGATTATCCAGAACGTACATCCCCAGCTTATTCCTGCACTCAGCGGCACCGCTCAGGTTGTTAAAGGCGATGCAATCGGTGCAATGGAATTCTACAGCATCACTTCTGCTATCAAAGCAGCTGATGTTGCTGCAAAAGCTGCACAGATCAGCCTCGTTGGTATCACCATGGGTTATGCTGTCGGCGGTAAAGGTATTGTAACCCTTACCGGTGATGTTGGTGCTGTAAGAGCCGCAGTTGCTGCTGGTATTGAAGAAGCAGCAAGAATGGACCTCTATATCGGTTCCACCGTTATCCCGAAATATGCACCCGAACTCTTCGATTCTCTTCTGTAATCGCTGTACTGCATATAAGAATTACACCCTGCCTTTCGGCAGGGTGTTTTTTTATTTTTCATAAACAAAATGTGAAAACCAAATTGTCAAAAATCTCATTTTAATCTTTACATCTGTTCTTTATTATAGTAAAATAATATAGAATAGGGAGAGGAATAAGCTTCTTCCTGCTATGACGATTGGAGCGATATGATATGGGACTTAAATACAAAAGGGTGCTTATAAAAATAAGCGGAGAAGCCCTTGCAGGACCCAAAGGCGTAGGCCTTGATTTCAGCATCATCACCCCCATTTGCGAAAGCATTAAAAAATGTGTCGAACTTGGCGCGGAAGTCGCAATTGTTGTCGGCGGCGGAAACTTCTGGCGCGGACGCTCGAGTGGAAACATGGACAGAACCAGAGCGGACCACATGGGAATGCTCGCAACGATCATCAATGCCATTGCGGTGGGCGATACCCTTGAACAGATGGGCGTTGATTCAAGAGTTCAGACTGCAATTTCCATGCCTGAAATTGCTGAACTTTTTATCAAAGGAAGAGCAATAAGACATCTTAACAAAGGCCGCGTTGTTGTTTTCGGCGGCGGAATCGGCAGACCCTGTTTCTCTACCGATACTGCAAGCGCACTTCGCGCAGTTGAGATCAATGCGGATATATTCTTTAAAGCAACCATGGTGGACGGTGTTTATGACAAAGACCCGCATAAATTTGACGATGCAAAACGTTATGACACCCTTACCTTCAAAGAAGTTCTTGATAAAGAACTTGCTGTTATGGACGCAACTTCCGCAGCACTTTGCCGCGACAACAACATGCCCGTTCTGGTTTTCAATCTTGATGATCCGGAAAACATCGTAAGAGCTGTCCAGGGCGAAAACATCGGAACAGTTGTTATCGGCTGATATTTATAAGTTAATTTTGCCGAAAGGGAAGCCCGGTGAGTTTCCCAAAAGAAACCGGCTTTTATAATTCCAATTCACCGAGAAAAAGGAGGACATTATGAGAGAACAGCTTATCCCCTATAAAGAGAAGATGGAGAAAACCATTTCCGTGCTTGCAAATGACTTCGGTTCCATTCGTGCAGGCCGCGCAAACCCGGGTGTTCTTGACAGAGTTGCAGTTGAATACTATGGAACAATGACCCCCATTAACCAGGTCGCTGCTGTTTCTGTTTCCGAAGCAAGAATCCTTGTTATCCAGCCTTGGGACAGAGCATGCCTTAAACTTATTGAAAAAGCTATCAATGCTTCTGATATCGGTATTCCGCCTCAGAACGACGGTGTTTGCATCCGTCTTGTTTTCCCGCCTCTTACCGAAGAGCGCCGTAAAGATCTTTGCAAAACTGTTGCAAAACATTCTGAAGAAGCAAAAGTAAATATCCGTAACAATCGCCGCGATGCAAATGATTTCTGCAAAAAACAGCAGAAAGATAAGATCATCACCGAAGACGATCTTAAAGATCTTGAAAAAGATATTCAGAAACTTACTGATGATTTCATTGCAAAAATCGAAAAAATGGCTGCAGAAAAAGAAAAAGAAATCATGGAGATCTGATTTCCTGAATTTTGAATGGAGGTGCCGATATGTCCGATAAATTGATTTTGCCGGAACATATCGGCATTATTATGGACGGAAACGGCCGCTGGGCAAAAAAACGCGGCCTGCCGCGCAATGCCGGACATAAAAAAGGCGCGGAGGTTTTTGAAAATATTTCAAGATATTGCCGCGACCTTGGGATAAAATGGCTCACCGTCTATGCTTTTTCAACGGAAAACTGGAAACGTCCCAAGGACGAAGTTGACGGGATCATGAACCTGATGAAAGGTTATCTTAAAAACATGGCATCCGCAAGGAACGAGCATATTGCTGTTCGTTTTATAGGCGACAGAACGCCTTTTGACGCTGAACTGACGGAGCTTATGGAAAAAGCGGAAAATGCCGATGTCGGCGAGGTAATAACAACGGTTCAAATTGCGCTTAATTACGGCGGAAGAGATGAAATCGTCCATTCTGTCCGAGAAATTGCGAAAAAAGTTGCAGAAGGAGAAATTTCTCCCGAAAGCATAAATGAAGACACAATTTCCAAAAATCTTTATTCCGGAACGCCGGAATGCGACCTTATTGTTCGCCCAAGCGGGGAAGAAAGACTTTCAAATTTCCTGCTTTGGGAAAGTGCTTATTCGGAATTTGTTTTTATGGATGTGCTTTGGCCGGATTTTACTAAAGAAGATCTGGATAAGGCTCTTTTGGAATATTCCAAAAGGAACCGCCGCTTCGGCGGAGTTTAAAATGTTCACTATCAGGCAAAAGAAGGTAAAAAAGAATTGAAAACAAGAATTATTTCTGCGCTTGCGGGACTTGTTCTGCTCGGCGTGGTTTTATGCCTTTTTGAAACTGCGGTGCTGGATGTTGCGGTTGCCGCTCTTTCTGTAATGGCAGTATATGAAATGCTGAACGCTGTCGGAATTTCGAAAGATAAAACCTTCACAGGTTTTTGTCTGCTTTTTGCTGCGTTTTTTTCAACAACGTTTTATTCAAATATGGGTTCCATAGCAGGCTTTGTTGAATTTTCTTTCGGTATTTTAGTTCTCATTTTTGTAATGAACAATCATAAAGAATTTAAAGTAACAGATGCGGCTTTTGCTTTTTTCTTTACTTTTTTCATTCCAAAAGCGTTTTCAACGATCCTTTTATTCAGAAATTACGGCGAACCGGATTCTTATTTTTTAGTTCTGATGAGCCTTGCCGTTGCGTGGCTTAACGATACCTGTGCATATTTCAGCGGATATTTCTTCGGAAAACGCAAACTTTGTCCTGAAATAAGCCCCAAGAAAACTGTGGAAGGTGCAATTGGCGGAGTTTTCGGAGATTTGATTGTTTGCTGCATTCTTGCACTTGTTTTCGGTAAAGTTACCGGAGGGGCAATCAATTGGGTAAGCTTTGTGATCTTTGTTCCGATCGGTGCAATAATTGCAATTTTCGGAGATCTTTGCGCTTCTGCAATAAAACGCCAGTATGGGGTTAAAGATTACGGAAAAATAATGCCGGGTCACGGCGGAATTATGGACCGTTTTGACAGCTGGATCTTTGTGGCCCCAATGCTGTACCTCTGGAATATTTACTATCCGTTCATAGTCTGAACATAAATTTGTGATAATGTTTTATTGCCGCTTTGTGCGGCAATAATTTTATAGAATAAAAGGAGGCTTTTTTATAAAAATGAAGCGCCTTTCAATTTTGGGTTCAACCGGCTCAATAGGAACACAAGCCCTTGATGTCTGCAGAAATCTGGGATATTCCGTTGTTGCCCTTGCGGCAGGAAATAACGCGGAACTTCTTGAAAAACAGGCACGCGAATTCAAACCAAAGCTTGTTGCTTTGTATAACGAAGAAGCCGCAAAGGGCTTGAGCATCGCACTTTCCGATACGGATATAATCGTGCTCGGCGGAGAAGAGGGCGTGCTCAAAGCGGCGGAAATCGAAAGTGATATCGTGCTCAATGCGGTTACCGGGATAGCCGGACTCCGCCCGACAATAACCGCGATAGAAGCAGGGAACGACATTGCCCTTGCCAACAAGGAAACCCTTGTTGCCGGCGGAAAAAGGGTAATGGATTACGCAAAAGAGCATAATGTGAAAATTCTTCCGGTGGACAGTGAACATTCTGCAATTTTCCAATGTCTTCAGGCAAAAGGGGATTATGCAAGGATACAAAAACTTATTCTTACCGCTTCCGGCGGACCTTTTTTTGGAAAAACAAAGGAAGAACTTGAAAAAATGAAACCGGAAAATGCCCTTAACCACCCGACATGGAATATGGGCAGAAAAGTGACCATAGATTCTGCTACAATGGCTAACAAAGGTCTTGAAATTATCGAAGCAGCGCATCTTTTCGGTGTCCCGCAGAATAATATTGATGTGGTAATTCACCGGGAGAGCATTGTCCATTCTCTTGTTGAGTTTACCGATAATTCCGTCCTTGCCCAGCTTGGGGTTCCGGATATGAGAACGCCAATCCAATATGCGCTTACTGTTCCGGAAAGATGCGAAAGCATTGTGGAACATCTTGACCTTGCAAAAATCGGTACGCTCCATTTTTATCCCCAGGATAATGCTGCATTTCCTGCAACGGATATTGCAAGGCGGGCTCTTTCCATAGGAAAAACCGCAACCGCCGCTTTCAATGCGGCGGACGAAATTGCCGTTGCGGCTTTTCTTGAAGGAAAGATCGGTTTTAATGATATACCAAAAATTCTTGAAAAAACCGTTGAAAAAAGTTTTTCCGACGGTGACAGTTTTGAAGAAGTTTTTGAAACAGATTCAGAAGCGCGAAAATTTGCCGCTTCGCTTATTAAGTAAGGAGATTTGCTCTTGAGTATTTTAATTGCAATTTTACTTTTTGGCTTTATGATTTTTTTCCATGAACTCGGCCATTTTGCAACGGCAAAATGGGCAGGAGTTCGTGTGAATGAATTTTCCATAGGAATGGGTCCGAAAATAATTTCAAAAACATTCGGCGAAACGGATTATTCCCTTCGCCTTTTTCCGATAGGCGGTTTTGTTGCCATGGAAGGGGAGGACGAGGAAAGCGAAGATGAACACCGTTTTATGGCCTGCCCGGTATGGAAAAGAATCATCATAACTTCTGCCGGCGCAATTATGAACCTTATCCTTGGTTTTGCCGTAATTTTTGTCCTTACCTGCGGTCAGCCGCTTGTTGGAACGACTACAATAGCTTCTTTTGCGGAAAACGCATCTTCTGCAGATTATCTTGAGGTAAATGACAGAATCCTGGCAGTAAACGGCGAAAAATCCGGCTGTGATTATGATGTTGTATATTCTCTTATCCGCGACACTGACGGTGTTGTTTCAATGGATATTCTCCGCAATGAAGAAAAAATACATCTTGATGAAGTTGTTTTCGATACCCGGGAACTTAACGGAATGACATCGATAATTCTTGACTTCAGCATTTATGGAGAAGAACCGACAATTTTGGGAAGAATAGGTTATTCATTCCGCTGGACCTGGTCTTTGATAAAACTTGTCTGGCATTCTCTTGGAGATATAATCAGCGGAGAATTCGGCATAAGCCAGCTTTCCGGTCCTATCGGTGTTACCGAAACAATTTCAGATGCGGTCCAGACAACCAACTATAAAGGCTTGCTTCTTATCCTTGCGATAATCACCGTTAACCTAGGCGTTTTTAACCTTCTTCCTTTGCCGGCTCTTGACGGCGGAAGAATTTTCTTCATGGTTATAGAACTTTTCCGAGGAAAACCCATCAACCAGAAAGTTGAAGGAATAATCCACACCGTAGGCATGGGTCTTTTGCTTTTGCTTATGGTTGTGGTTGCCTATAATGATATTGTAAGACTTATTACCGGAGGCTGATCGGATGGCAAAGGAAGTTAAAATCGGAAAAATCGCCATCGGCGGCGATAATCCAGTTGCAATACAGTCGATGATAAGCGTTCCTTCAACCGATATTGAGGGAAGCGTAAAACAGGCGGTGGAACTTGAAAAAGCCGGCTGCGAAATTCTCCGTGCGGCAATTCCCGATATGGCTGCGGTGGAACTTATTCCCGCAATCAAAGATAAAATCGGCATTCCGCTTGTGGCGGATATCCATTTTGATTACCGCCTTGCTCTTGCGGCGGTTGAAAACGGAATCGACAAAATCCGCATAAATCCCGGAAACATAGGTTCCGAAGAACGCACCCGCCAGGTTGTGGAAGCATGCGGAAACGCCGGGGTTGCTATCCGCGTCGGCGTAAACGGCGGAAGCCTTGATAAGCGCCTTTTGGAAAAATACGGCGCGCCCACCGCGGAAGCTCTTGCGGAAAGCGCGATGGATCATGTTGCCATACTTGAAAAATACGGTTTTACCGATACTGTAATTTCGATAAAATCCAGCAACGTAAAAACAATGATAAATGCCTGCCGCCTTGTGGCGGAAAGATGTGATTATCCGCTCCATCTCGGTGTTACCGAAGCCGGAACCGAACATATGGGAATTATCAAAAATGCCATCGGAATCGGCGGACTTCTTGTTGACGGAATCGGGTCCACTATCCGCGTAACCCTTACGGCTGACCCGGTTCGTGAAATCTATGCCGCAAAAGATATTCTTAAAGCGGCGGGTGTGCGTGATTTTGGCGTAAACATTGTTTCCTGCCCGACTTGCGGAAGAACAAGAATTGACCTCATCAAACTTGCAAACGAGGTTGAAGAGGCTCTCAGAGGCTGTGAAAAGCCGATTACCGTAGCTGTAATGGGCTGCGCGGTAAACGGACCCGGCGAAGCAAGGGAAGCTGATATAGGCGTTGCCGGCGGAGATAAATGCGGACTTATATTCAAAAAAGGTGAAATTTTAAGAAAAGTTCCGGAAAACGAAATTCTTCCGGCGCTTCTTGAAGAAATCGGACGGATGTAAAAATGGGAAAAACTTTTTCCGAAATTTTCGGAACCGGTTTTTGTGAAGAACTTTCTTCTGCTCAGATCGTCGGTATGGATATCGATATGGAGAGAAGGGAAGTTGCAGCAAAAATCGCTCCGCAAAAAACGGTACATAAAAAGGAATTATATTCTGTACAAAAGGAACTTTGTGAAAAGCTGGGCGTAAAAAACGTCCGGCTTATTCCTGTTTATGATCCTTCAATGCTCAATGCAGATTATTTCGGCGATATCGCTTTTGAAGCAAATATGCGCGGTGTTCCGATAAACGGTTTTTTCAGCGACAGCAAAGTAACGTTTGAAAACGGAGTTTTTAAAATCGAACTTGCCCATGGCGGCGCGGAGATGCTTCTTAACAGCCGCTGCGACACCGTTATGAAAAACATCGTCCGTGAAGAATTCGGAAGGGAAATAGAAATCGAATTTTGCGGAACAACGGAAGTTACCGAAATAAGCGAAAGAAAAACCGCGGCTGTTTCCTATTCGGAATCGAAAACAAAAAACGGTTCTTCCGCACCGAAACCAAGGACCGCCAAAGCTGTTCCTTTCGGAAACGGCGGATTTGACGCAACCGGTCTTCCTATAGATATTTCCAAAATGGAAGTTGTAATGGGAAGACCCATCAAACAGCGCCCGATGAAACTTTGCGATGTCGATATGCAAAGCGGAAGGGTTGTTGTATGGGGAGATATTTTCTCCACCGAAAGCAGGGAAACAAGGGACGGCGAAAGCGTTATCATAACCATAATGCTCACCGACCTTACAAGTTCCAATATCCTTAAAATAATTGCGAAGAAAAAGGAAGCGGAAGGCGTTCTTGCGCTAAAAAGCGGCGATACCGTTGTTGTTGCCGGAGAAGCTTCCTTTGATAAATATGAGCATGACGTCACCATTCGCCCCAGAGATATCTGTAAAGTTAAAAGACTTCACAGAACCGATGACGAGGAAGAAAAACGTTTTGAGCTCCATTGTCATACAAATATGTCCCAGATGGATGCTGTTTCTTCTCCGGAAAACCTTGTAAAACGCGCCCATGATTGGGGTCATCGCGGAATTGCCATTACCGACCACGGCAATGTTCAGGGATTCCCGGAAGCCGCTGAAACGGTAAAAGCGCTTAAAGACCCGAACTTTAAAGTAGTTTACGGCGTTGAAGCTTATTTTGTTGACGATACAGTAAAAGCCGTTTTTGGTGATCCGGATGTTTCCTTTGAAGATGAAATAATCGTTTTTGACCTTGAAACAACGGGTCTTTCCGCCGCAACGGAAAGAATGACCGAAATCGGTGCGGTCCGCGTTGTTAACGGCGTGCTCAAGGAAGAATTCAATACCTTCGTAAACCCGGAAAAACATATTCCGGAACGCATTACCGAACTTACCGGAATCGATGATTCGATGGTTGCGGATGCGCCTTCTGAAGAAGAAGCGCTCCGTATGTTCTATGAATTCTGCGGAAACTGCAGATTCCTTGTGGCGCATAACGCCGGTTTTGATACGGGTTTTCTTCGTGCTGCCGGAGAAAGATGCAAAATGCCCTTTAACTGCGCCTATGCGGATACCGTTGCAATGGCGCGTTCCATGTATCCTAACATCAAAAACCATAAGCTCGATACCGTTGCAAATCACCTCAAACTTGCTCCGTTCAACCACCACAGAGCCTGTGACGATGCAAGGGAGCTTGCGCTTATTCTCGTTAAAATGATGGAACAGCTCCGGGAAACGGAGCATATCGATAACTTTGCGGAAGTCAACGGAATTCTCCGCGGGGCAGATCCGAGAAAACTTCCGACCTATCACCAGATTATAATCGCAAAGACCCAGCGCGGCCTTAAAAACCTTTATGAACTGGTTTCCCAGGCGCACGTAACTTATTATAAAAAGCGTCCGCGTGTTCCCAAAAGCCTTCTTATAAAACACAGAGAAGGTCTGATTGTTGGTTCTGCATGTGAAGCCGGAGAACTTTACAGAGCTATAACCGGTGCGAAATCCCATGAAGAAATCGTCGAAATCGCAAAATTCTACGATTTCCTCGAAATCCAGCCTGTAGGCAACAACGAATTTATGGTACGCGACGGAAAGGTCGAAAGCGAAGACCAGATCCGCGAATGGAACAAACAGATAGTTGCTCTCGGCGAGGAACTTGGAATTCCCGTTGCTGCAACCGGCGACGTCCATTTCCTCGATCCGGAGGACGCGGATTACCGCAAGATAATCCAGGCTTCCCAGGGCTTTGCCGATGCGGTCAACCAGGCACCGCTTTATCTTAAAACAACCCGCGAGATGCTCGACGAATTTTCCTATCTCGGCGAAGAAAAGGCAAGGGAAGTTGTAATAACCATTCCGAACCGAATCGCCGATATGTGCGAGGTGCTCAAACCCATCCTTGACGGAACTTATACTCCGTATATCGAAGGTGCGGAAGAGGACCTTAAAAACCGCTGCTGGAAAAAAGCTTATGAAGTCTATGGGGAGGAAACTCCCGAAGGAAGAAAAATTCCCGAGCTTGTTGAAAAACGCCTTTCAAGGGAACTGGATTCCATTATCAAACACGGATACGCGGTTCTTTATGTAATCGCCCAGAAGCTCGTTACAAAATCCAACGAAGACGGTTACCAGGTCGGTTCCCGTGGTTCCGTAGGTTCTTCTTTTGTTGCGACCATGAGCGGAATTTCTGAAGTTAACCCCCTTGTTCCGCATTATGTCTGCCCCAATTGTCACCACAGCGAATTTTTTGAAAAAGGCGAAGTCGGTTCCGGTTTCGACCTTCCTCCTAAAAATTGTCCCGTCTGCGGAACGAAATATAAACAGGACGGCCACGATATTCCTTTCGAAACTTTCCTCGGTTTCCATGGCGACAAAGCACCCGATATCGACCTTAACTTTTCCGGTGAATATCAGTTCTGGGCCCACCGCTATACCGAAGAACTTTTCGGAAAAGACCATGTTTTCAAGGCCGGAACCATCGGTACCGTTGCGGATAAAACCGCTTTCGGCTACGTTAAAAAATATTGTGAAGAAAAAGGTATAATTTATCATAAAGCGGAAGAAACCCGCCTTGCCCTCGGCTGCACCGGCGTTAAAAGAACAACCGGCCAGCACCCGGGCGGAATGGTCGTTATTCCGACAGGTTATGACATAACCGACTTCTGCCCAATGCAGCACCCTGCGGACGATGCGGAATCCGATATGCTCACGACCCATTTCGACTTCCATAAACTGCATGATACTATTCTTAAACTTGATGAGCTCGGACACGATGTTCCGACCCTCTGTAAGCATCTTGAAGATATGACAGGACTTCTTGTAACGGATGTTCCCATGAGTGACGAAAAGGTTTACAGCCTTTTCACTTCGCCAAAGGCTCTGGGTGTTGAACCGGAAGATATCGATTGTCAGACCGGAAGCCTTGCCCTTCCGGAACTGGGAACCGGTTTCGTCCGCGGAATGCTCCTTGAAACCCAGCCGAAAAACTTCTCGGCGCTTATACAGATTGCGGGTCTTTCTCACGGAACGGACGTTTGGCTCGGAAACGCCCAGGAACTTATCAAAAACGGCACATGTACCATCGAAAACGTAATCGGTACCCGTGACAGCATTATGACCGACCTTATCCGCTATGGACTTGACCCAAGCATGGCGTTCAAGATAATGGAGATAACCCGTAAAGGTAAAGCGAAAAAGCTTCTTACGGACGAACACAAGGCCGCCATGCGCGAATGCGGTGTTCCGGAATGGTATATCGACAGCTGCCTGAAAATCAAATATATGTTCCCGAAAGCCCACGCTGCGGCTTATCAGATAGGTGCGATCAGACTTGCTTATTTTAAAGTTTATCACCCGGTGGAATTCTATGCGGCGATTTTCACTGTCCGCGGAGATGACCTTGACGGCGGAATCGTTATGAAAGGGCACGAGGCTGTTAAACGCAGAATCAAGGAAATGCGCGCTATGGAAAGTCTAAATAAGGGCGAGGAAGACCAGCTTACAATGCTCGAAGTTGCGAACGAAATGCTTGCAAGGGGCGTTGAGATTCTTCCCGTTGACCTTTATAAATCCAGCGCAACAAAATATGTTCCGGAAGACGGAAAACTCCGCCTGCCTTTCGTTTCTCTTAAAGGTCTTGGCGCAAACGCCGCAAAACCTCTTGAGGAAGCGGGCAAAAAAGGCGAATATCTTTCTGTTGATGACGTTGCATCAAGAGCGGGAATCGGTTCCGGCGTAATGGATATTCTCCGAACCAATGGTGTGCTTAAAGGTCTTCCCGAAAGCCGCCAGATGAGCTTTTTTGAAATGTGAGGTGTGAAAGATGATTTATCTTGACGGAACAAGATTTTTCTTCGATATCGAAGGCTGTTTTTCAAACCTTTGCGAAAAAGCAAGGGAAGAAAACAAAGATGCCGAACCGGATAAAAATGCGGAGGAACTTTGCAAAGGTTTTGCAAAGTTTTTCGGAACAAAACCGGAATTTGTAAGAGCGGGAAAAGACTATAAAACTGTTCTTTGCGGAATTTTCGGGGAAAGAACAAAAGCGGTTGTTCCGGAATTCGATATTTCCGCAGAAAATTTTGCTTTTGGAACAGAGCCGATTTTTGTAAAAAAATCCCCGGATATGAAGATAAAAACGGAAAATCTTGCGGCGGAGGCAAATGAAAACGGTGCGGAAGCGGTTTTTCTTTCGAATCCATGCTGTCCGACCGGACTTGAAATTTCTCCGGAAGAGATAAAAAAACTTTGTTCGCTTACAGATGCAAAAATCATTGTCGATGAAAGTTTTTGCGTTGACGAAAGCGTTTCGGTGCTCGGATTTGTTCCGGAAACCGAAAATCTCATCGTGTTCAAAAAAATGCGTTTCGGCGGAGAACCGGTTTTTGCCTGCGGAAAAAATCTTCCGGAGTTCGATTGCAAAATTTCCGCTTCGGAACAGGCGGTTGAAAATGTCATTTTTGACCGCAATTCCGCACTTAAGACCGCCCAGAGAAAACTTACCGACAGCCGCGACAGCCTTTATATTCGTATCAAAAAACTTGCGATAAAATTCGATTCTCTCGAGCGCCTTTACCGCGCAAAAGGAAACTGTGTTTTCTTTAAAGTAAAAGACGCGGAGGATAGAGCGAAAAAGCTACTTGATATGGGAATTTCCGTGCTTTGCAAAGACGGATATTTCTGCGTTTTTGCCGGCGAAAAAGACGAAAACGAAGCAGTGCTCAAAGCACTTGAAGAAATACTGAAATAACGGTAGGGAGGGGGCTTGCTCCCGCCTTAAAAAAACTCCCCGAAAAAAATTCGGGGAGTTTTTTATAGTTTTATTCAAAACAGTTTATTAAAGAGAGCAGAGAATCGTCAAAATTAAAAACATCGCTGTTCTTAACAGTTTCAAGATAAAGCGCAAGTATTTTATCTTTTGCAAAGCGCATTTCTTCAAAAGATAAATCTTTCGGATAGGTTTCATTCAATTTTTTAATAAAATCTTCCGAAAGAGTATCATAGGCCTTGAACTGATGCAGTTTTTTGCCTTCAACAGCTGTTTCAACGGAAAGCAAAAATTGTCTTGCGTTTCCGAGAGCAATTTCTGCAAAAATATAATTTTTCCTAAGCAAGGCAATTTCCGCATAGCGCAGTTCACTTATAAATTTAAAGTGTATAGAATCATCGATTCCGTAGGAGTTTTGTTGTTGCTCAAATTTTTTAATACTACCGTTTATTACAGCAGCAAAGTTTTCAGTTTTTGAAAAAATAATTTTATACAAGGAAGAACGTATCGGAATTTCTTCTGTGGGCATAAAAGAAATATCTGTACTTAATCCGTTTTCAAAATAGACGGATATTCCAAAAGCGGAATTTGTCCAACGGCGTTTTTCAATGTGCATTGCTCCAATGCATTTAAAAAAATCCGTAAGAGCGTTATCGGCGTTTTTTACGCATTCAAAATCATAACAACCGGCCATCAAATCAATATCGGAATAAATGTCAGAAAAACCTATAACGCCGGAACCGATTTGTATAAGTCCTTCAAAAAATGGGCAGTTTTGAAAAAATGAAATTATGCTGTTCAAAAATTGTTCTCTGTCAGAAAAGTTATACATAATTTCACCTCGTTTGTATATTGCTTAAAACGCAAAAATATTGTAGAATATTTTTATAAAAGCTCTTTCGGAAACTTGAAACCTAACTTATCTATAAACCAGGCTTCCTTTACCGCAAAGGTT
Organism: Oscillospiraceae bacterium; assembly: GCA_018110905.1. Lineage (GTDB taxonomy): Bacteria > Bacillota > Clostridia > Oscillospirales > Ruminococcaceae > UMGS1668. The sequence goes on from JAGBAZ010000064.1 coordinate 107,972, forward strand.
CTTCCGTCGAGATAGCCAAGATGTTCCGCATCTTCTTCAAAACGGAAAGTGAGCTTGTAGGAGCAAAGCGCCTGCCAGTTAAAACCTCTTCCGTCTTTTGCTTTTCCGTATTTTGTGTCGCCGATAAGCGGGTGGCCGATTGCAGAAAACTGCGCGCGGATCTGGTGGGTGCGCCCGGTCAGAAGTTCCGCTTCGCAAAGGCTCATTCCGTCGTTTTCGGAAAGAACGCGGTATTTTGTTCTTGCGGTTTTTGCGCCGGGTTTCGGTTCCTTATGCGCTTCGACGGTGTTCGTTTTTTCGTTTTTGATAAGGAAATGTTCAAGAAGTCCGCTTTGCTTTTTCGGAGTTCCCTTTACTACGCAAAGATATTTTTTCTCAAGTTCCCGGTCTTTGATTTTGTCGTTGAGCACCCGGAGGGTTGCGGCGTTTTTTGCCGCAATAACTATTCCGCAGGTGTTGCGGTCAATTCTGTTGCAAAGGGCGGGAACAAAGGAATTTTCCTTTTTCGGATCATATTCGCCTTTTTTATAAAGATAATGCTGAATCCTTGCGATAAGGGTATCCGCGCACCATTGGTCGCCTTCGTGAACAAGAAGTCCGGCGGGTTTGTTGACAAGGATTATGTTTTCGTCTTCATAAACAACGGAAATATCCGAAGGCGCAAGCATAAATTCCGGACGCTTTTCCTCGGTTTCGAAAAATTCGTCGGAAACATAGCACTGAACAAGGTCGCCGACGGAAAGACGGGTGGAAATTTCACAGCGTTTTCCGTTCAGTTTAATTCGTTTAAGACGTATGTATTTATAAAGCAGGGAAGAGGGCAGTTTCGGAATTGCCTTGGTTATGAATTTATCCATTCTCTGTCCTGCGTCGTTTTTAGAAATTGTAAATTCTTTCATTGAAATACCTCGATGGAATAATATAGCTAAAGTATAATATCTTCTTTCGGATTTATCAAGAGAAAAGGAGTGAAAAAGCCTTGCCTTGTGAACATGACGGACACAGAAAAAGACTTAAAGCGCGTTTTGTAAAAACCGGGCTTG
>JAGBAZ010000065.1 GCA_018110905.1 Oscillospiraceae bacterium
ACATTACTTTACCTTGGTATGAACAAGGATAAAGAAGATAAATAGCCAAGGAGATCGCACGCTATAGTTGCAGGTATTATAATTACAATTGTTGCTGTTCTGATGATGATATTTCCTGAAATTTTTATATTACTAAAAAATCCTAAAATATCACGCACATCACTTAAAAGCAAAAAGGTTAAAAATGCTTTTAGAATTTTTAGTGCTTTGTATGTGGTGATTGGTATTATACTGATTATCGCGGCACTTGTATAATAAGTTTAAGCCCTCGTTCCATTACGGAGCGAGGGCTATTATTGAACAATTTGTAACTTTTGCAGAAAAACCCCTTGACAAATTCCGTCTTGTCTTTTTGTTTCCGCACATTCGCCAAACTAAAATTCCTTTGCTAAAATATAGTAAAGGAGGCAAAAATAATGGTAAATTTTATTGAAGAACTTTATTATGGGAACATTGAACCGCAAAACAGAAAGCGAAGAGAAAGCAGAAATTACAGCAGAGAAATGAAAGTACTGTCTGAAAACGAGACGTGCTTTTGGAAAAGCTTCCGTTGGAAGACAAGAAATTATTCCTCGAATATGTTGACGCATGGGGAATTGTTGACGGAGAATCCGTTGTTGATAGCTTTGTTACAGGATTCAGATTGGGTGCGAGATTTACTTATGATGTATTCGTGCTGCCGGAAAACAGCTTGCTGAAGGAGGATTGAGCATGGAGAAAAAGTATTGCCTGGAACTTGATGGTTATGAGTACAGAATAGTGATAAATGCTCTGAACGATTTAAGAAATTCTCTTATTCAGCAAGGTCGATATACCGACGCGGTGGATGACATTATGATAAAAGTTATAGATACCAAGCCGAAAAGAAAATGGTTCTCAAAGGGGTGAGCACATGGAACTGACAATTCATAACAAGCAAAACGATTTTGATTACACCCTTTGTGGAGTTTATTATCTCCCGAATCTTCTTCCACCACAAATTGAAGAAAAAGAAATCGGCATCTGGGGTATGCGGCACCTCAGATATATAAAACAACACAAAAAAGTGCGTTACATAAACCTGCTGACAACAGGAGAACTGAACGCATATCTTGCAGAAATTGATGAGCGTGCTCAAAATATGAAGACCGTGCTCATGAAACAAATGTCTGAGCACGAAGGAGCAAACGAGGTGCTCAAAGAGCAAAATCAGCCGGAATGGGTTGGAAGAATGAATAACATTCGCAACAGAGCAGAAGAAATTATATACAATGAAGTAATCTACAAATGAAAAACGGCAGCATCAGCTGCCGTTTTTTGTTATTCCATTGTTTCTTTGATTTTTTGTAATGCTTTTTCACAGATGTGTTTTGCCGTATCCGGTGAACTGAAACCATGCAGCGTTGCAATATCCGTATATGTCATACGTTCAAATGTTTTCTTTTTTGGAATACCATCTTCATAATCCATGTAAAACGTGCTGCCGCAATCTGGACAAAAGCCGTATCGCTGTGCAAGCATAATTCTTTCGGTGAATTCAAGATTATCATAGGCTTCCCACAGTTTTGAATATCGTTCGTGCCTTATAAAAAGCTTTTCCGGTTCCGAAGAACTATCTGCTATTTCTGTTTCGGCCTGCTCGGATTCATCTGAAAACAAATCGGTTCGGTTCATGTTTGTAATTCCGCTTATAAGTATCTGTTTCGTTTTCTCTTCGGATTCTCCGATTCTGGATGCTATATCTGCTATAACATCATTTGACATCACACGGTCAAGTTCGTTCCATATTGCCATTGCTTTCCTGAGCTTTGCATATTCTCCGTAATTTTTTGCGCTGAATCCCGTTGTTTCTTTACGTAAGCATTCGGTCATTTCGTGCTGAACATATTTTTCGGAGTACGCTATAAAAGGAACTCCGAAAGAAGGATTATAGTTTTTCAAAGCGGATAAAAGCCCTGTAACATAAGCTTGTTTTAAATCCTCGAAAAGATTTCTTGAATTATAATGTTTCGCAAATTTCAATATATCGGAATTGATTGTGTTTTCGTAGCAATGAAGAAGCCAAGCTATGTATTTATCTTCTTTTTCAGCAAAGTATTTTTCTATCAGTTCTTGAATGTTGTCTTCGGCGGGTGCCGGATCAAGCTGATAAATATAATTTGAGATATTGTTTTCTGACACGGCACCCACCTCCTTTATGTGTCAATCATTAGCTGATTTGTTTTTCTTTTGCTTTTTCGCAAATGTCGTTTGCCTTCATATCAATGATATATTGATTATTTGCATAATTATCGTCGAATTTTGCCGTTTGGTAATTTTCTTTGGCGATTTCACAGGCGAATTTTTTAATTTCTTCGGTTATTTCTCCTCGGCTGTATTTTACACGTATTGCGGAACAGCAGTTTTTATAAATTGCGTTAACAGGGTCATTTTCCGCAAGTTCTTTTCTGTTGATTCTTGCGGCATATTTTTTGCAAGTTATTTTTTTGCCGTTTATTTCATAAGGAGAATATCCGTTGCAGTAAGTCTGTCTTCTTGCGCTTTCCATAAGGAAATATTTTTTGCAGATAGGACATCTTCTGGGATAGTGACCGTAATGCAAACCTTCGAAAAAATCAGTAACGATAAAGCTGTAATAGTTATCAAAATACATGCGTTTTGCAAGTGTTACGCTTTTACTTTTTGCGGTCTTCTTTACCGAAACGTATTCCACGTTAACGGGGAAATACGGTCTTTCAAATATTTCCATTGCAATCGGAAGAAGATTTGCTTCGTCAAGTCGTTTTGCATCATCAAGCCTTTTTGTGAATTCTCGAAAATTCTTAAAAGCAACAGTCGCGTCATTTCCGATACTTTCGTAAAATTTAAGAGTCCTTAAAGCTTCGTCAGCAAGGCCGGAAGCGTATTTGAAAAAATATTTGTCATATTCTTCCGGAACATGGTCGAGATAAGCCATATCCCATGGCATCATATGGACTTTTGCTTTTCGATGGTAATAATCCACAATTATTTCGGCTTTATCTTTGGTGAAAAGGTTCTTTATACGTATCTTTTCACTTTCAAGGTCAAGCCGGTCAAAAGGCTTGAGCCAGGGAAGAGCTCTGAATCTTAAAAGCAATTCTTCTCCCGCTTCTTCAAAAAGATCCGGGTCAACGTAACCTTTTTCAAGAGTATCCTGCAAGTGCCAGTTTTTAACGGTAAAAACACTTATTCTTGCAACAGTATCGTTTTCGTAATATTGATTCAAAAGATGGGTCGCAAAAGTCCCTGCAGGATAGGTTTTGCCTGCCATTGTGACCAATCCGTCGCGGTAATCTGCGCTGAAATAATTGATTTTTTCCATAGATAAAATTTCTCCGAAATATTTTTTTTGAAAGCATGTTACAAATAATTGTTATCTACCTATAAACTTAACATAAAAACCTTATAAAATCAACACTTTTAAGTTGTTACGCTTTTTATTTTTACAATGTTACTTTACTTTATGTGTTTTGGCAAAAATGCGACATTAATATAAGTGAGGAGGCAGAAAACCTCCAACAAAAAGGACCGCCGTAATAATCCGGCGGTCCTTTTTTACTATTGCAAAGAAAGAAGGCGATACAATGCTTGAAATCACCGAACAGCAGTGCAAAAAAGTGAAAAAGCTTGTCCGAAAAGAATGTGCAAATTTTTTTGAAGAAAGCTGTCTGCTTCTTGATGATGGAGAAAAACACGACTGTGTTCAGCTTCTTACGGATTATGAAATATCCTGCGGGTATTTTGAAAAATCCGTGCTTCCGGCACACAAAAAGCTATGCTTGGAAATCAAAAGCCAAAACTGAAAATCGAAAGGAGAATTAAAAATGAAGAAAATCGGAGACAAGTTCATTGTTGGAATAGACCACGGCTACGGAAATATCAAAACGGCAAATTGCTGCTTCCCGACCGGGGTTATGAAAAACGATTCCGAACCGACATTTGCAGGCGATCTGCTCATTTGGAATGAAAAATACTATTCCGTCGGAGTAGGTCACAAAGAATTTACCGCCGATAAATTCGACGATGAGGACTATTACGTTCTCACCCTTGCCGCAATTGCAAGAGAACTCAAAAGAGAAAAAATAACCGATGCGGAAGTGATTATTGCAGCAGGTCTGCCGCTTACCTGGGTGGCGGAACAAAAGGAGAATTTCAGAGAATACCTTCTCCAGCACAGTGAGGTAAACTTCAGATTTCGCAATATTGAATACTGTGTCAAAATTGCGGATGCGGAAATTTATCCACAGGGCTTTGCCGCAATAGTCAACAATATTTCGGATTTCACCGGAATCAATATGCTCTGCGATATCGGAAACGGCACCATGAACATAATGTTTGTGAACGATAAAAAGCCTGACCCGAGAAACTGCTACACAGAAAAATTCGGTACTCATAAATGCGTACAGGAGGTTCAGGAAAGCCTTATGAGAATCCACCATGCGGAGCCACCCGAAGAAATGATAACTGATGTCCTTCGGTTTGGGAAAGCGGATATTGATGAGGAGTATCTTAAAACAATAACCGATACCGCAAAGGAATATGTTGAAGGAATTTTCCAAAGGCTCCGGAAACACGGCTATGATCCAAAAATCATGAAACTTCACGTGGTCGGAGGAGGAAGCTGCCTTATCCGTAATTTTGCGGATTATGACAAAAGCAGAGTTATCATAAACGACGACATCTGCGCAACCGCAAAAGGATATGAGCGAATGCTCGAAATGAAGCTTATCAGAAACGGTAAAAAGACATGAGCACAAAAAGAAGAAGCCTGCGTTTTAACCTTGAAAACAAGGAAGAACTCAGAGCATGGGAATACCTTGAAAATTTCAAGGGTTCCAAAAACGGCGCTGTTATCTCGGCGATAAATTCATATTTTGAACCGAAAGACGATTTGAAAGAAACAATAAGAGAAACTATCAGGGAATGTCTGAAAGATGTTTCTTTTGCAACGATTAAAACCGAAACACTTTCGGAAGAAGAAAACGATCTTCTGGATTCGGTGGATATGTTTCTCGGAAATTGACGGCATCAAAGTGATGCCGTTTTTTGATGCAGAAAAATCAAGGCGGCATCATTTTGGCATTACATTTTTTAAGGAGGATTTATTTATGAAAACTTGTTCGATCAGAAAATCTTATTACAACGGAATGTGCACCGATGAATATCAGTACATTGACCGGGAAGGCACTTTTGAGGCAACTCTTGATGACAGATACTGGGGCAACAGTATCAATATTCTTGCCTTTTTCACTCTTTCGGACGGAAGAAAAATTATCGCTTCCGCATGGCAGAAAGATAATTATCTCGGAATCCAGGATATTGAGAAAGGAGCGAAGCTTTTAATCACTTTTGAGAAAAACAAAAAGGGAATCCCATATCTCCGAAAGGTTGAAAGACAGGAAGAGGAGAATTCCTGTCTTATGATGTAACAAGCAGGGAACTTGTACGGCAAGTTCCGCTTGTCAGGGGTCACCCCTGAAACCCCAATGAGGAATAAAATGGAACTTCAGAAAGCATCTTGACAAAACGGTCGGTACACCGATATAATATTGACAAAGGAGTGATTCATCATGACCCTTCAGCTTTTATTGGATCAGAAGAATATTACCAAATATCATTTGTCAAAAATAAGCGGTGTTCCGAAAACCACCATTATCGATATATGCGCAGGAAAAAGTTCCATCGACCGCTGTTCCGCAAAAACGGTTTTCCAGATTGCAAAGGCACTCGGCTGCAGTATGGAAGATATTATGATGCTTGAAGAACCGAAAAGATATGATTCCGAAACCGGACTTCCGGAAGATGAAGCATATCTTGAATGTGCTCTTCCTAAGTACCTGCAAATATCTTTAGAAAACATGAAAAAATCCTGGGAAAAAGAAGACCGGGGAGAAAAAGATTACCACTGGGATTTGTATTGGGGAGAACTGAATGCGGATATAAACTCCGCGGAAGTTGAAAGAACAATTTCTTCCGAACAGGCCTGGTATCTGCGGAAGAAATACCTGAGAATGTAAGGAGCTGATTTTTGATGATAGATTTTACCGAACTTCCGAGAAAGAACAAAACCTATACCGGAGCAAACGGAAGCAAAATTTCGGTCATATATGAAGGCGAACAATATATGCTCAAATTCCCTTCAAGCGCAAAACTCAACAGGGATATGAGTTACGGAAACGGATGTGTTTCCGAATATATCGGATGCAAAATTTTTGAAAACATAGGAATTCCGGTACAGAAAACCCTGCTTGGAACCTACCGCCTTAACGGAAAAGAAAAAGTTGTCGTTGCCTGCAAGGATTTTACCTCCGCAGGAGTTGTTCTTCAGGATTTTGCTTCGCTTAAAAACACAATCATAGATTCTGAACACAACGGCTACGGAACGGAACTTTCTGACATTATGCGGACTTTCGAGGACCAGACCGCAATAGATACTCAGGAGCTTAAAGAATGGTTCTGGAATGTCTTTGTCGTTGATGCCTTCATTGGCAACTGGGACAGGCATAACGGAAACTGGGGCTTCCTTTATGATGTGGAAAAAGACAAAATGACAATTGCTCCGATTTATGACTGCGGAAGCTGTCTTTTTCCCCAGGCGGATGAAACCATTATGCAGAGAACCCTTGAAAGTCAGGAAGAAAGAGATATCAGAACTTTCAAAATCCCGACTTCCGGAATCAAAACCGGAGGAGAAAAGATAAATTATTTCGATTTTATCTCTTCACTTAAAAATTCCGACTGCAACAGGGCTTTAAAGCGTATAATGCCGAAAATCGATATGAAAAAGATTAACACAATAATCGATGAAACGCCGTATATAACCGATCTGCAGAAAACTTTTTACAAAACAATGCTTGCGGAAAGAAAAGCAAAAATCCTTGATTTTTCTTTGCAGAAACTTCGCAAACTCGAAAAAGCAAAGGAACAGGAAAGATAAAATTCAATACTGACATTAAAGACCGTCGGATTTTCCGTCGGTCTTTTTTGATGCAGAAATTTAGAGCAAAGGAGCTGATTTTAATGAACAGGAATGAAAAAGAAAGGACAATGCGGCTGGATTTGAGAGTTTCGCCGCAGGAAAAGAAAAAGATAGAATCCACAGCAAAGAAATGCGGGATATCCGTTTCGGAATATATGAGGCAGAGAGCTTTGGGATTTTCTCCGAGAGAGATTCCTCCGGTTGAATGGTATTCCATTATGAATCATCTTTACCGAATAAACGAAAAGCTCGATAAATATTCCCCGGAAACGGAAAGGAAGCTTGATTCTCTTATCAAAGATATGCGTCTGCAGTTTCTCTCTCCGGGAAAAGAAAACGCAGATGAGATAAAGAAATCGGTGAGCGGATAATGGCAACAACGGGATTCTGGCCTGTGAAAAGCCGGCTTAAAGATGTAATAGATTATGCTGAAAATCCGGATAAAACCATAGATAGAAAATGTGTCGATGAGGATTTGTGGTACGTTATCCGCTATGCGGAAAATGACAGTAAAACCGATAAAAAGATGTATGTAAGCGGAATAAACTGCTCACCAAAAACCGCATACGAACAGATGAGCGCAACAAAAGCAAGATTCGGAAAGCAGGGCGGAAACGTTGCATATCACGGTTATCAGAGTTTTAAAACCGGAGAAGTCACTCCGGAAGAAGCGCACCAGATCGGGATAAGAACGGCAAAGAGAATCTGGGGCAGTAGATTCGAGATAGTAGTCACCACTCATTTGAATACGGACAATATCCATAACCACATCGTAATCAATTCCGTTTCATTCGTCGATGGTAAGAAATATGGAAACCATATCCGCGACCATATCGCGCTCCGTGAAGAATCGGACGAAATATGCGAGGAATACGGAAAATCCGTTCTGAAGGATTCGAACTTTTACAGCAAAGGCAAAAAGAAAGAATACTGGGTGCATAAAAACGGCGGTATGACCCACAGAGATATGCTGAAAAGAGATATCGATGAAGCACTTTCCGTTGCGATGACAAGGCAGCAGTTCGATCATCAGCTTATGATGCTGGGCTACCGATACGTAAGAAACGGAAACTATGCTCACCCGTCAATAATCGCACCGGGCTGGAAAAGAGCTGTACGCATAGATTCCCTCGGAGAAAAATATACCGAGGAAAACATCAAAAAGCGTATTTTGCAAAATCCACGCCACCCGGAATTTGAGCCGCGAAACTGGATTAAGAAACCGAAGACTCCCCTTTATGAAGGCGAGATAGAATTTAGAAAAGCCATGCAGATGGACGCGATTCAGCTGTTGATGCAGATATTCATAGATATGCTTTTGCATGCGCTGAATCTTGATGCGCCGGAAAGGAAAAGACCCGTTTCACCGTTACTGCGTGATGAGGTCAGAAAATTGGATAAATACAATGAACAGATAAGGCTTCTTGCCGGATTCGGAATCGAAACCGGTGAGGAGCTTCTTTCGTTTATCGAAGAAACAGGAGAAAAGATAAAGAATCTCGAAAACGAACAGCAGAAAATCTATAACAAAATCCGAAGGGTTAAAACACCCGAAGAAGAGGAAAAATTAAAACAGAGAGCAAAAGATATTTCCGCGGAGATAAAACCTTTGCGAAAACGAAAGAAAACAGCTGAAGAAATTGCGGAAAACATTCCGAAAATCAAAGAACTTTTAAAAACGGAAATGGAAATGGAAGTTTCCGTTTTGCAGAAAGAAAACACAAGACAACGATCGAGAGAGAGGTAATATACATGAAAAACACAGAAAGATTTATAGAGAACATTGAGATAACAAAACTTCATCCTTTTGAGGGTAACCCATACAAAGTCCGGGACGATGCGGACATGGAAAGCCTTGAAGAAAGCATCGGCGAACAGGGTATAGCAATGCCACTTCTGGTAAGACCTTTGGAAACTGCGGAAGGTGAATACGAGATAATATCCGGGCACCGCAGACTTTTTGCCGCAAGGCGGCTTGGACTTAAAGAAGTTCCGGTGATAGTTTACGACATCAGCCGTGAAGACGCTATTGTTATGCTGGTGGACAGCAACCTTTTCCGGGAACATGTTCTTCCTTCGGAAAAGGCTTTCGCCTACAAAATGAAGTTTGATGCAAAAAAACATCAAGGCAAAACTTTGGACCAATTTGGACCGAAGTTGACAACGGAAGAAATCGCAGAAAATGAAAGTATATCACAGGTAAAAAGATACATTCGCCTTACCCAGCTTATCGGCGAACTTCTGATACTTGTGGACGAAGGAAAAATCGCGTTCACTCCTGCTGTTGAACTTTCATTTCTGACCGAACAGGAACAAAGAACTCTGCTTGATCACATGGTGCTGGGTGACTGCACTCCTTCCCTTTCACAGGCAAACCGCATGAAAAAACTTTCGCAGGAAGGTAAACTCACTCCCGAAGAAATCCAAAAAATCATGTCCGAAGAAAAGGCAAACCAGAGGGAAATGTTCAAAGTTCCGGTTGCAAAAATCGAAAAATACGTTCCGAAAGCAAACCGCAAACAGCTCGAGGATTTCGTGCTCAAAGCCTGCGAATACTACGCAAAATATCTCATCAAACAGAAAGAACGAGAACGGTGAGGTGGAAGCATGGAGTATGAAAGAGATATTCAGAAGCAGACGATTGAGATTGAAAATCAAAACACAGAAGAATATGGCATACATATTCCAGACCATGCGATACTGCGTCTTGCAGGGTTTTTCTTTGAAAAAATGCAGCAGGAAACAGAAAACAAAAGGGAATAGGCGTTAAAAGGCGGCGGGGAAAACCCGCCGCCTTTTTCACACATTTGAAAAAAATTTGCAAATCGATATGATACAGATAAAGGAGGGATTATATGAATGCAGTAATATATGCGCGATATTCTTCTGACAGACAGCGTGAAGAATCAATTGAAGGCCAACTTCGTGAATGTACGGAGTATGCGGTGAAAAATAATATAGACATAGTTGGGAGCTATATTGACAGAGCTTTATCAGCAAGAACAGCAGACAGACCGGATTTTCAGCGAATGATTGCAGATAGCGCAAAAGGTTTGTTTGACGCCGTGCTCGTTTGGAAGCTCGACCGCTTTTCTCGTGACCGCTATGACAGTGCTCATTATAAACGCGTGCTCAAAAAGAACAATGTAAAAGTAATTTCTATCAAAGAAAATATTTCCGAAGGTCCGGAGGGGATTATTCTTGAATCGATGCTTGAAGGTTATGCAGAATATTATTCGGCGGAACTTTCGCAAAAAATCCGTAGAGGACAGCATGACAATGCAATGAAGGGAATTGATAACGGCGGAGTGGTTATGCTTGGATATCAGCGCAACAAAATAACGGGTAAACTTGAAATAAATCCGGAAACAGCTCCGTATGTCAAAGAAATTTTTACTCGATATGCAAACGGAGAAACGCTGACATCGTTGCAGGCGGAAATGGAAAAACGGGGAATGCGTTCAACGAAAGGGAATGCTTATTCGGTGGGTACACTCTGCAATCTGCTGAAAAACCGTAAATACATCGGAGAATACAAATACGGAGATGTGATAATTCCGGGAGGCATGCCGGCAATTATCGACGAAGAATTATTTGAAAGGGTGCAAAGACGCATGAGAAAGAACCACAAGGCCGCTGCAAGAGCCAAAGCAGAGGAAGAGTATCTTCTTACAACAAAACTGTTCTGCGGCGAATGTGGGCGGCAAATGGCAGGAGAAAGCGGCAGAGGCCAAAAAGGAATTGTCTATCACTACTACAAATGCAGCGGTGCAAAACGTAAACTTGGGTGCAAAAAGAAAGCAATCAAAAAACATTGGATTGAAGAAGCGGTTGTAAAACTGACGGTGGCAAAAATTTTTAATGATGCTACCATTGATCGCATAGCTGATGCGATAGTTGTTATGCAGGAACAAGAGGATACGATTACGCCCGTTCTTAAACAACAGCTTAAAGAATGCGAAAAGGAAATTCAAAATGTTATGACCGCCATTATGAAAGGCATTATAACGGACAGCACAAAAGAATGCCTTGAAAATCTTGAAAGCCGCAGAGATTCGCTTAAAAACAGCATGATTCAATATCAGCTCGAGCGGCATAAATTTACGAAAGAGGAGATTGTGGAATGGATAGGCAGATTTAAAAACGGAAACATCAACGATGTTGCCTATCAGCGGGAAATCATTGATATTTTTGTAAATTCTGTTTATGTGTACGATGATAAGCTTTTGCTCACATACAACTATAAGGACGGAAACGAAACTTTGACCTTTGAAGAAATTGAATATTTTATCAGTTCGAATTCGGGAGAGCCGAGTCCACCATAAAAACAAAAGGCACGCATTTGCGTGCCTTTTGTTTTTATATTGAAATCGCAGGGACGAGAACGACGTTCGATAAGTGACGACCCGCAAAAACAAGTCTTCGGCGAAGTTTGAGCGGCTGACGGAACTTATGCAGGGAGCGAAGCGAGTCGCTGTCCTGTACCGTCCACCATTAAAAAAACCGGAAAGCAATTTTGCTTTCCGGTTTTTTCTGTTGTTGCCTTTAGGCTTAAGAAAACCCCTGGTTCTGCCAGGGGTCAATAAAAAGCCTTGGCAAAAATAAAACCTCTATGCTACGATGATGATGGTTTGGCGACCGCATCACAAAAAGTAGCAAGG
>JAGBAZ010000066.1 GCA_018110905.1 Oscillospiraceae bacterium
CTTGCATCCCAGCACCAATCTCCGTCAAGAAATACGCTATTCGGTAAATCCTGTTTGAGCTGTTGGCACACAGTTGTTTTTCCAACTCCCATAGTGCCACCAATCATATATAAAGTTTTCATCATTCACACCTACAAATTCTTATTTTCCTAACTGTTCGACCTATTGGAATTTGTCGCTCCGTCAAACTGAAAATTTCCGCTCTTCTAGTTTTCTTTTTTTCTGTTCAAGTACGCTTCTTTTCTCTCACGTATTTTTTCAAACATACCAAATAAATACATAATATTCAATATCAATGTTGCCAATGTAAAACCAAGGGTAAAGTTCATCATGTTATGATAAGAGCTTTCTGGAATAGCTCCATTAAAAGCATTTGTTCCAAACAGTATAGCACTGAAGATTACTAAAATAGCTGTACCTGCCATCATATCTGCCATTTTGTTTCTAAGTTTCTTATTTTCCTCTGCCGTATATTCCGCAACCTTTTTTAATGTGTCTTTTGTTTCTAAATTCATAATCTCACTTTTCCTTTCTCCATCAATAATTTCACGAATATCTACATCATAAAAATCCGCTAGTTCTATAAGTATGCCTAAGTCAGGCATACTGTTCCCAGTTTCCCAACGAGAAACAGTTCTACCAGTAACATAAAACTTTTCAGCTAATTGTTCCTGTGTCATATTCTTTTCTTTTCGGAGCTGTTTCAAAAATTCTCCTATTTTCTTTTGGTTCATTTGCTGCAACCTCCTTTCGAGACAATCATGCAACAAACACAGTCGAAATACCATGACACAAAGTGAGAAATGCCGTATATTCAACAATTAGACACCAATTGTCTAGTGAAAATTCAAGTTTGTCTAACTGATTATATCATAGTATCGAAAAAGTAGCAAAATAAAAAACAGACCCATCCTGAAGGATGAATCTGTTTTTTGGTTGGGGCGGCGGGATTCGGACCCACGAGATGCAGGAGTCAAAGTCCTGTGCCTTACCGCTTGGCGACGCCCCAATATGGTTATAGTAAAAACGCCCACAGTTTTTTAACTATGGGCGAAAGTCGTTTTATATGGGGTGGAGGGTGGGATTCGAACCCACGGTCTTCAGAGCCACAATCTGACGCGTTAGGCCAGCTACGCTACATCCACCATATTGGCAGTTAGCTTAAAACTGCCTGGCGCGCCGTGAGGGACTCGAACCCCCGGCCCTCTGCTTAGAAGGCAGATGCTCTATCCAGCTGAGCTAACGGCGCAAGTTTGGAGCGGATGAGGGGAATCGAACCCCCCTATCCAGCTTGGAAGGCTGGCATTCTACCAATGAATTACATCCGCATAACGCACGAATAATTATATCAAAGGAAAACGGATTTGTCAACAATAAAAATGCTTTAATTTTATAAAAATTTTCAATAAAAAATTTTTTCTATTGTCTTAATCCAAAAAAAGTAATATAATTATTAATTATAATAGCATATTATGCCCATAATTCACAGACAGTTAACCAAAAAATTCTTAAATTAAAGTATAATTTTTATTCAGCGGGAAGGAGGCTTTTTTTATGAAAAGAAAAATTCTTGTTTTTGCATGTGTGTTTGTTTTTGCAGCGCTTGCTCTTTGCGGCTGCGGCAGCAGCAGCGAAATCGAAGAGGAAATCAACCCCGGCGAATTCAGCTATGAAATGCTTGACATCTCCATTGTTGTGGACGAAATATACGACAGCCTTGAAATAAGCGAATATACAAAGGAAAGCGTTATTAAAGCAACCGATGAAACTTTTATTGAAGAACAGTATTATCTTGATCTGAAAAATGTTATTTCCTACGATATAAGATATGCCAAAGGCAACTACGGCGCGGCAGATGTTGCCGTAATACGCGTGAAAGAAGGCAAAGCGGGGGAAGTAATGGATTCCCTTGAAAACAGAAAAGATGACCGCATAACCGAATTCAGAAACTATGATGTATATGATTCTTATGATATCGCGTTCAATGCGGAAATTTATCAGGAAGGCGAACTTGTTGTAATGCTCATGCTTTCCGAAGATGACAAAGCAAAAGCAAAAGAAATTGTAAACAATTATATTCCTTAAAACGCAGCGAAAGGAACACAATGAATAAAATTATCGATTTTTGGGAAAAGCTTTCGAACAAAAAAAGGGGTCTTCTTTTTATTGCTGCGGGCATGCTTTGCCTTGGCGGCTGTCTTGTTCTTTTGCTTTTCACCGAAAGCATTTTTTCAACAGTTTTGCTATATTTTTCGCTTGGCTTTAATATAATTGGCCTGTATATCCTTATGTGGATAAAGGACAGGAGGGACAAAAATGACAAAAAGTGAAGTTCTTCGCAGAACATGGGTCGATATTTCGCTTGATGCAATTGATTATAACTTCAGAAAAATTAAAGCCCATGTGGGAAAAGCAATGATAATGGCTGTTGTAAAAGCCGATGCTTACGGCCACGGCGACAGAATGACTGCTCCTTTTCTTGAAGAAGCGGGCGCGGATTGGTTCGGAGTTTCAAACCTCGGCGAAGCTCTTGGTATCCGCGAAAGCGGAATTACAAAACCGATTCTTATTTTCGGCAACACTCCCGCGGAATGTGTTTCCGACCTTGCAAAGTGGAACATCACCCAGACGGCCTATTCGCTTGATTATGCAAAAAAACTTTCCACCGAAGCGCAAAAACTCGGTGTAACTCTTGATGTCCATCTTAAATTTGATACCGGAATGGGAAGGATCGGCTTTGTCTGTTCCGAAGATAATTTCGATATTGCCGTTGCGGAAGCGGAAGAAGCTTCGAAACTTCCCAACATAAAGGTTACCGGTGCTTTCACCCATTTTGCTTCCGCCGACGAACCGGATCCGGATGGAACCGCTTATACAAAACTTCAGTTTGACCGTTTCTGCAGAGTCTGCGACGCACTTAAAGCAAAAGGCGTTGACGTTGGCATAAGACATTGCTGCAACAGCGCTGCGGTGCTTTGCTACCCGGAAATGCATCTTGATATGGTCCGCCCGGGAATCATTCTCTATGGGCTTTATCCGGCCTCTCACGAGGAAGTTACCTGCAGGATAAAACTTCGCCCTGCTATGGAACTTCGTACCGTTGTAAGTATGACGAAGGATTATGAAAAAGGTTCCTGCATAAGTTACGGAAGGCGTTTTACCGCGCCGGAGGACATGAAAGTTGCTTCGACCGCCATTGGCTATGCGGACGGTTATCACCGCCTTCTTACCAATAAAGGAAGAATGATCATCCGCGGGAAATATGCTCCGGTTGTCGGAAGCGTCTGTATGGACCAGACCATGCTTGATGTTTCTGCAATTCCGGAAGCGGAAGAAGGGGACATAGTTACCGTTTTCGGAAAGGACGGCGACGCAGTTGTTTCCGTAGATGAAGTTGCGGCTCTTGCCGGCACCATCAACTATGAAATAATCTGTGCGGTTTCCCGCCGTGTTCCGAGATGTTATTATCTTCGCGGTGAAAATATCCACAATTTTGACTACGCAAGGTGGAAGGAAAAATGAATTTTGAAATAAAGCGCCTTACGGAAGAAAACTCCTTTGCAGTTGCGGAAATTGAAAAACTCTGTTTTTCATCTCCCTGGAGCGAAGCAACCGTTGCTTCTGAAATAAAAAGCAGCCTTTCCGATTTTTTCGGAGCTTTTTGCGGCAATGAACTTGCCGGATATATCGGAGGAAGGACCGTTGCGGACGAAACCGAAATTTTCAACGTTGCGGTATCTCCGAAATTCCGCCGCAACGGAATCGCCGGGAAGCTTATAGAAAAGTTTATTGAAACCGTCCGGAAAAAGGAAACCCGGGTTATTTTCCTCGAAGTAAGAACCGGCAATCTTCCGGCAATTTCCCTTTACGAAAAAAACGGCTTTGTTTTTTGCGGAATCCGCAAAAATTATTACACAAACCCAACGGAAAACGCGCTTCTTATGCGTCTTGCCTTTGATGGCACCCAGGAATATGAAGACTGGGACGATGATGAATAACAAAAAAACCCCGTGCTCATTTTGAGCACGGGGTTTTTTTGCTTTTTATTTGGAAAGTTCTCTTAAGCAATGTTCACAAATGTTTTTGCCTTTGAATTCGGTAACGCCGTCGGCGCTTCCGCAGAAGATGCAGGCGGGCTCATATTTTTTAAGCATAATGGAATTATCATCAACGTATATTTCAAGGGCATCTTTTTCTTCAATGTTAAGAGTACGGCGAAGTTCTATCGGCAAAACGATTCTTCCGAGCTCATCGACTTTTCTGACAATACCGGTTGATTTCATAAGTATGTCCCTCCCATTATTTTACAATTTCTTACATTTAATATACAGTAACTTCCTTTTTTTGTCAAGGCGATTTGAAGTACGACAAAAAACTTAATAATTTGTTAAAAAGCAAGAAAGGAGAAAAATGAGCGTTTTTTTCTTTTGTTCGGTGATAATTTCGATAGTTTTCGGTGTGATAAACGGAAAAACGGCGGAAGTTTCCGCGGCGGCGCTCCGGGAATCCGCCCATGCTGTGGAACTTTCGTTAAAACTTCTCGGGTCGCTCTGCTTTTGGAGCGGAATAATGGAAGTCGCGCAGAAAAGCGGGTTTACCGCTTTTGTTGAAAAAATTTTCCGCCCGGTTCTGGCGGTGGTTTTTCCGAAGATTAAAAACAAAAGCAAAGCTTTCGGCGCAATTTCCATGAATGTTGCCGCAAATCTTCTGGGACTTGGGAATGCGGCAACGCCGCTTGGGATAGAAGCTATGAAGGAACTGCACAAAATTTCCGGTTTTTCTTCGGCCGCAACAAAAGAAATGGTCTGTTTTGTGGTGATGAACACCGCGTCGCTTCAGATTTTACCGACAACCGTTGCGGCCTTAAGGCTTGAGCACGGCGCGGAAAGGCCGATGGAAATTCTTCCGGCGGTATGGTTCGTAAGTGTGTGCTCGCTGGTGCTCGGAATCACCGCGGCAAAAATCGGATTCGGGAAAGGGGAGGAACAATGAGCACGGATCTTGTCGTTCCGGTAACGGTTGCCGTTATAACCGGATATGCCTTTTATAAAAAAACCGATATTTTTTCTGTTTTTATCCAAGGAGCGGGAAAGGGTCTTTCTTCCGCGTTTTCAATTCTGCCGGCGCTTTGTTTTCTTATGACTGCAATCGGAATGCTCCGGCAAAGCGGAATTATAGAAATGCTCACCGGATTTATCCGGCCGTTTGCGGAAGCAACGGGTTTTCCTCCGGAAGTTTTGCCGCTGGCCTTGCTGCGGCCTTTTTCCGGTTCCGGTGCGCTTGGATATTACGAAGAACTTTGCGCAAACCTTGAAACTGGTTCCTTTGCAGAAAAAGTAGCTTCGGTCCTTATGGGCGGAAGCGAAACCACATTTTATACCGTTGCGGTCTATTACGGAGCGATAGGCATAAAAAAAGGCAGGAACACAGTTCCTGCCGCCTTGTTTGCGGATATATCGGCCGCGGTTTTAAGTGTTTTTGCGGTCAATCTTTTTCTTCAAAAGTGATTTCCGGGGCTATGCTTTCCGGGACCTGAGCAAGCGAACGTTCGTATCTTTCCATAAGGTACTTTGCATATATTGCGTTTGAAAGAGCGTAATAGGGCGCAGACCAGAGAAAAGGAAGAATAAGGAACGAAAGTATTCCCCAGCCGATGAAAGAAATTTTAAAGCTGATTATATCGGTGCAAAGCCCTTTTGCTGCTTTTGCGGAAAGCGAAAAGGATTTGTGGATTCCGTTTCCGCAAACACGGTAATAAGGCGCAAGGTTCCAGCGCTGGATAAAGATAAAAGCAAGAAAAATGCAAAGGGCTATAATGGCAAAAGCAATGAAAAAAGCGGAAATCTTAAGGATTTCAAGGGTCCTGGTCCCTTCGGGGATATAAGTTTCGGAAAACCAGAAAAAAGCTCCGCCGGGTAAAATCGCAGCAGAAAAAACCAGAATGCACCTTGCAGCAAAAGCAAGAAAGAAAAAAGCCGAACCGATGAATTTTCTGAAGGAAGAAAACATATCAAAAAGTAAAGAAATGCTTTCGTCTTTTCCTTCGGCAAAAGCAAGATGGAGTTTTACATAACCAAGCAGAAGCGCCGGTATAACAAAGATCCAGACAACGGCAGAGCCGGCGGTGATAAAGACAGCCTCCGGATAAGTTTCCGCAAGAGAAAGAATATCGCTTGTGAAAACATCGGTTCCGCAAAAGACCGTAAGCAGAACGGATTCGGTAAGGCTTATGCAGAGAAAGGCCAGGGCGACGATTATAACGGAGGCAACGGTTCTTCCTCCGCAAAAGCCCATTGCCCTACGGGCATCGCTTTTAATTATTCGAAAAAGTTCCATTCACGGTCCTCCTCGGAAAGCTGGATCTCTTCTTCGTCATCGCCTCGGTTTTCAAAAGGAAGGGTGGAAATAACTTCAAAGCACTGGTCGTGCATCCACATGGAAACAGAGGTGCTGAGGGTATAGCCGCAGCCGCTGCCCGAAGCCCAGTAACGCATTTCCTGTCTTGGATAACCGCACATTGCGCAAAGACCCATAATAACGGTTCCGTGGGTAACAACAGCGGTTTCAATAAGGTGGTTTTTGGACATATCGTGGATGATATCATCAAAAGCGCAGGCAATGCGGTTTCCGAATTCTTCGGATTTTTCGCCGTTGGGAGGAGGACATTTTCCCTCGACCCAGCCAATGAATGCGGGATTTTCAAGAAGTTCGGTTATGGGTTTGCCGTCAAAATCGCCAAGGTCGCATTCGGAAAGTTCGTCCATGATTTCAAAATCGGTTTCGGGAAAAAGAATATCGGCTGTCTGGCGGCAGCGAAGGGAAGGACCGCAGTAAACTTTTTCTGCGTAAGGATACTGATAAGTTCCCATAAGTTCACGAAGTTCTTCTGCGCCTTCCGGGGTAAGAGCGGGATCGCTGTTTTTTCCAAGGCAGATTTTTTTCTGGGGATCTTCCGCCATTCCGTGGCGGATAAGGTGGATTCTGTAAGTTACCATATTTCCTCCTAAAATACTTTACAAAATGTATGAATGGGTTTATAATATACAAACAGTTATCGAAAAAAGGTGGATATTATCAAATGAAATCGGATTTTCCGCGCGTTTTGTCGCTTTTAAGAAAAGAAAAAGGCATAAGCCAGAAAGAAGCCGCAAGTCAGCTTGGTGTTTCCCAGGCTTTGCTTTCCCATTATGAAAAAGGAATCCGTGAATGCGGTTTGGATTTTCTCATCCGCGCGGCAGATTTTTATGGGGTTTCCGCAGATTATCTTCTTGGAAGAAGTGCAGACCCGGACGGCATGACCCTTACCGTTGAAGATATTCCCGAACCGGACGCCGCAGGAAAGGAAAACACTCTTTCCGGAGCGGGCGTTCTTCCGGTAATAAACAAAAAGCTTATTGCAAACTCCCTGAACGTTCTTTTTGATCTGCTTGCAAAGAGCCAGAGCAAGGAACTTACAAAACAGGTTTCCGGTTATCTTATGGCATCGGTTTACCGTATGTTCAGAATTATATACTCTTTCAGCCCGAAAAACAATATGAACACTTTCAGCGTACCCAATTCCGGTGCGCTTGAAAGCGCAGATGCCTATATGAAAACCTGCGAAGCAAGGGTAAAAAAACTTGAAGGAGATCCTTCCGTAAAAACCGAAAACATTTCCGTTTCGTCCGAAAGCCTTGCAAGGAATTATCCTCTTTTTGCTTCCAGCCTTTTCAGCCTTATCAAAAACTGTGAAGACAACATGGAAAAATAATATATCTATTTTATCATGTGCAAAAGGGAATTTAAACCCGAATATTGTAAAAATTTTCAAAGCAGCCGTTTTTTTGAAACAGCTGCTTTTTTAATACGGCTCTTTAACACAATGTTTACTTCTTATTAATTGACAAAGAACGGCTTTTTGTATTATATTATAATGTAGATAATTGTAAACAAAAGGAGGGTGTCTGTTTTTTGAAAAAACTGTTTATGCTTTTTGCAATTCTGGCTTTAAGTCTTTCTTTTTCCGGCTGCACATTTTTTGAAACGGATACCGAAGCGCTTATGCGTCCTCCGGTTTTTACAGAAGAACAGGAAAAACTAAACAAAGCCCTTACGGAAGTTATCGGGGAAAGTTATGTTTTGAAATATCCGCAGACAGGCGAGATGAACTCTGCTTTCATTTTCAAAGACCTTGATAATGACGGAACCGAAGAGGCAATGGCTTTTTATTCTCTTCTTGATGACAGCACAAGGATAAACATTCTTAAAAAAGAAGGGGAAAACTGGGTTTCTGTTTATGAAGCTGCAGGTTTTTACGGCGAAATTGAAAAAGTTGAATTTGCCGAAATGGATGAAAAAGGCGAAGCAATAATTATAAAGTGGGAGCAGGAAGCCGGAATTTACCGCTATGAGTCCGAAAGGCTTGAAAGTTTATACCGCGCGTCCTGTGAAGGAATGGATATAGTTGATATCAACGGCGACGGTTTTGAGGATGTTGTTGTTTTAAGCGGAAACCCCATTGGAAAAACCAATGTCAACATTGCGTACAGCAACGGAAAGGATCTTTGCATAACCGAATCCATTTCGATCAATGCAGGTTACGATAACATTTATTCCAAGCATGTCGGAAAACTTTCGGACGGAGAAACTTTCTATTTTATAGATTCGGAAATTTACGAGGGAGTCTATCTTACGGAAATGGTCGCCCTTGAAGAAGACCGGGCCAAAAGATATTTTGCAGCGGATTTTGTGGAATATGAAGACGAAGAACCCGAAGACGAAAGCGACGGCGTTATTGTTATTGTTGGCGGAGATTACGGAAAACGCGGAATTTTCCTCCGCAACACAAAAGCCGAATGTATGGATATAAATAACGACGGTTTTGTGGAATTTCCCGTTGAATACCGCGAAGATTACGCCCAGGACGCAAGTGACGATATCTTTTTCATTCAGTATATGTCTTATGACGGAATCGAAGCGGAAACAGTTTGGAACGGAATTGTAAACAACGAAGAGGGCTATCTTTTTTCCGTTCCCGAAAGCTGGAATGAAAAAGTTACCGTAAGCTTCGGAACATCTACCGAAGAACTTGTTTTTAAAGAGACCCGAAGCGGAAAAGTTATTCTCGAAGTTTGTTCCGTTATGAAGAGTGATTATCAGGATAAATATGAAGATTATATTTTGTCGGCAGAAGACGAAACAAAAAATTATTACGTAAAAGTTTTTGCCGAACCGGAAAGCGAATTTTACATTGTTCCGGAAACTTTTGAAAAAAACTTTATCTTTAAATAAAAGCAGGGGGAATTGTTAAGATGAAAAAAATTCTTGTTTGTGAAGACGAAGACGCTATTCGCGAATTTGAAGTTATAACTCTTCGCCGTGCGGGATATGAAGTTGTGGATGCCTGCTGCGGAGAAGACGCCATAAAATATTTTGAAGCTGCTCCCCATGATTTCAGCGTGGTGCTTCTTGACATCATGATGCCCGGCATCGATGGTTTTGCCGTTTGCCAGCGCATAAGAAAACAAAGCAGCACAGTTGGCATAATCATGCTTTCCGCAAAATCCCAGGAGATGGATAAAGTAAACGGACTTATGCTCGGTGCGGATGACTATGTAACCAAACCCTTCTCTCCAAGCGAACTTACCGCAAGGGTGGATGCAATCTGCAGAAGGATTTCCGTAATGCCCGAAAACGCCCACAGCGACGAACTTGTTTCCGGACCTTTCACTCTCAATGTGCTCAGCCGTACCCTTACCAAAAACGGTGTTCCGATAGACCTTACCCAGGTCGAATTCCAGCTTATGGAACTTTTTATGAGCAATGAAAACATGGCCCTTGAAAGAAAAAATATTCTTGAACGTATCTGGGGCGAAAGCTATAACGGCGACGATAAGATCGTTGACGTAAATATAAGAAGACTTCGCATGAAAATCGAAGAAGAACCTTCAAACCCGGCTCATCTCCAGACCGTCTGGGGCTTTGGTTATAAATGGATGGCATGACCGCAGGAAAATGATTTTATAAAAAATTTGCGCCGAAAGGAGGACGCCGGAAAATGGCAGTTAAGAAGATTACAAAACGCTGGCTTTTCAACAGCCTCGGCGTCATTCTTGTAATACTTATTGCTTTTGAAGTTGTCATAGCTTTTTCCATAAATGACTATTATTACGGAAGCGTTGAAAGAGTGGTTTATTCCCAGAGCGAAACCGTTTCCGGACTTTTGTCAAAATATTATTCCGAAGGAACCGGTGATTACGAGGAATATTTCCGCGGAATAGTAACTTCCTTTGAAAAGCGAAATATAATGGAACTTATGGTGCTTGATGAAAACGGCGAGGTTGTTCTTACATCAAGCGGCTTTTTGCCGAAAGCGGATTCTCTTACTCCGGATTGCTTTGAAGCGGAAAAAAATGTCGAAAAAATGTCAGAATATATCGGCGAAGCAAACGGCGAAAAGGTTATGTCCGTAACGGTTGTTCCGGAAGGAAAAACCGAAGAGTTTTCTTCTTTCAGAATAGTTACTTCGCTTGAAAAAGTGGATACCCAGATAGCGTTTGCAATAATCGGAACAAGCTTTGTCTGTATTGCGATAGTTTTCTTCGTTGTTGTTTCAAGTTCCTATTTCATTAACTCGATAGTAAACCCGGTCGGCCAGATCGGTGAAACCGCAAGAAAAATCGCCGAAGGCGATTTTAATGCGAAAATCGAGAAAAAAACAGATGACGAAATCGGCGACCTTTGCGACACCATCAATTATATGGCCGATGAACTTGGCGCAACGGAAAGAATGAAAAACGATTTTATTTCTTCCGTTTCCCATGAACTCAGAACTCCGCTTACCGCAATAAAAGGCTGGGCGGAAATGCTCGAAGATTCTTCCAGGGATAACAGCATTGACAGCAAAACCCTTGAAAGAGGAATGGGCGTTATAATCGGCGAGACCGAACGCCTTTCCGTAATGGTCGAAGAACTTCTTGACTTTTCAAGACTTCAGAGCGGAAGAATGGTCCTTCAGCCCATGAAACTTGATATCATCGCGGAACTTTCCGAAGCCGTTCTTACTTTTGAACAGCGCGCTATCCGCGAAAAAAAGGAACTCATATATGAAGAGATCGACGATATAATCGCTGTTACCGGCGACAAAAACAGACTTCGTCAGGTTTTTGTAAACATAATCGACAATGCCCTTAAATACAGCGACGAAGGCGGCAGCGTAACAATTTCCACCCTCCGCCGTGAAAACGGTTTTGTGGATATCGAAGTCAAAGATATCGGAATAGGAATTCCGGCGGATCAGCTTGAAAAAGTAAAAACAAAATTCTTCAAAGGCAATGCAACCCGCCGCGGAAGCGGAATCGGACTTGCGGTTGCTGATGAAATCATAAGAATGCATGGCGGAGAAATATTGCTCGACAGTATTGAAGGAGAGGGAACTACCGTAACCATCCGCCTTCCTATAGATAAATAACCGAAAAGGAGAAAATATGGAAAATAACGAAAAACAATCCTGTGCAATAAAAACTTCCGTCGGCGGACAGGCTCTTCTGGAAGGTATTATGATGAAAGGCCCTTTCAAAAGCGCCATGGCAGTAAGAAAACCCGACGGTGAAATCGACGTTTCCACCTGGGATACAAAAAAACTCACCGGAATAAGAAAAATTCCTTTTATCCGCGGAACTTTCAATTTTATCGATACCCTTATCCAGGGTTACGACTGTCTTATGAAATCCGCCGAGATTTCCGGCCAGGAAGAAGAACCGGATAAATTTGAACTTTGGCTCAACAAAGTTTTCGGAAAAGCTGCCGGCGCGGTTTTTGGAAGCATTGTAACGATTCTTGCCGTTGTTCTTGCGGTGGGCCTTTTCTTCGGAGTTCCTGCGCTTATTGCCGGTTTCGCCGGAAATTATATTGAAAACAAGGTCGCACTTTCCGCAATCGAAGGCGTTATCAAAATCGCAATGTTCCTTGTTTACGTAATCGGCGTTTCCAAAATGAGCGATATTCATCGCACTTTTATGTACCACGGTGCGGAACATAAAACAATTTTCTGCTATGAGCAGGGACTTGAACTTACCGTTGAAAACGTAAGAAAACAGCAGCGTTTCCACCCCAGATGCGGAACAAGCTTCCTTCTTATCGTTCTGGTTGTAAGCGTTCTTGTTTCTTCTGTAATCACATGGGAAAACGTTTTTGTAAGGGTTGCTCTCAAAATCCTTATGCTTCCGATAACCGTTGGAATTTCTTACGAAATCATAAAATTTGCCGGAAGACACGACAACTGGCTTACAAGAATCATTTCTGCGCCTGGACTTTGGTTCCAGAATTTTACCACCCAGGAACCGGACGACAGCATGATCGAAGTTGCAATCGCGGCAGTAACACCCGTTTTGCCCGAAAATCCGGAGGACGCAATTTATTGATGAACATTAAAGAAGCTTTTGAAAAAATCGAAAAGCGCTTTCTCGAGGCAGGGGTGGATTCCCCTGCCTTTGAAGTTTCGGTGCTTATGGAGGACCTTTTGAATCTTCCCCGAAATCCGGAAATCACAGTTCCTGAAAACTTGCTTGAACCGGAGGAGGAAGAAAAACTTTTTGCCGCCGCAGAAAAAAGAGCCGGCGGATATCCGCTTCAGTATATTATAGGAAACTGGGAATTTTTCGGAAGAAAATTCTTTGTCGGCGAAGGGGTGCTCATTCCCCGCCCGGAAACGGAACTTCTTTGCGAAACTGTGCTCAAATATTTTTCAAGGACAATGCCGCCGAAAATCGCCGACCTTTGTTCCGGTTCCGGCTGCATTGCCATAACTTTGGCAAAAGAGCTCAGCGGCGCCGAGGTAACCGCTGTGGAGCTTTATGACGGCGCTTTTGAATATCTTAAAAGAAACAATGCTTTCCATGGAAACTGCGTAAAAACGCTTCAGAAAGACGCTCTTGAAGCTTTCGGAAAGTTCGACTGCATTGTTTCAAATCCTCCTTATATAACCGGTGATGAAATGAAAGAACTCCAGACGGAAGTCACCTTTGAACCGGAGACGGCCCTTTTCGGCGGAGCAGATGGACTGGATTTTTACCGTGCAATCGCAAAAAACTGGTTCGAAAACCTTAACGAAGGCGGACTTATTGCTTTCGAAATCGGAGATACCCAGGGCGAGGAAGTCAGAAAAATCCTTTTGGAAAACGGATACAAAAATGCCGCGGTTATAAAAGATTACGAAGGCCGGGACAGAGTTGTTTCCGCAGTAAAATATGATTAAAAAAAGCGGGAAAGTTTCCCGCTTTTTTTGTAAGTATAAATTTTGTTTTATATCAAAAACTAAACTGAAAGAAACGAAAAGGAGAAATATTCTTGAAAAAATATCTTATTTCGGTCGAACCTTCTGCCGCAAATTTTTACGAAACCATCGCCCGGAGAACAGGAACAACTCCGGAAAAACTCATGGCTTCGACTCTTTTTAAATTTGCAGGGGAGCTTTCCGTAAAAGCAATCCTTGAAAACAAGCAGCCGGAAAACTGAACAAAATATTGTAAAAACCGCCGTTATGCGCTATAATTAATATAGAAAATTATACGTTAGATAAAGGCGATGAATATATGAGAATTTTAGCAATCGAATCTTCCTGCGACGAAACCGCCGCCGCAATAATCGAAGACGGAAGAAAGATCCTTTCTTCGGTAATAAATACCCAGGTTGCGGAACATGGGCTTTACGGTGGTGTAGTACCGGAAATTGCTTCCCGCCGCCACACCGAAAATATAGTTGCCGTTGCGGAAAAAGCTCTTGCAGACGCAAATATGACCCTTGATGAAGTGGATCACCTTGCGGTGACCGCTGCGCCGGGTCTTATCGGCGCGCTTCTTGTTGGGGTAAACTTTGCAAAAGGCCTTTCTCTTGCAACCGGAAAAAAACTTATCCCGGTACATCATCTTAAAGGACATATTGCCGCGAACTATCTTGCCCACCCGGAACTTAAGCCGCCTTTCCTTTGCCTTGTTGTTTCCGGCGGCCACAGCCACATTGTTGAAGTTTCCGATTATACAAAATTCAGAATTCTCGGAAAAACCCGCGATGATGCCGCAGGCGAAGCTTTTGATAAAGCCGCAAGAGCAATGGGCCTTCCGTATCCGGGCGGAGTTTTCCTCGATAAAAAATCGAAGGAAGGCAACCCCAAGGCATTCAAGCTTCCCAAACCAAAGGTGGAAGGCTGTCCGCTTGATATGAGTTTTTCGGGACTTAAAACCGCCGTTGTGAATATACTGCATAATGCAGAGCAGCGCGGCGAAGAGATAAACATTCCGGATCTTTGCGCTTCCTATCAGGACGTAATTTGCCATGCCCTTGTGGATAGGGTTATGCTTGCCGCAAAGGAAGGCGGATATAAAACGATCGTTGCCGCCGGCGGAGTTTCCGCAAACAGCGGTTTACGTTCCCTGCTCGAAAGAGAATGCAAGCGCCGCCATCTTGAACTTTTTGTTCCGCCGCTGGAACTTTGCGGCGATAATGCGGCCATGATCGGTTCCCAGGCTTATTACGAAGCTTTGGCGGGACATTTTGCCGATCTTTCCCTTAACGCAAGACCCACCATGCCCATTGATGAAGATTTTGAATAAAATATGTTTTTTAAAAGGATATTTGCAACATTAAATTCAAATAATTGCAAATATCCTTTTTTGATACCGAAGAAATAAATAATTTTGCATTTTTGGTTATTAAAACTTGCAAAAATCTATTGCAAAATTTTTGTTTTGGTATATAATAAAACCCATAAAAGTCTTTTCCGGAAAGGAGCTGTCACAAAAAATGACCAACAACTCTCATGTACTTGAATGGATCGAAGAAATGAAAGCCCTTGTTAAGCCTGATAAGGTCGTCTGGGTAACCGGGGGCGAAGAGCAGATAAAAGCTCTAAGAGCCGAAGCAATTGCCACCGGACTTATGGAAGAATTAAACCCCGAAAAACTTCCGGGCTGTCTTCTCCACAGAACAAAACCCAACGACGTTGCAAGGGTCGAAGCAAGAACTTTCATCTGCACAACAAAAAAAGAAATGGCAGGTCCCACCAATAACTGGGTCGAAAAAGACGAAATGTATGCACGTCTTCGCCCTCTTGCGGACGGCGCAATGAAAGGCAGAACCATGTACATTGTTCCTTATTCCATGGGTCAGCTCGGTTCTCCCTTCGCAAAAATCGGAATTGAACTTACGGACAGCATCTACGTTGTCCTCAATATGGAAATCATGACCAGAATGGGTCAGAAAGCTCTCGACCAGCTCGGAGATTCTTCCGATTTTGTAAAAGGTCTCCACTGCTTTCTCGACGTTGACGAAGAACAGAGATACATAGTCCAGTTCCCGGAAGACAACACTATCTGGTCCCTCAACTCCAACTATGGCGGAAACGTCCTTCAGGGCAAAAAATGCTTTGCTCTCCGAATCGCTTCCTGGCAGGGCTGGAAAGAAGGCTGGATGGCGGAACATATGCTCATC
>JAGBAZ010000067.1 GCA_018110905.1 Oscillospiraceae bacterium
CTACCGTATATTTGCTTCCGCAGTAGTCGCATTCAAGCATTCCGCTGGATCCTACATAATGCAGCGGTCCGGTACACGCGGGACACTTATGGTTCGTTATATCTATTGCCATTTCTTCGCCTCCCTTATTTATTTAAAATTCAATATTATCTATCCTACCATCCAACCCACGAAAGATATGGGTTCTCCGGTTTCTTTAAGGCTGTCTGCACAGCTTCGGCAGATATCCAGATCTTCGCAAATCAGGAAGCAATCGTCGCAAACCATTTTTCCGCAATGGGGACAAAGATTAAAATAATTTTTTGCTTCCTCAGCCGCTTTTTCCAAGGCTATGGCGTGTTCTCTTTCATAAAGAATTTTAAGAATAATTCTTTTTTCTTCGGTAAGGGAATTTTCACCTGCCTTGGAAAAACGAATCAGCGTACTTTTCCAAACTTTTCCACATTCCGGACAAACAAGACTGAAACAAAAACTGTCGCTGTCGGAACAATCAATAAACTGTTTTTTAATTATGCTTTTCATGGATTCTGCCTCCTTTCTTTGATTACATATTACTGCTTGATATACTGTAAATAAAATTATCAATTTATGTATTCTTACCCAAAATAATTAAAATACATAAATTAATTAGTTTATTTTTCACAAAGAAAACTTTAAATTTTCGGATAAAATCACATATAAAAAAGGCACAAAGTTCTTTAACTGTGTGCCTTTTTTATATAATTTTTTCAGAATATTTGACCAAGAATCCTGCATTTATGTTTATAAAGCAAAGTTCAGAAAATTCGGTTGTTGTTCTTGTTTCGGAGAATAATCACAGCGGCGTAAAGGAAAACTGAATAAAAAAGCCAAAAAACGTTTTAAAAGCTTTTTTAACGAAAAACTACACTTTTGCTACCCTTTTTTTAAAAAGACTATACCTGAATTATTGTTAAAGTGTAGTGACAATTAAACAAAAATAAGTATAATATAAGATGTAGTATTATTTATTTAATCGGGGAAGGGGAGCTTTTTTGTGAAGTCGAAAATCAGAAATCGGTTTATCAGTTTTTTACTATGCACGGCAATGGTGTTTGGAATTTTTCCACTGAATGTTTTTGCTGCCGAAAGCGCAATTTCGGTTGATAACGGCGGCAGCACCTTTAAAGCGGGAAGTGAGGATCCCTTTAATTTTTTCGGAAGGGAAGCTCTTTCGAAACTCAGCAATTCTGAAGCTCTTCTCTATGCATACGATCAGCTTGCAAAAGGTGTTGAATCAAGCGAAACTACGATCAAAGTATCGAACGGAAAGGCTTCTCTTTCCATAGAAGAATTCCTTATCGTAATAGATACCTATTTAAGGGATTATGCCCACCATTTCTGGCTCGGGAGCAACTATTCCTATTCAACATCCGGCGGCGCAGTGGAAAACTTTTATCCGGAATATATAATGTCCGGAGAAACCCTTGAAAATGCAAGGGAGGCTTTTGATCAGAAAGTGGAGAAAATCCTTTCCGGAATCGACGATTCCATGAGCGATTTTGAAAAGGAACTTTATATTCACGATACCCTTGCGGGAATGATAGAATATACCCAGGGAACAAACACCCACAATGCCTATGGTGCTCTTGTTGAAGGGAAAGCCGTTTGCGAAGGCTATGCGGAATCCTTCCAATATCTTCTTCACAGAGCCGGAATCCGTTCTTTTATCATCACCGGTTCAAGCATCAATCCCTCAACCGGAAATCCCGAAAATCATGCCTGGAACCTTGTAAGAATCGAAGATGAATATTACCATACCGACCTTACCTGGAATGACCAGGGGGACGAACTTTTCCATGCGTATTTCAACCAGACGGAAACAATTATCAAGGAAGACCATGCAATAAACGCAACGGCCTATGCTCTTCCGGAATGCACTTCCGCCGAAGCCCAGTATTTTACCGGAAAACCGGAATATCTTTCGGAATATACCGTTGATTCCATTGCAAAAATTCTTCAGAACAATTGCTATAATGCCCATGTTTATGTTCCGGATTCTCCGGAAAACTTCATCACATGGTTTGGCAGTAATATTGTTGCCATTGCCACAAAAGTCGGGGTGAAAGGAGGTTTTTCCTACGGATATTCCGTACTTGGAAAAGAAGTCGGTGTTTATCTTGATTTCATCTGCACCCATCCTTCGCTGATTTTTGTTCCCGCGCTTGCACCGACCTGCACCGAAGAAGGACACGGCGAATATTATAAATGCTATTGCGGAAAGTGGTTCACGGATTCCGGCGCGAAAAATGAGATTACGGACAAAAACAGCGTGATTATTGCTGCGGGACATGTTTTCGGAGATTGGAAAACCGTTACCGAAGCAACTTTTACAACTCCCGGGGAAGAACGCCGTGAATGCAAAAACTGTGACCATTATGAAAGCCGCGAAATTCCGGTGAAGGAATATTCCGCAGGAGATATCAACCTTGACGAAGAGGTAAACGTAAAAGATGTTTATACCGCAAGGCTTATTGCCGCAAAACTTACAGAGCCCACAAATCAGCAGATTGGTTTGGGCGATGTTGACGGCGACGGAAAAATAACGGCGATAGATGCCAATATAATCCGAAAATATCTTGCCCACATGATAGATTCAATTCCGATTTAACAGCAGTGCTCAAATGACAAATCCCGTGCTCGATTTTGAGCATGGGATTTTTTGATGTATTTGTGCTGTTAAAAATAAAATCGTTGATTTTATTAAAAAATCGTGTTATTGTAAAAAAAACAAAATATATATACAGAAAAGGGGCGATTTTTTAATGGAATATGTAACGCTTAACAACGGAATAAAAATGCCGATCATCGGTTACGGTGTAAACAAACTTGAAAAAGAAGAAACCGAACGCTGTGTCCTCGATGCTCTTAATGCGGGTTACCGCCTTATTGATACCGCGCAGTCCTATGGAAATGAAAAGGAAATCGGTTCCGCCATTAAAAAAAGCGGCGTCCCGAGGGAGGAAATTTTCCTCACAACAAAAGTAAAGATTGCAAATTTCGGATACGAAAAAACAAAGGCTTCCGTTTTGGAAGATATTGAAAAATTCGGTACCGATTATATCGATCTTGTTCTTGTTCACCAGCCTTTCGGCGATTATTTCGGAAGTTATAAAGCTCTTGAGGATCTTTATTTCGAGGGAAAAATCAAAGCCATCGGAATTTCGAATTTCTATGCCTACAAAATGGTGGATATGGCCTCTTTTGCAAGGGTAAAACCCGCGGTCAACCAGGTAGAACTCCATCCTTTCGACCAGAGGATCGAAAGCAAGGAATGGCATGATAAATATGAAGTACAAATGCAGGCCTGGGCGCCGCTTGGCCAGGCAAGGGTAAACATGCTTGAACTTCCGGAACTTCGCGAAATTGCAAGAAGATATAAAAAATCCGTTGCTCAGATTATTCTCCGCTGGCATATCCAGCGCGGAATTTCCGCAATTCCCGGAACTCCCGACCCGAAATTCATGAAAGAAAATCTTGATGTTTTCGATTTCTTCCTTACCGAAAGCGATATGGAAAGAATCAAAAGACTCGATAGGGAACGCAGCCTTTTCTATTCCCATACCGACCCGGTAACGGTTGAATTCTTTGCAAAAAAAGCAGCGGAAAAGTAATGCTTTTCTGAATAACAAAAGCAAAAATCGCCAAAACTTTCTTTTGAAAGCGAGGCGATTTTTTTATATGTTCAAACACGAAAAAATGCTTTTTCATCCGGTTGCGGTTGAAAGACCGAATCCGCAATATGCCGCTCTTTTGCAGGAACAGCTCGGCGGAGCAAACGGCGAACTTAAAGCCGCGATGCAGTATATGTCCCAAAGTTTCCGCATAAAAGACCCGGAAATAAAGGACCTTTTTATGGATATTGCGGCAGAAGAACTTGGCCACATGGAAATGATTGCCCAGACAATAAATCTTCTCAACGGCCATGATGTTGACGCGCAGAAGGTTCCGGCGGGCGAAATCCAGACCCACGTTGTTCTCGGGCTTAATCCGGGTTTGATAAATTCTTCCGGTCACGTTTGGAACGCGGATTACGTAACTGTAACCGGCGATCTTTGCGCCGATCTTCTCTCAAACATTGCTTCGGAACAGCGTGCAAAAGTGACCTATGAATATCTTTACCGTCAGATCGATGACAAAAAGGTTCGGGAAACAATCGATTTTCTTCTCAACAGGGAAGAAGCCCATAACGCAATGTTCCGGGAAGCCTTCAACAAAGTTCAGAAAACCGGTTCCAACCGGGATTTCGGAACAACAAAGGCGGCTAAAATGTATTTCAGCCTTTCAGAACCTTCTCCGGAAAACAGCCGTTTCACAAATGTGGAATCAAATCCTCCTTCCTTCAGTTGAAAAAAGCTCCGTCTTTGGCGGAGCTTTACATATTTTTAAGGAAAATGACATCCGTTTGTGTTATACTGGTTATATCACAAATCCGGAAAGGAAAATAAAAAATGGATATTTTTGAAGCAATCGATTCCCGCCATTCCGTAAGACAATATAAGCCCGTTCCGCTTTCAGAGGAACATAAAAAGGCTTTAATAGATAAAATCGAAGAAATAAATTCCGAAAGCGGACTTGAAATTCAGCTTGTTGCCGATGAACCAAAGGCTTTCGATTGCCTTATTGCAAAATACGGTAATTTTTCAGGGGTCAATAATTACATAGCAATGGTCGGAAAAAAGAGCGAAAAGCTCGATGAACTTTGCGGATACTATGGAGAAAAACTGGTTCTTTTCGCACAGCAGATCGGTCTTAACACCTGCTGGGCAAAAATGAGCCATCGAAAAATCCCCGGCGCAATAAAAATAGAAAACGGTGAGGAACTTGTTATAGTGATTTCCATAGGTTACGGCGAAAACCCGGGAAAGGAACACAGATCCAAAAAGCCGGAAGATGTTTCAAAAAACTATTACGAATCTCCCGAATGGTTCAAAAACGGTATAAAAGCGGCGCTTAAAGCCCCTACGGCGATAAATCAGCAAAAATTCACATTTGGTTATTCCAAAAACAAAGTCTTCGCAAAAGCCGGATTAGGCCCTTGCAGGAACATCGACCTCGGAATCGTTAAATATCATTTTGAAATCGGCGCCGGAAAAGAAAATTTTGTCTGGGGTGAAGAAAAATGACGACCCGCGATGAGGCGATAGAAGTTTGCCTTCGCTTCGAGGACGCATACGAAGATTATCCTTTCAAAGACCCGAACTGGACCATAATGCGCCACAGAAGCAACAATAAAATGTTCGCCGCAATTTATGAGCATCTCGGGAAAATCTGGATAAACCTCAAGGCGGAACCCATGACCGGAGATTTTTGGAAAAACGTTTTTCCGGCGGTTGTTCCGGCTTATCATATGAACAAGGAACATTGGATAAGCGTGATTCTTGACGGAACAATGTCCGATGATGAAATAATCCCGCTTATTGAGGACAGTTTTTTGCTTACTATGCCAAAAAAGAATAAAACAATGCAAGAAAATCGGTAATTTTTGGCACTATTATAGTGAAAGCCGAAAGGAGGCAGATGTTTTATGAAAAAGATAGTTTCAATTTTGCTTGTGATTTTGATGCTTTGTTCCTGTGCCGCCATTGGTGGAAAAACGGAATTTGTTGAAGGAATAACCTCTCCGCCGGCTGTAAAAATTCAGTATAGCGACGTTTCGATAACCGCAGGAAAAGGAACATATTCCTGGGAATACGTTGAAAACGGAAAAAACGTCTGGGTTGAAGCGGATTCCGACCACCCTCTTTTCTGGGAAGACATTGCCTCTTTTTCCGCAGGAACGGAAAAAACAGCAAAGCTGATTTTTGACGAAAGAATGGAATCCTATGAACTAAAACGCTGGGAAGTTGAGCCGGGATATTTTGAAAGCGAAGATTACAGCGTTCTTGATGAAGGCGAAAGAGTTATTTCCGAAGAAGGGATTTTCGAAGTTCCAACCGACGGAAAAATGTATGTATATGACCTTTACGTAAAATATGAAGGCGGCGGAAGTTGTTACTATGGTTTCCGCATAAATTCTCCGGACGAATGGGGATTGACCCTTTCGGTAAGCAGCGTTACTCCCACCGGCGCAACACTTATTTTTAAGCAATCCGGCGGAAGCCCGACCGGCGAACTTATGACCGGAAGCCATTACCGCCTTGAAAATGAAAACGGCGAACTTCCTTATATTGTCGAAGGGGACGTTGCCTGGACCGCCGAAGCATACGGGATTCAGAAAGACGGCGAAATCCAGATGCAGGCAAACTGGGAATGGCTTTACGGAACTCTTGAACCGGGAACCTACCGAATTTATAAAGGAGTTATGGATTGGCGGGAAGCCGGGGATTCCAATTCAAAGGAATATTTTGCTGAATTCACCATCGGCGAAAAACCGGTCAAATCCATGAAAATTATGAAAATCGTTGATGGTTCCGAAAGCGGAAATCTTGTTCTTGCGGGAGAAAATTCCGGCGACGTTATGACCCTTAACGCAAAAAATGTTCCGGTTTTTCTCGACGGAGAACCTTCCGATTCTTCCATGCTCATGGACGGAATGACGATTCACGTTTATCATAACGGCGAAATCCTTGAAACCTATCCCGCAAGTTTCGGAAAGGTCGGGGAGATACATGCTTTCAGCATCGGAAGCAAAAATCAGCCCGGAGGAACATATTTCGACCTCTGCGGGCTTTATCTTAAAGTTCTCGATGACCTTTGGGAAGTTGACAGCGGTTTAAACGGCGGCGCAGAATATGTCAGCATAGACCTTTCGGAAGCGCCGGGAGAGCTCAGCGAAGCGGAAAAATCCGCTGTAGCCTGGATTTTCGGGAATAAATACGGTGTACAGGCATTGACCTTTACAATGGAAGAACTGAAAAACGAAGGCTATTTAACTGTCGCTGGCGGTTCAAATGACCTTTATCAGTGGGATAACGGAGTTTATATGCAAATTTATGACAACAGCGCCGTTGATCCTATTGATGAGGAAAGTTCTTCGGAAATCTATTTTGGACTTCCGGTGCTCAAATTTGATGCGATGAAATGGCGCAGTCCGCTTGGAGCATATATGTTCATGGGCTGTAAGGCAGTGTGGCCGGAAATGGGAACCTGGAGCGATTATACAATAGATTCCCAGGCGATTTCCTGATAATAAAAACGGTAGGGCGGGGTTTGCTCCCGCCCTTTTTGTTGACAAACATATCCCAATATAATAAAATATTTTCAGAAGGAGGTGTCCGTATGACAGATTTTTTCTATAAGCACAAAAAATCCTGCATAATTGCCGGGATAACAGCCGCAGTTATAATTTTTGCGGTATATCTCTATGCTCTTTTCTTTCCGGGATATTGGTACGGCGATGTTTTCCTTTATAAAAAAAGCGAGAAAATTTTCGGCCAAACCGAAGTTTATTCCGGGCGCGATGCGGTAAATAAAGCTGATTACGCTCTTTATAAGATAAAAGAGGGGAACAAAACCAAACTGTCTTTTTATGTGAACGACCTTGAGAGGAACTATGAAATAGTTTCCGACAATTCCGAAGGCTATAACCCAAAAGTAACGATTCACGAAGATGGTGAACTTGTTTTTAAAGGTACACACGGCGGTTTTAGCCTTTTGACGGAAGACGGAGAATTTTTTGAAGATCCGATAACGTTTTCGGTTTCCGGGTCTGATGCAATTCCGGAAGAGGAACTTTTTCCTTCCTATAATTGGCTTTATGACGTTTCTCAGCAAAGAACCGCTATCCGCGGAAATCCGCTTTTCCTGATTGGAATTGTGCTTTTTGCCGCGGTGATGATTGTTGATATCGCTTATCCGGATTTCTTCTGGAATCTTGATCATTGGATCGATACAAAAGGCGGCGAGCCAAGCGAATTTTATCGTTTCACCCAAAAACTCCTTTGGATTTTGACGCCGATAATAATTATAGCTTCAATGATTTTCAGTTTTATAGATGTTCCATAAAAACAAAAACTCCCCGAACAATGTTCGGGGAGTTTTTTATACTTATTTCTGAATCTTGCCGGTGTCGATGGAACTTTCGTGCTCAAGTCCAAGACGTTTTGCGGCTTCATCGCGCATTTTATATTTAAGAATTTTTCCTGCGGCATTCATTGGGAAGCCTTCAACAAATTCGATATATCTCGGAACTTTGTGGCGGGCAAGGCGTCCTTTGATATAATCTGCCATTTCCTCAACAGTCATGCTGCCGGGTTCTTTAAGAACAATCTGCGCCATAATCTCTTCGCCGTATTTTTTATCCGGAACGCCGATTACCTGAACGTCCTTGACTTTATCGTTTGTATAGATAAATTCCTCGATTTCCTTCGGATAAATGTTTTCTCCACCGCGGATAATCATATCTTTAAGGCGGCCGGTGATGTTATAGGTTCCGTCGGGATTCTTGCAGGCAAGGTCGCCGGAATGGAGCCAGCCTTCCTCATCAATGGTTCCGGCGGTTGCCTCCGGCATTTTATAATAACCTTTCATAAGGTTATAACCACGGGAACAGAATTCGCCGTTAACGCCGAAAGGAACTTCCTCTCCGGTTTCCGGGTCGATAATTTTTGTTTCAACGTGGGGAAGGTTATATCCAACTGTATCACAGCGAAGGTCAAGCGGATCTTCCCAGGCGGAAGTTGTGCTTCCGGGGGAGGATTCTGTCTGGCCGTAAACGCTGATGATTCCGCGCATATTCATTTCGTCCGGCTGAGCGGCTCTTCTCATAAGTTCGGGCGGACAGCCCGCGCCTGCCATGATTCCGGTTCTCATATAAGAAAAATCGGTGGTTTTATAATCCGGATGGTTGAACATCGCAATAAACATGGTCGGAACGCCGTGGAAAGCGGTTATGCGTTCCTGGTTTATGCAGGCGAGAGATGCTTTTGCGGAAAAATAGGGAAGCGGACAAAGGGTCGCACCATGGGTCATTGCCGCGGTCATGGCAAGAACCATTCCGAAGCAATGGAACATCGGAACCTGCACCATAAGACGGTCCGCGGTGGAAAGCCCCATTCTGTCGCCGATGCATTTTCCGTTGTTCGCAACGTTATAATGGGTGAGCATAACGCCCTTCGGGAAACCGGTTGTTCCGGAAGTATATTGCATATTGCAAACGTCGTCCGGACGGACCGCCGCCGCCATTCTTGTAATTTCCTCTTCGGAAACAGCTTCAGCTCTTTCCATAGCTTCGTCAAATTCAAGACAGCCGGGCATTTTGAAGCCGACGGTGATTACGTTGCGAAGGAAGGGAAGTTTTTTGCAATGAAGGGGAGCTCCGGCTTTTGTGGTTTTGATTTCAGGACAAAGTTCGTTGATGATCTGTGCATAGTTGGAATCCAGGCAGGAATCGATCATAACGAGAGTATGCGTATCGGATTGGGAAAGAAGATATTCCGCCTCGTGGATTTTATAGGCGGTGTTGACTGTTACAAGAACGGCGCCGATTTTGGTTGCCGCCCAGAAGGTGATGTACCATGCAGGAACGTTTGTTGCCCAGATCGCAACCTTACTTCCGGCTTTAACTCCCATTGAAACAAGCGCTCTTGCGAAACGGTCAACGTCCTCGCGGAATTCGGAATAGGTTCTGGTGTAATCAAGGGTTGTATAGCGGAAAGCGTATTGGTCGGGGAATTCCTCGCAGAGTTTATCAAGAACCTGGGGGAAAGTGAGATCGATAAGGGAGTCCTTTTTCCAGATAAACTGACCGGAATGGTCAAAGTTATAGTAAAGGCTTCTCTTTTTGCCTCTCGGGCTTTCAAAACGGTTCATATAGTTTACAAAATGGGGGAAGATAACTTCATATTCCTGAAGATCCTCCATCCATTCCGGTTTCCATTCAAGGGAGATAAAACCGTTATAGTCGATGGAAGAAAGCGCACGCATC
>JAGBAZ010000010.1 GCA_018110905.1 Oscillospiraceae bacterium
CGGCAGTTATTTAATGCTTCACAGAACGGTAAAGGAAAACGACCTTAACCATGATAAATGGATAGGAATAGGCGGCAAGTTTGAGGATAAGGAAAGTCCCGAGGAATGTATCTTACGGGAAGCAAAAGAGGAAACCGGTCTTACCCTTACGGAATACCGCTACCGCGGAATTGTGACTTTTGTTTCCGATAAATGGGAAACGGAATATATGCACCTTTTCACCGCAACGGGTTTTTCCGGTGAACTTATCGACTGCGATGAAGGCGAACTTGAATGGATAAGCCGTGAAAAACTGGATTCTATCCCCAAATGGGAAGGAGATAAAATTTTCCTCGAACTTTTGCAAAAAGACGAACCTTTCTTTTCGCTCAAGCTTCGCTATGAAGGCGAAAATCTTCGGGAAGCGGTGCTCAACGGAAAACCGATTTTTTAAGCGGAGGTTTTTTATGTATTTCAAAACCCGTGAGGAGGAAGTTATCTTCCTCAAAAAACTTTGGACAGGCGAAAAAGTTCCCTGTCCCGTTTGTGGAAAAGAATTTCTTGAACATCTCCACAAAAAAGCAAAGAAAAGCGATACCGAATGGAAATGTTCCCAATGCGGCGAAATTTTCCGCACCATAAATATGTTAATGGATCTTCCGGAGAAATGACCCGTTTTTGTTGACAAAACCGCCGCAAAAAAGTAAAATATACCAAGTGATGTCTCTATAGCTCAGCAGGATAGAGCGTTCGCCTCCTAAGCGAAAGGCCGCGCGTTCGAATCGCGCTAGGGACGCCATAAAAAAGCACCCCCACCGGGGGTGCTTTTTTTAATTTAGCCACAGAATATCCTGCTTTGCAAACATCGGATAGGAGATGAGCAAATCGCTTTCGAGGTTTTCTTTTTTCATATCCACCGCCGAAATCCGGTTGTTTTCATAAGTTTTGTAATAATAAATCCCGTTTTTCCCGTCTGCACAGGAAGAATAAACCGTTCTTTCAAGTTTTCCTTCCGGAAGGCGGACGCAGCCTTTTACCATGAAAACGGAATCCAGAATATGAAAAAAACCAGCGATACAGTCTTCTTCACTTTCACAAACGGCGTTTTCTGCCGCAAAAACCGCTTTTATAAAGCGCGAGGCGGAAGAAAAATCTCCCGGAAGACCGATCGCACCCATTCCGCGGCTGTAGGGTAAAAGTTCGAGCTTTTTCGAAAAACAGTTTTCTGTTTCCTCTGCCGAAATTCCAAGATATCCGCGGAGGTTTTGTTCATGAAATTCAAAAGGCGGTTCATTGGTCAGCACTTTTGTGGAATTTTCGCTTACAACAAGGCCTTTTTCAAGAGGTTCGACGGAAATTGCACCTGTTTTATCCGCAAAAAACCAATGCAGCGGTGTTTTTTTAAGATTTTTACTGAAATTGGTGCTCAAAATATTTACGTGCTCAAGTTTTCTCTTTGCCTCTTCAAGGTTTGAGCACGAAGCAAGGACCCACGAAATAAGTTCAAAGGATGCAATATTTTCAAAGCCCGGTTTTTCTTCGTTATAAACCGCGCTTTCCGGAAAGTTAAGCGCCGCACCGAAAAGTCCCCGCTCGTTCATTGCGTCATAAAAAAGCGGACAGCCTTCTGAAATACGGACGGTCCCGATAATTGCAAAATGGCGGCGAAGTTCCGGAACTTTTAAAAAACGCAAAGGAAAATTTCTTGGAACAACAGCTATTCCTTCTTCCGATGTTCCTTCAAGGTCAAGGTTTCTTCCAAAAAAACCTCCGCCCTGTTTAAAACAAATTGCTGTACACATAAACTACTCCTTTTTCCATAATTATTGGCTTGATCAAAGACTTTTTACACTTTATTAACTACTTTTTTCCAAAAAAGGAGTAATATATTTATAACGATATTTAAAAGGGGGTTTTTGGTTTGTTCGGATACATAAAGCCTTTCCGTCCCGAACTTAAAATCCGCGAAGCAGAGGATTACAAAGCGGTTTACTGCGGCCTTTGCAAGGAACTTGGCAGAAGTTACGGTCTTTTTGCAAGAATGACCCTGAGCTATGATTTTGCCTTTATGGCTATGCTTTTCATGTCCCTGGACAAAAACTCCTGCCCGAATTTTGAAAAATGTTCCTGCATTGCCCACCCTTTTAAAAAACAATGCCGCTGTCTTGAAAACAAATCGATTTCTCTTGCGGCAAAAGCCGCAATGGTGCTTACTTATTATAAAATCAAGGACGATCTTTCGGACAAAGGCTTTTTTAACAAAATAAGAGCCGTTTTGCTTTTGCCTTTTGCTTCTTCCGCAAGGAAAAAAGCTCTTTCCTCCGGAAGCGAAGCCCAAAAAATAGACGAAGCGGCAAAAATCATGATGGAAGAACAAAGGGAAGTTGAAAACAAAAAATCTTCTCTTTCCGACGAAGCCGCGGAACCGACAGCAAAATTCCTTTCGGAGATTATTTCCCTTGGTGGAAACGAAGAAAACAAGCGCATACTCGAAAGGTTCGGCTATCTTCTCGGGCGTTATATTTACTTTTGCGACGCCCTTGATGACCTTGAGGATGATATTAAGAAAAAGAACTATAATCCGTTTATATTCGGCGGAGAAAGCGCAAAAGAACAGGCAAAATCCGCTCTTTTCATGACCACAGCAGAACTTGCGGACGATCTTGAGCTTTTGGAACTTGACAAATACAAAGAAATAGTGGAAAATACAATATGTTTGGGTTTAATCGCAGAGGTTGAACGAATAATAAATAAAAAAGGGGGAGAACAAAACGGATAATCCATACAGAGTGCTCGGCGTTTCCGAAAACGCAACCGATGAAGAAATCAAAAAAGCATACCGCGACCTTGTTCGTAAATATCATCCGGACAAATATGTTGATAACCCCCTTGCGGACGTTGCCGCAGAAAAAATGAAAGACATCAACGCCGCTTATGACCAGATCCAGAAAGACCGCAAAGCCGGAAAAACCTCCTATGGAGATTCCGGTTACGGCGGATATTATAACGCAGGCGGATATAATCAGAATTACGGCGGTTCAAACTATAACAGTTACGGAACCGGTTATTCCGCGAACAGCCAGTTTTCCGATGTCCGCAGGCTTATTCAGCAAAACCGCATTGCGGAAGCGGACGAAATTCTTGACGGCGTTCCGGAATATAACAGAAACGCGGAATGGTATTTCCTGAAAGGAAGCATATATTACAGAAGGGGCTGGCTTGGCGAAGCTTCCAGATGTTTCCAGAGGGCGTATCAGATGGAACCCGGAAACCGGGAATATGCCGCTGCTTATCAGCGAATAGCCTATCAGCAGCAATATGGTTCTTCTCCGGGAAGGACCACCCAGACCCAATGTTACGCATGTCCCTGCGACTGCTGCGATTGCTGCACAG
Source organism: Oscillospiraceae bacterium (assembly GCA_018110905.1). GTDB lineage: Bacteria > Bacillota > Clostridia > Oscillospirales > Ruminococcaceae > UMGS1668. Next base: position 3,373 of record JAGBAZ010000010.1, read on the forward strand.
CGATGATGTGCATGGACTGCCTTGGTGATTGCCTTTGCGGAAACGGGTGCTGATATAACATCCTTCCGTCAGCGGGGAGTGATATTAAAAGAAAGGAGAACGCATTATGACCAAAAAAAGCCAGAAAGTTGCCCTTTGCGGAATGGTTGCCGCTCTTTGCACCCTTTTGATGTTCATGACCGGCGTTTTTCCTTTTGCAACCTACGCAATGCCCTGTCTTGCGGGACTTTTAATGGTCACCGTTGCGGTGGAAACCGGAGCCAGCTGGGCTTTTACCCTATATGCGGCGGTTTCGATACTTTCAATAATCCTTACTCCGGATAAAGAAGCAATGCTTATGTTCGTAATGTTCTTCGGACATTACCCTATCACAAAATTCTGGCTTGAAAAAATAAGGTTCAAACCGCTTTCCCTTCTTTTGAAGCTTGTTGTTTTTAATGCCTGCGTTGTTGTGGCATATACAATAATAATTTTTGTTTTCCAGATGCCGGATATCCTTACGGAGTTCGGTGATTTCGGAAAATATTCCGTTTATATCATGCTCGGTCTCGGAAACATTCTTTTCTTCGTTTATGATTTTGCCCTTACACAGATCATGAACGTTTACGTTTATATTTTCCGGCCGAAATTTTTAAGAAGAAGTGCAAAATAAAAAAGAGATGTCCAAAGGACATCTCTTTTTGTTTTCTTTTGTTTTATTCAAAGGAAATTCTTCCTACAAGTTCTTCCATTTCGGTTTCGGAAAGGCTTGCGCAGGTTATAACACCAACCCAGTTTTCAACCTTTTTTGCGACGATTATTTCGTAAAATTTAACGCCGGAAAATTCCAGTTCAACAAAAAGGCATGGAACTTCTTTGCCGGAAATTTCCACCGTTCCTGTTTCGTTCCTTGAAAAAACAATTCCGTCGCCGGCCTGAGCTTCAAGCTGTTGGCAGGAAATTTCGAGATATGTTTTTTCATCCATGATCCCGCCGTAAACAAGACCGGTGTTTTCATAGTTTACGTTCACCGTTGCACCGTTTTCGCTGACGCAATACATATCATATATTATTTCTGTTTCTTCCAGGATATTTTCAAAATCATCCGAAAGAAGTTCTTCCGCTGTAAAACCCATGGTTTCGGCAATTTCCGAATCGGTAAAGTAATACCAGCTTTCGTCGGCAGAAAAACTTATTCCGAAGGCGGAGTTTTTATAAATTCCATTTTCAACCGCTCCTCTTTCCGGAACAAAAACTTTTTCTTCGGAACAGCCGGCAAAACAAAGAACAAAGGCAAGCAGAACAGCAAAATTTTTTTTCATTGACAACTCTCCTTTCTTATTATCATTTATATTCCAAATCAATATATGGAAGGAATTCTTCGAGGGAACAATCTTCTTCATAAGCTATGAAAATCAAAACAGCATAAGCATCTTTTTCAACAAACATGGTTACACAATGAACCATGTCTTTGCCAAAATCATAAACTTCCTCTTTAATAGGAATCTCCATTCCGCAATGTTCAACGGTTCCCATTTCTTCCGAAACAAGAGTTATACCATATTTATTATCGTCCTCATATGCTCTTATTGCAAATATACTTTCCTTGGTTCTTGCTTTTCCACCAAAATAATTATATTTTTGATAATCTATTGTAATTGTTTCAACTCCTTCGCCTATACAATATATATCCTGGAAAAATCCGGATGCATTGTTTTCTCTATAAAGTTCTTCCTCCGGAATATACTTCCATCCTTCTGGAGTTGTAAAACAAATTTCTGTTGTTTCATTGCAAATTTTTCCATCAATCAATTTTCCTGCAACGAAATCAAATTCATAGGCCTTATTAATTTTATCCGCTAATTTTTCTATATTTTCAACATCCCAGCTCAATCTTTCAGCATATTCGAAAAGAGTATCTTTTGAATCTGAAGTCAGCCTGATTGCACAGGCCCATCCGCCTGTTTTGTCTCTTATAATTTTGGGAATATAAAGAGTGTATTTTAACGAAGAACGTCCGAAAACACATTTTTTCTCTTTTCCGTCAATGGTAACATTATCTATCCAATGTTCTTCAAAATCCATATCCGTTCCAAGACTTATCATCATTTCTTCGGTAACACCATCATCTTCCGAAAATTTCATATAAAACAAAGACAGGCCATCAAAGCCTTGCTGCGCTTCAAATTCCCAATCCCAAAAATGCTCTGTATCCTCGTTAAGGTATCCTTCAGGTTCATAATATTGCCAATCTTCCGGAACAACAAAACCTATTCCAAAAGTTTCGTTTTTGAAGATATTATTTTCAAATGTTCCGCAGGCGGGAGTAATTTTTTCTTTTATTTCATCTTCAATTTGTTCATGCACTATTTCTTCTGTTTTAACTTTTCCGGAAGTAACAGTTTCTATTGCATCTATAACTTTTTCTTCATTTTCAAAAAGGAAGCTTTCCCACATAAACCAATTTTCGTCTTCATAAACGGCAAATTTTTCCAAAACTCCGACATAACATTCAAAGCCGTCTTCTTCAAGCTTAAGCAACACAAAATCTTTTTCTTCGCCGTCTATTACAACTGTTTCCACTCTTTTCTCAACAATGGCTTCGCCGTAAATATCATTGACAAAGTTAAACATATATTCGTAAGCGTCTTTTACGTTTTTTATATCCATTATGCAGGCCGAACATATATCAAACGAGCCTATGCCGCCTTTTTCTTCGAAAGACCAGTCGTCTATAAAGCCTTCTTTATTCTCGGAAAAATCCGGAGCTTTTGCTTCCCAATTTTCCGGAATTTCAAAAGCTACATCAAACAATTCGTTTTTATAAATATTTCCCTCAACAATTCCGCAAATGAAATCCGTTTTTTCATTACCGGAACAGCCGGCAAAACAAAGCACAAAAGCCAGCAAAATAACAAGGATTTTTTTCACTATAAACATCTCTTTTCCGAATGTTTTTATAATGTTAAAGTATACCACTTTCCGCCTTTTGAGTAAACATTGCTTTTGAATGAAAACTTTGTAAATATTTTGTATTTCGTGACAAATTTGCATTATTTACACTTGAAGAACTTGCCTAAAGGTGATATTATTGTATTTAGTGAAAGTTTTGCCAAAATAGGAGATTTTAAGATGAAGCACGAAAAATCCTGTGGTGGCCTTATTTACCGTGAACACGAAGGCGAAACCCATATCCTTTTGCTCAAACATCGCTGCGGCGGCCATTGGTCCTTCCCCAAAGGCCATATGGAAGCCGGCGAAACCGAAATGGAAACCGCTCTTCGCGAAATCCGCGAAGAAACCGGTCTTCGCGTCTTCCTTCGTGAAGGTTTCCGCGAAGCTGTTGAATATTCGCCCAAGCCCAACGTTAAAAAACAGGTCATTTATTTTATCGGATTCACCCTTAACGAATCCACCCTTCATCCCCAGGAAGAAGAAGTTTCCGAACTTCAGTGGATGGAGATCCACGCGGCTTATGAAGCCGTTACCTTCCGCAACGACAAAAACCTTATCGCAAAAGCGATGGATTTTATCGACCGAAGAGGAATGTAAAAAAATCGAGCACGGAGTTAACCTCCGTGCTCATTTTTTATTTTTATGGCATGCTCATGCGGTTTTTCTGACAGAGGATACTTTTATTTGTATGCGTTGAGGACTTTATAAAGAATCTCTCTTGCTCTTGCTTCTCCGTGGATATTTACGGAAACCGTTACGAGGATTCCGTCGCAATCGGTGAAGGCATAGATGCTGTTGTTGCCGTAATCGTCTTTTTCGATTACCATTTTGAATTCTCTGCCGTTTGGGTTTACATAGCTTTCGCTTGCCGCTTCGTTTTCAAAAGAAACGCCGAAGCCGCCGCCGTTCTCATTGGGATTTTCCTCACAAACTGTGGAATAAATTATCTCAACGGTGCTTTTATCCACTATAAAATATGCCATGGTGTGGGTTCCCATAAGATGTCCTTCATTTCCGACAACATGGGAATTGCAGTGGATTTCGCCGTCTTCGCCGACACCTTCCGCAAAATCTGTATATACATAACGTTTTTCGGCTTCTTCAAGCACTGCATTTTTCGGAAAATCTATTCCGATAAATTTTTCCGCTTCATCAATGCTTTCATGAATAAACATTTTCTGTCCGGTGATCCCGCGTATCTCTGCGGAATATTCATCTTCGGCAAATCTTCCGTCCGTTTCCGCTTTCCATGCGTTTACTTCCGAATCAAATTCAAGTGTAAGGCCCATCGCCTGGGCAACGGCCGGAACGGCCAGCAAAACCGCCATGCAGGCGGCAGCAACAGTCCAGCGAAGTTTTTTGAACGGGCGGATTTTTGCTTTTGGTTCTTCCATTGCGGAAAGTACAAATTCATCATCAAGGTCATTCATAATTTCAAGGGCGTTTTTTGTCATATCAGTTCCTCCTTTTCAAGCTTTTTACGAAGTTCCTTCCTCATACGGAAAAGAACGGATTTAACTTTGCTTTCGCTTATTCCATAGGTTTTTGCAATTTCGGAAACGGAAAACATATACCAATACCGGCGAACAAAGATATTTTGTTTTTCCTTCGGCTGGGTATGAAGAAAATCTTCCACAGATTCAAGCAAAGCCGCTTCGTCAATTTTTTCCTCAACGCTGTTTTTGGAAGGGATACATTCTTCAAGTTCCGAAAGAGCAATTTCGGCATTTTTGTTTCCGCGCTTTTCCGCAGAAAGATATTCAAGGCGGTTCAGCGCAAGATTCCTTGTGGTTTTGCAAAGCCATGCTCCGGGATTTTTCGGAAAATCCGAAAAATCAAAATTCCAGAAGGCGAGCAGGGAATCGTTAAGAATTTCTTCCGCATCTTCGTCATTCCGAAGAATATTTTTAGCAATAGTTTTACAGATTTTTCCGTATTTTTCGGAAAGTTCGCCGAGGATTTTTTCCCTTTCCAAAATTGCTCACCTCCTTTTTGCTTTTTTAAAAGGCCTTTCGATAATACAGACAGATTATAGCGCAATTTGGTTGCGCGAAAAAGAAAAAATCCCGCTGAAAAGCGGGATTTTTGTTTTTATTCTGTTTCTATAAGCACCCTTGGATTTTGTGAAATCGCAAGAGCTATAAGGCTTCCGTCAACTTCGCTTCCGGCAAAAACAAGTTCGCTGTTTTCGGCGCAGATATAATAGGTTCCGCCGACATGTGTTCCGTTTTCGCAGAAAATAATTCTGTAATAAGGTTTCCCCTCTATATCAAAAACACCGTCACACTCCGGAACAAGATTTTTGGAATAATCATCTGCAAATTCGGAATAATCCTCAGAAAATACTTTTCCGTTAGATCCATAGTTTTTTTGATACAAATTTCCGAAAACCTTGGTATAACCGGCCGAACAGAGCTGGATTTCCGTAGCTTTTTCTTTTGCCGCTTCAAGAGTTACAGGCATTTCCGGAACATCAAGATTTGCAGAAAATTCAAGCTTGTCTTCAGGGAAACGTTTTGTTTTTATAAGAGAAAAGGAAACTCCTTCGCTGTTTGTGAAATGATAGAAATTTTCATTATCATAAATGATCGAAAATTCCGCCGCTGCAACAAGATATTTTGAAATTCGGGTAAATTTAATGGGTTTTCCGGGTTCAAAGGAAAGCTCAAAATAGAAAGGCTCGGTGTTTCCCGCAAGAATTCCGAAAACGCTGTAGCTTTCATTATTCAGAGCGGCTTTGATGAATTTTTCAACGGGTTCGGTTTTTATTTTTCCGTTCTCACCGTGGGAAACAAAGTTTTCATCAAGGCTTGCTTCTTCGGAATTTTCAATCAGTTTTTCCGCATAGGATATCTTTTCTTCGCTGATTCCGTATTTTATTATTGCAAGCTGGCGGCTTATTTCGTTTGTGTACATGGTTTTAAGTTCTTCCCTCTCAAAACCCGCATTTTCCAGAACGCCGATATCGTTTTCGGAAATTCCGTTTTCATTCATTTCACGGAGGAACTTTTCCCATTCGTCCTCAATTTTCGGTTCTTCTTCGGAAACGCTTTCGGAAGCAGATTCCGAAGTTTCCTCCTTCGGTTCTTCTTCCGGAACCGATTCAAAAATTTCGCCTTGCAAAATATCAGGAATATCCGGAACTTCCGGAATGATTTTCTCCGGTTCTTTTCCGCAACCGGAAAGCAAAATGACAAAAACAAGCGCAAAAACAAAAAGCTTTTTCAAAAGGGAACACCTCCGTTTTAAAATATTCATTATATATAAATAGTAACATATTTTTCCGGTTTTGTTGCAGAAAAATAAAAAATTCTATTCTTTTTCGGAATAAAAAAATCCCGCTGAAAAGCGGGATTTTTGTTTTTATTGTCGGGCGGGATTTTTTGAAAGAATCCCCTCGCCACTTCGTGGCCCTCTCCCCTTTAACAAGGGGCGCTTAAGAGGTTACATAGATTCCGGAACGGAAACTTTGAGCATGGTGAGGACGTTTTTGATAACAACTTTGGTTGCTGCGGCAAGGGCCATTCTTGCATACATTCTGTCCTCTTCTTCACAGCGGCAGCGGCATGCGTTATAGAATTTGTGGAACATGGTTGCAACTTCGATCGCGTATTTGGTGATTCTTGAAGGATCGTAGGTTTTTACGGATTCTTCAATTTCGCCCGGGAATTTTGCAAGCTCGGTAACAAGGGCAAATTCTTCCGGTTCAGTATAGGTATAGCAGGAAATATCCTCTTTTACCTGAACTCCTTCTTCCGCAAGAGCGCGAAGAATGGAGCAGATTCTTGCGTGGGCGTACTGAACGTAATAAACCGGGTTGTCATTGGTGTTCTTTACAGCAAGGCCAAGGTCAAAGAGAAGGTGGGTGTTGGGTTCACGCATGTTGAAGAGGAAACGTGCGGCATCGATCGGAACTTCGTCGAGAAGGTCGGTAAGGGTGATTGCCTTACCGGTACGTTTGCTCATTTTTTCGGGTTTGCCGTCACGCATAAGTTCAACCATCTGCATAAGAACAACGTCGAGCTTGCTTCCGTCAAGACCCACAGCGTCCATTGCACCCTGAAGTCTTGCAACGTGGCCGTGGTGGTCTGCGCCCCAGACGTTGATAACTTTATTGAATCCGCGTTCCGCGAATTTGTTGTAATGGTAAGCAATGTCGCCTGCGAAATAGGTGGGGTTTCCGTTTGCGCGGATAATTACGTCGTCTTTAAGTTCAAGAGCTTCGATCTGTTTATCAGTTTTGCCTTCCGCCTTGAATTTTTTGGTAAGAACTTCGGCGTTTTTATACCAGAGAGCGCCGTCTTTTTCATAAGTAAGGCCTTTTTCAGTAAGGATCTTTACAACTTTTTCGATGGAACCGTCGTTATAAAGGCTGCTTTCGCGGAACCAGACGTCATAGTTGATGCGGTATTTTCCAAGGTCACGCTGAAGTCCTTCAACGTTCGCGGGAAGGGCATAGGCAACAAGAGCTGCCTTTCTTTCAGCGGATTCCGCATTGACGTATTTGTCGCCGTTTATTTCGGTGAATTCTTTGGCTCTTACTTTGATATCTTCGCCGTGATAACCGTCTTCCGGGAATTCGATAGCGTCTTCGCCGAGATGGAGCTGGAGATATCTTGCCTCGAGGGATTTTCCGAATTTTTCGATCTGGTTGCCGGCGTCGTTGATATAGAATTCGCGGGTAACGTCATAGCCGCACCATTTCATTGCTTCCGCAAGGCCGTCGCCGATTGCGCCGCCGCGGGCGTTACCCATATGCATGGGTCCGGTGGGGTTTGCGGAAACAAATTCGACCATAACTTTTTCGCCTTTGCCCATATTACCGGTTCCGTAGGTTTCCTTTTCGGTAAGGACCGCGGAAACGGTTTCTGCAAACCAATGGGGAGCATAGAAAACGTTGAGGAAGCCGGGGCCGGCTACTTCCGCTTTTTCGAAATAAGTTCCGTCAAGGCAGATATGAGAAACGATTGCGTCTGCAATCTGGCGGGGAGCTTTGCGGAAAGCTTTTGCGGAAACCATTGCAACGTTGGAAGCAAGGTCGCCGTTTTTGTTGTCGGCCGGAATTTCTATATTGAATTTCGGAATTTCACCTTCCGGAAGTTCGCCTGCGGCAATTGCCTCGTTCACCGCTTTTTCGATAAGTTCTTTGTACTGCGCTTTGGCTTCCGCCACTAAGTTACGCATTTTCTTCACACTCCTTGACTACTATGTTAACTTCATTTTCGCTTGCAAACATGGCATTTATATCCATGGAATATTTAAAATTAAGGATTCCGCCGTTATCCTCGAGCCCGTTTTCAATTCCGTAACCCTGGATTCCCATTATCCATTCGGCGTAGCCGTTATCGTAATGGCACTGGTGGCGTTCGCCTTTTTCAATAATAAGCTGCTGGTTTCTTTTACCGCTCCGGGTCATTGTAACGCGGTTATCCCCTTCGATTTTAAGAAGGGTTTTCATGGTCGGCTCGGTGTCCTCTTCGTCCATTTCTTCATAGGAAAGATAAAGAACGTCGCGCCTTTTATAATAGCGGCCCTTGGTCATAAGTTCGATGGTATCTTTTTCTCCATCAACTTCCTGGGTGCCTTTTATGAAAATCATAACATCTTTTTTCATTAAACTATCCTTTCAAATAAGGCTCCCTTGTGTAAAGAAGATTCCCCTACCAGGGGAAATGTCGTTGAAGACGACAAAAGGGTAGCCAGGCTGTCACCGAAGGTGACTGAGGGATTGTAACCCCCTGTTTAATTTTACAGATTTATGGTTCGGAAGGTTTTTGCCCTCCGGGTTACCTGAAATCCCTCATCCGTCACGACTTCGTCGTGCCACCTTCCCCTCTGGGAAGGCTTTTAGAGTTCGTCGATTTCGAGCCTTGTTACGTCGGAAAGTTCTTCGCCCAAAAATTCTTTTCCGAGTTTTACAAAGCCTTCGGTATCATCGGTTACAAAAAATTTCATTCCGCCGATTTTTCTCCAACAGGAAAGCATATCCTTTTCTTCAAGAAGGGCTTTTGCCCCAAGGGCCGCTTCTTTTCCGGAATCGATGAGGTTCAGTTTGTAATCGGTTATGGAATCCAGGAGATTATAAAGCAAAGGATAATGGGTGCAGCCCAAAATCAGGGTATCGATATCTTTACCTTCAAAAGCGGAAAGATAATCCTTTGCAACAAGCCTTGTCACTTCGCAGTTCGAAGCAAAATAACCGTTTTCAACAAGGGGAACAAAAAGCGGGCAGGCTTTTCCGTAAAAATTTGCTTCCGGTAAAAGTTCTGCGGTAAGCTTTTCGTAAGAACCGCTTGCAACGGTTGTTGCGGTTGCGATAAGGCCGATATTTTTGTTTTTTGTTGCGGAAACAGCCGCTTTAACCGTTGATTCAAGAACACCCATACAGGGAATTTTTCTTCCTTCGTTCATTTTTTCGCCAAGGACGGAACTTACGGTTCCGCAGGCAACAAGAATCATCTTTACGTCCTGTTTTTCAAGGAAATCCATGCACTGTTTCGCATATTCTTTTATGATATGGGGGCTTCGGCTTCCGTAAGGAACCCTTCCGGTGTCGCCGAAGAAAATTATATCTTCCCCGGGAAGAATGCGTCTTAATTCCCGAACGGCTGTAAGGCCGCCAAGACCGGAATCAAAAACGCCTATTGGTCTGTTATCCATAAAATCATAACCTTTCAGGAAGGTAGGCTTTTTTATTCGCAGGCAAGCTCAAGGAGCCTGTCGATGAGCGCCGCATAGGTCATTCCGGTGCTCATAATGAGCTTCGGATACATGGAAATATTGGTGAAACCGGGAAGGGTGTTCGGTTCATTAAGAACGATTTTTCCGGAATCTCCGTCGATGAGGAAATCAACGCGGGTAAGACCTTTGCAGCCGAGGATCTTATAGGCTTTTTTTGCGGTTTCGCGGATCTCCTCCGCAACAGCTTCGTCAATTCTTGCTTTGAGGAAAGTTTCGCTTTCGTCATTATAATATTTTGCATCGTAGCTGTAAAATTCGTCCGCAGGAACAATTTCTCCGGGACCTCCGACCATGAGTTCATCGTTTCCGAGCACGGCGCATTCAACTTCAATGGGACTTTGCACCGCTTCTTCGATGATAACTTTTACATCGTGCTCAAAAGCAAGTTCCATGGCTTCGCAAAGCTTTCCGGCGGATTTTACCTTGCTGATACCTACGGAGGAACCGGCATTTGCGGGTTTTACGAAAACCGGCCAGCCGAGTTCTGTTTCAACAGCTTTTTCTGCTTCGGAATAATCAACGTTTCCCCGGAAATAGGTGAGCCATTTGACCTGGGGAACGCCTGCTCCTTTAAGAAGAGTGTGGCAGACGTCTTTATCCATACATGCGGCGGAAGCAAGAACCTTGCAGCCAACATAGGGAAGACCCGCGATTTCGAGAAGGCCCTGCATAGTTCCGTCCTCGCCGTTTTTTCCGTGGAGAACAGGGAAAACAACATCAATATAAAGTTCTTCAAAGCCGTTTTCGCTTTCGACTATTGCGCCGTGAACTCTTCTGTCCGGGCAGATGAAAGCTTTTTTAAGGTTTTCGGAATCTTTATCCCATTCGCGGTTACGGACTTTTTCGATATCTCCGGAATAGAGATACCATTCGCCGGTCTTTGTGATTCCGAGAAGAACCGGTTCGAATTTTTCTCTGTCTATGTTTTCCCAAACGGAGGAAACGGACATACAGGAAACGTCATATTCGCTTGAAACTCCGCCAAAAAGCAGAGCAACGGTTTTTTTGTTCATTTATATAAAACCTCTTTTCGGGTTATATTCAAAGTTTTTAATGAGAAAAAAGGGGTTATTCGCCGCTTCGCGGCGAATATTAAAAAAGCAAAAACCTCTTTTCGGTTTTTAATCGTTACCGAGCGGGCGGATAATATCCGCCCCTGCGTTTTTTTTGCTTTAGAATTTGCCTGCAAGGCTTTCGAGAACACCCATATATGCTCCGGCAGGGTCACTGAGGAATTTTTCCTTTACCGCAAGGGCCTGTTCGCGGGTCGGCATAAAAAGGGAAAGATCCATAAGGTCGGTTCCGATATCGGTTACTCTGATGTGGATCACATATCCGTCCTCGGTTTTTGTAATTGAAACAAGGTTTTCTTTTTCTATGCGGCGGCGCTGGATAATATTCCTTGCGTTTTCCGCGGATTTTTCTCTTACGGAAAGGGGAAGATCTCCCTCAAGGGTTTTTGCGGCGGCTCTTCCTTTTTCAGTAACGGTATATTCGTTTATTCCTGCTTCGGTTTTAAAAGAAACAACACAGCCGGTTTCCCGAAGTTCCGCAAGGGCATCCGCAAATTCAAAATAGTTTGCTGCGCCGTCGGTAAGAACGGCTTCGGTCATTTCATCAAAGCTCATGGGTTCGCCAAGTTCCGAAAGGATATGGCAGATAAGTATTCTTATTTCTCTTCCTTCAGTAAGTCCGCCGGGTCTTATTCCCGCGGTGAAAGTTTCTTCCATTTTTTCCGCCCTTTCAAAAAAGTTCCTTTGAGAAAATTTCGGTGTAACGCAGTTTACCTTCAATATTTTCCGATTTCATAAGGCTTATGCGGTTTACCGGTGCAGGTTTTTCCGGAAGGATTTTTTCGATTTTTTCGAAAGAAAAATCATTTTTCGGTTTAAATTTCCTCGCAAGGGTTATATGGGGAACAAATTCCCTTTCTTCAAGTTCAAAACCGAGGTTTTGAAGTTTTTCAAAAACTGTTTTCTGAAGTTTTTCAAGTTCCTTGTTTTCTTTTGTTCCGGCCCAGAAAATTCCTTTTTCAAAGGTCCCGGTTTTGAAAAATTCAATACTGAATTTTTGAAATTCAATTTCGGAAAAGGCGGATCTTATTTCGTTTTCTCTTTCAGTTTCGCCGATAAAAACAAGCGTTAAATGAAGGTTTTCTTTTGATGTAAATTTGCCTTCGGCGCAGATTTCGGCAGTTTTTTCTGCTTCAAAAAGCGCATTTTTTGTTTCTTCATCAAAGCAAACCGCGGTGAAAAGACGCATTTTCCGCCTCCGTAAAACTCACAAACGGAGGGACTTTTCCAAAAAAGTCCCTCCGCTGAAAATATTTTTATCAGTCGGTTTTAACGCACTTATGCGGAATTTCGTGCTTCTGGAAAAGCTGGCCGCAGCGGGTGCATTTCCATGCCCAGGGGTGTTCGCCGGTGAATTCAAGGGGACCTTTGCAGTCGATATATTCGGGCTCGGCTGCTTTTTCTTCCTCTTTGTGTTTTGCTTCGCCTGCGGCTTCGGCAATTCTGCGTTTGCGTTCTTCGTTGCGTTTGCGGTAAAATTCCGGATCATAGGCGGTCATGCCTTCTTCGTCCATTTCGGGTTTTACCATATTATCCGGTTTGCGTTTTTCTTCACGAACAGGGGGAACATATTCGGTTACGGTATATTCTTCCTCTTCTTCAACCGGTTCTTCAGAAGTTTCTTCAGCAGGTTCTTCCTCGGGAACTTCTTCCTCAGCGGGTTCTTCGACGGTTTCCTCTTCGGGGATATCTTCCTCGATGGGTTCTTCAATTACTTCTTCGATGATTTCCGGAGCTGCGGGTTCCTCGATAACTTCTTCAACGATTTCTTCCGGTTCTTCGATAACGGGTTCTTCAACGACGGGTTCGACCGGTTTTGCACGTTTCGGTGCAAAGGGGTTTACCCATTCTTCGTCAGGAATGGATTTATAGGGGTTCGGTGCGGGAACGGGTTCCGGCTGGGGTTCGGGAATGGGTTCGGGACGAACGGGTTTATAAGGATTTACGTAGGGTGCCGGAGCAGGAGCCGGTGCGGGCTGCATGGGCTGCTGGGGCATTGCGTAAGGGTTCTGCTGAGGCATGCCATAGGGGTTCTGCTGATACTGGGGCATTCCATAAGGATTCTGCTGGAACTGAGGATCCTGGGGATACTGAGGCATCTGCTGAGGCATTGCGTAAGGATTCATATAGGGATTCATGTAAGGATTGGGCATCTGCTGCTGAACAGCGGCAACGCGCTGTGCAATAAGAGTTTCCATTTCTCCCCTGAATGCGGAAAGTTCCACTTTGATGGATTCTGCGGTATCGTCGGCAATTTCCGCGCGGAGTTCATCAAGACCTGCTTCCTGTTCTTCCGGTTCGGAAAGAGCAGCAAGCTGAACAGCGGTTTTTGCGGCAAGTTTTGCGTTGTTATAAACAAGTTCGATGTTGGAATCAAGGCTCATTCCGCCGGTCATTTCTTTTACGAGAGTGAGGAGGAAGGGAGTGAGCTCCTTGCCTTTGATGTTGTTTTCTTCGGCTTTTTTAACAGCGATTTCGATAGCTCTGTCCGCCATGCCTTTGGACATTGCATATTCTTTCGGAATCGGGTTTCCGACAAGCATACCGCCGTGGATTCCGAGATCGAGTTTTGCTTTGAATGCTGCGGCAAGTTCGCCGGGGGTATTGATTCGGTAATCAACGCCGAATCCGCTTTCTCTGCAATAGAATGCGGGAAGTTCATCGGTGCCGTAACCGATTACCGGAACGCCTTTGGTTTCAAGATATTCAAGGGTAAGGCCGATATCGAGAATGGATTTTGCGCCTGCGCAAACGACCATAACATCGGTTCTTCCAAGTTCTTCAAGGTCTGCGGAAATATCCATTGTGGTTTCCGCGCCGCGGTGAACTCCTCCGATTCCGCCGGTTGCGAAAATTTTGATTCCTGCCATTGCGGCAATGATCATGGTGGAAGCAACGGTGGTTGCGCCGTCCTGTTTCATTGCGGCAAGCATCGGAAGATCGCGGCGGCTTGCTTTGGCGATTTTGGTGCCTTTTTTGCCGAAATATTCAATTTCCTGCTCGGAAAGACCAACTTTGAATTTACCGCCGATTATGGCGATGGTCGCCGGAACGGCGCCTTCGGTGCGGATCATTCTTTCAACGTTCTTTGCGGTGTTTACGTTCTGGGGATAGGGCATTCCGTGGCTGATGATGGTGGATTCAAGAGCTACGACAGGTTTTCCGTTTTCAAGAGCGGATTTTACCTCGGGTGCAATATCAAGATACTTTGCAAGATTCATGAGATTCTGGCTCCTCCTTCATAGGCGAACTTTTACATATAATATAATAATAAAAATAAGGCACTTTGTCAAATAATAATTGCGGAAAGGGCAAAATAGTATTATAATGCAAGCATATAAGGAGGCGAAAAACATGAAAATCGCAAAAAATTTCAGCGAGCTTATCGGAAACACCCCCATGCTCGAACTTTGTAAAATTGAAGAGGAACTTTCGCTTGAAGCAAAAATTTTTGCAAAACTTGAAGGTCTTAACCCCGGCGGAAGCATCAAAGACAGGGTTGCGTGCTCAATGATCGATGAAGCGGAGAAAAATGGCATGCTCAAGCCAAATTCTCTTATTATTGAACCCACCAGCGGCAACACCGGAATCGGTCTTGCGGCGGTTGCTGCGGAGCGTGGTTACCGCTGTATAATCATAATGCCCGACACTATGAGCATTGAACGCCGGGCTGTGCTCAAAGCCCTTGGCGCTGAACTTATTCTTATCGACGGCGCCCTTGGAATGACTGGCTGTATTGCAAAAGCAAAGGAACTTCTTGAAGAAAACCCGGGTTCTTTCATGCCTGCGCAGTTTAAAAACCCGGCAAATCCTCTTGCCCATATCCTTACAACCGGACCCGAAATGGTCGAACAAACGGACGGGAAAATCGATATTTTCGTTGCCGGAAGCGGCACCGGAGGCACAGTAAGCGGCTGCGGAAAATATCTTAAAGAACATGTTCCCGGGGTTAAAATTGTAGCTGTGGAACCCGCAAATTCTCCGCTTTTAAGCGGAAAGGGAGCCGCCGGAAAACACAAGATTCAGGGAATCGGCCCAAACTATATTCCGGATAACGTTGATTTTTCCGTTATTGACGAAGTTGTTTCCGTTTCCGACGAAGATGCTTATAAATACGGAAGAATGATCGCCGAAAAGCAGGGCTATCTCGCGGGAATTTCTTCCGGCGCGGCGCTTTGCGCGGCAATTGAACTTGCGAAACGCCCGGAAAACAAGGGTAAAAACATTGTCACAATTTTCCCGGACACGGGCAACCGTTATCTTTCCGGAGATTATCTTGGCTGAAAAAAGCCCTGAAGAATTTTCTTCAGGGCTTTTTTATACATAAATATATCCATGGAAATCCGCCCTGGCCTGTGTTATAATTGTTCCCGGATAAATTTTTTTGCGAAAGGAGCCGCCATTTTATGATTCTTTCACCCGGTGCTGAAAAAGCAATTGCCGCCCTTAACAAAGCCGGCTTTGAAGCTTATGCCGTGGGCGGCTGCGTTCGCGACAGCCTTCTTGGTAAAAATCCCACGGATTTTGACATAACCACTTCCGCTTTGCCTGAAGAGACAAAAGAAGTTTTCAAAAATGAGCACGTTATCGAAACCGGAATAAAACACGGCACCGTAACGGTGCTCATAAACGGCGAACCCCTTGAAATAACCACTTTCCGAATAGACAAAAGCTATTCCGACAACCGCCATCCGGAAGAGGTTTTGTTTACCAAAAGCCTTTCCGAAGATCTTTCGCGGCGGGATTTCACCGTAAATTCCCTCGCTTTCAGCGAAAGAACAGGTGTTATCGACCTTTTTGGAGGCGTTTGTGACCTTGAGCACGGTATTATCCGTGCGGTGGGCGATGCGGACAAACGTTTTAAAGAAGATGCCCTTCGGATAATGCGTGCATTGCGTTTTGCTTCCGTCCTCGGTTTTGAAATTGAAGAAAAAACTGCCGAATCGATAAAAGAAAATGCCGCACTTTTGAAAAATATTAGCGCGGAAAGAGTCTTTTCGGAGCTTTCAAAACTCCTTTGCGGCAAAAATGCCGCAAAAATCCTTCTTGAGCACCCGGAACCTTTCTTTGTAATCATTCCGGAACTTTCGGTGCTCAAGGGCTTCCGCCAGCGGCATTTCCGACATCATCTTGATGCTTTTGAACATACCGCCGCGGTTCTTGAAGCTGTTTTGCCAAAAACCAACCTTCGTTTTGCGGCGCTTTTCCATGATATTTCAAAACCTCTTTGCCAAAACATTGATGAAAACGGAACCGCACATTATTACGGCCATGCTCAGAAAAGTGCGGAAATTGCCGAAACCGTACTCCACAGGCTTAAAGCGGATTCGGAAACGGTAAAAACCGTTTCCGAACTTGTTCGCCGCCACGAAGATCGCTTTGCACCGGAACCAAAGGTAGTAAAACGTCTTCTCGGAAAAACAAGCCCTGAATTTTTTGAAAATCTTCTGCTTCTTATGGAAGCCGATGAACAGGGAAAAAGGGAGGAATTCCGCCTTCCGCATTCGGAATTTGAAAAATTCCGGAAAATCAAGGCGGAAATAATCGAAAATGAAGAATGTTTTTCTCTTAAAAATCTTGCCGTAACCGGCTTGGATTTGATTTCGGAAGGTTTTGAACCGGGTCCTGAAATGGGAAAAATCCTTGAAACCCTTCTGGAAAAAGTTATCGAAGGCGAAGTTCCAAACGAAAAGGAAGCGCTGCTTTCCGCCGCGAAACAAATAAAATCATAAAAAGGAGAAGCAAATGAAAAAATTTTTTATTTTGATTCTTGTAATGATAATGATTTTTTCCGCCTGCGGCGTAAGAAAAACTCCAAGCGGAGTAAGAATTCCCGAAGATGACGGAATCGTTGATAATATTATTATAAACGGCGAAGAGGTTTCCGCGGTGGAATTTGTAATCGAAAGCGTAAACAAATATATTGCAAGCGAACAATATAGGGAAGCCAACGGATTTTTTGTTGAAAACTTCGGCGAAGCTATCCCTTTGACCGTTACCCGAGTGATCGACCTCAAAACCTATGGCCTCAGCCAGTGTAAGATGAACGTCCACTATCTTCTCATCAAGACCGAGTGCAACTGGGCAGCCGAAGAAAACGGCGATATATTTTCAAGCGACAATCTTCTTCTTGTTGCGGATTATGATACCGGCGAAGTATGGAGCGAATTCGATAAAGATGAAGCCTGGCTTGAGGACGGCGAGGAGAAGGAATACTGGACTTACGCAATGCTCAACGGCCCTCTTGTGGGAAATGCCTATGACGGCGGTGCTATCATTGGGGAAAACAGCGAAACCCGGGCGGAGTTCACTGCGGAAGACCTTGCGACGGCAAACGCGGAAATTATCCAATAAGAACCAAAAGGGCGCATGAAAATGCGCCTTTTTTATAATATTACTACATTATATAAAGAAAAACAGTTTTGCTGTTGACTTTCGCTCTTTAAAGCGCTATAATCAGTATCAACGAAGGCGGCTTTTGTTAAAAAAGCCGTTTTATAATGGAGGAAATGAAAAATGAAAAAAATCGTAAGTATTCTTGTTGTTCTCGCAATGGTACTTTCCTTTGCTGGCTGCGGAAGCGAACCTTCGGCCGAAGGAAAATATACCGTAGGCATCTGCCAGCTTGTTCAGCACGAAGCTCTTGATGCCGCAACCCTTGGCTTTAAGGAAGCTCTTTCCGAAAAACTCGGCGAAGACGTTGTTTTTATCGAACACAACGCTTCCGGCGATGCCGCAACCTGCATCACCATCTGCAACCAGCTTGTTTCGGAAAATGTTGACCTTATCATGGGCAACGCCACCGCCGCTCTCCAGGCAGCCGCTGCCGCAACTGCCGAAATCCCGGTAGTCGGAACTTCCATCACCGATTATGCCACCGCTCTTGAAATTTCCGATTGGACCGGCACCACCGGCAGAAACATCACCGGTACCGCCGACCTTGCTCCCCTTTCCGAACAGGCTGCAATGATCCCGGAACTTTTCCCGGATGCAAAAAAAGTCGGTATCCTTTATTGCTCCGCAGAACCCAACTCCGTTTATCAGGCAAACGTTGTTATTGAAGAACTTGAAGCAGCAGGCCTTTCCTGTGAAGTTTTCACTTTTGCAGACTCCAACGATGTTGCAAACGTAACTTCCGCAGCCTGCGCTGCTTCCGACGTTATCTACATCCCCACCGATAACACCGCAGCTTCCTGCGCGGAAACCATCAACAACGTTGCTCTTCCCGCCAAAACTCCTATAATCTCCGGTGAAGAAAACGCCTGCAAAGGCTTTGGCGTTGCAACCCTTTCCATCAGCTATTATGACATCGGCTATATTGCCGGCGAAATGGCTTATGAAATTCTTGTTAACGGCGCAAACCCCAGCGAAATGGAAATTGGTTTTGCACCTGAATTTACCAAGAAATATAATGCAGAAATCTGCGGAACCCTTGGTATAGTTCCTCCCGCAGATTATGTTGCAATCGGCTGATTTTAAAAAACGGGCGGATAATATCCGCCCGCACAATGCATAATATGCACAGTATATTAAAAAAACTGAATGTTTTCTTTGAAAATTTAAAAAAACGGCAGAAAAGTTTGTGAAAAGGGCTTGACTTTATTAGTTTAAAGCGTTATACTTTTAAACATCAAAAGCAAAACCGATAAAGAAAGGACCTTACGGAAATGAAAAACATGAAAGTTTTCGAAAAAGAATATTTCATGTATCGCCGCGCTCGATTTGTGAGCGCTTATTGCCGTATAAAAAATTCCTGAAAAGGCTTTTGGCCTGCTAATTGGTTTTGTAATTTTGAATTGCAAATCAAAGCGGTTTCCAAAACCTTTTTGGAAACCGCTTTTTTTGTATCGATTTTTAAAATTTTTGGAGGAAATGAAAATGAAAAAGATCGTAAGTATTCTCATGGTTCTCGCAATGGTACTTTCCATGGCAGCCTGCTCTTCTGAGCCTGCAGCAGATGATACCTATAAAGTAGGTATCTGCCAGCTTGTTCAGCACGAAGCACTTGACGCCGCAACCCTTGGCTTCAAAGAAGCTCTTCAGGAAAAACTCGGCGACAAAGTTACTTTTATTGAACAGAACGCTTCCGGCGACGCAGCAACCTGCGGCACCATCTGCAACCAGCTTGTTGCAGAAGGCGTTGACCTTATGATGGGTAACGCAACCGCGGCTCTTCAGGCAGCAGCAGCAGCTTCCGCAACCATTCCGGTAGTCGGAACTTCCATCACCGACTATGCAACCGCCCTTGCAATTGAAGGCTGGACCGGCAAAACCGGCACCAACATCACCGGTACTGCAGACCTTGCTCCTCTTGATGAACAGGCAGCAATGATCCAGGAACTTTTCCCCGATGCAAAAACCGTAGGTATCCTTTATTGCTCCGCAGAACCCAACTCCGTATATCAGTCCGATGTTATCTCCGGCTACCTTACCGAAATGGGCTATGCAGTTGAGGTATTTACTTTCGCAGATTCCAACGACGTTGCAAACGTAACCTCTGCCGCCTGCGCAGCAGCAGATGTTCTTTATATCCCTACCGATAACACTGCAGCTTCCTGCACCGAAACCATCGCAAACGTTGCGATCCCCGCAGGCAAAGCAATCGTAGCAGGCGAAGCAGGTATCTGCGGCGGATGCGGAGTTGCAACTCTTTCCATCAACTATTATGACATCGGCTGGGCAGCAGGCGAAATGGCATACGAAATTCTTGTAAACGGCGCAAACCCCGGCGATATGGAAATCGCTTATGCCGCAAAAGTTGAAAAACTTTATAACGAAGCAAACTGCACCGCTCTTGGAATCGAAGTTCCCGAAGGCTATGCTCCTCTCGGCTGATAATTAAAACACCACTTGGAGGCAAATTTTATAATGCTTGACATTAGTACTCTTATCAATGCTTTTCCTGGCTATGTTGCCCAGGGTGCAATTTGGGGAATAATGGCTCTTGGCCTGTACATTTCGTACAGGCTTTTGGAGTTTTCCGACCTTACTGTTGACGGTTCCTTTGCAACCGGCGCAGCAGTTACTGTAATGCTCATAATCATGGGCTGGCCCGCCTGGGCAGCAATGATCGTCGCGGTTGTTGCCGGAATGCTTGCGGGACTTGTTACCGGCCTTCTGCACACCGCTCTTGGCATAGCACCTATTCTTGCGGGTATCCTTACCCAGATTGCTCTTTATTCCATCAACCTTCATATCCTCGGAAACAAACCTAACCAGGCTGTTTCCGTCGATAAATATGACCTTGTTCTTTCCCTTCGTACCGTTAACGAAGCTATCGTAATCGCCCTTATCTTTGCGGCGGCTCTTATCGCTGCTTTCTATTGGTTCTTCGGAACCGAAGCAGGTTCCGCTATCCGCGCAACCGGATGCAACCAGGCAATGGCAAAAGCTCAGGGAATCAACGTCGATTTCTGCAAGGTTTTTGCTCTTGCCCTTTCCAACGGAATCGTTGCTCTTTCCGGCGGACTTCTTGCCCAGTACCAGGGTTTTGCAGACGTTGCCATCGGCCGCGGTGCCATCGTAATCGGACTTGCTTCCATCATCATCAGCGAAGTTCTTGCGGAAGCTTTCTTCGGAAAACACATGACCTTCTGGCTCTGCCTTTCTTCCGCAGTAATCGGCGGTATCCTCTATTACATCATTATGGGTATCGTTCTCTGGCTCAAACTCCCCACAAACGATATGAAACTTTTCACCGCAATAATCGTTGCGATTTTCCTTGCGGTTCCTTATCTTAAAAAGAACTTTAAGAATTCCTTCTTCCGCCTTAAACTTGCGGAAAAGAAAGCTGCAAAGGAGGCGGGAAAAAATGCTTGATTTAAAAGGCGTTAAGAAAACTTTCAACCCCGGTTCCATTACAGAGAAAAAAGCCCTTCAGGGCATTGATTTCCATCTTAATGACGGCGATTTTGTAACCATAATCGGTGGTAACGGCGCAGGAAAATCCACCCTGCTCAATGCAATCGCAGGCGTTTGGCCCATTGACGAAGGTTCCATTCACCTTGCGGGACAGGACGTAACCGCCGTTCCGGAACACAAAAGAGCCGCCCTTCTCGGCCGCGTTTTCCAGGACCCCATGACCGGTACTGCCGCAAACATGCAGATCGAAGAAAACCTTGCTCTTGCTGCCCGCCGCGGTAAAAAACGCGGACTCGGCTGGGAAGTTACCAAAGCAGAACGCGAAAAATATCACGACATGCTCGTTTCCCTCGATCTTGGTCTTGAGGACCGCCTTTCCGCAAAAGTCGGACTTCTTTCCGGCGGCCAGCGCCAGGCTCTTACCCTTATGATGGCAACCATGGTCAAACCCAAACTTCTTCTTCTCGATGAACACACAGCGGCTCTTGACCCGAAAACCGCCGCAAAAGTTCTCGAAATCACCGACAAAGTCATCAACGAAAACAAACTTACCGCCCTTATGATTACCCATAACATGAGCGACGCCATCAAGCACGGCAACCGTCTTATTATGATGAACGAAGGCAAAATCGTTTATGATGTTTCCGGCGAAGAAAAGAAAAATCTTACCGTTGAAGACCTTATGAAAAAATTCAGCGAAGTGGGCGGACATTTTTCCGACCGCGCAATCCTTGGATAAGATCCTTTCATTTTCCTCTATATATTTTCCATATAAAAACCCTGTGCTCAAGAAAGCACAGGGTTTTTATTTTTTAAAAAGAAAAATTTAACAATAAATCTCAATTTCACTTTATTTTTAATTTATCTTGTTGTATAATATATACGGATAAGTTTCCCCATCAAAAAATATGGAGGATTTTAATATGCAGGAATTTGATTTAAAAACAAAAGTTTATTTCGGCGAAAACGCTCTCGATCATCTTCTTGAAAAAAACAGCAAATGCGCTTTTATTGTCGCGGACCCTTTTACCGTTAAAAGCGGACTTATAAAACAGGTCACCGACCGTCTTGACGCAACGGATGTTCCTTACCTTATTTATGACGACGTTGTTCCGGACCCTCCTATGGATAAAGTAATTGTCGGCGTTAAGGAAGCTCTTAACCTTCGTCCCGACTGCATTATGGCTGTCGGCGGCGGCAGCGCAATTGATTTTACCAAAGCGGTAAAAATGTTTGCCCACAGAGCCGACCCCACTTTTGACCCGCCTTTTGTAGCAATTCCCACCACCAGCGGAACCGGAAGCGAAGTTACCGAAGTTGCGGTCATCACCGACCCGGAAAAGAAATCCAAATATCCTCTTGTTTCCGAAGAACTTATTGCCGACGTTGCGATTCTTGATGCGGAGCTTGTTAAAACCGTTCCGAAAACCATCACCGCAGACACCGGTATGGATATCATCACCCATGCAATCGAAGCTTTTGTAAGTACCGGCAACAGCGAATTTTCCGATGCTCTTGCAGAGCGCGCCATAAAACTTTGCTGCCGCTATCTTTGCCGTTCCTATCTTAACGCAAACGATATGGAAGCCCGCGGCAAAATCCACGTTGCTTCCTGCATGGCGGGAATGGCCTTTAACGAAGCGGGCCTTGGTCTTAACCACGGAATGGCTCACCAGCTTGGTGCAAGGTTCCATATCCCCCACGGAAGAGCCAACGCAATGCTTCTTCCCTGTGTCATCAGCTATAACAGCGACATCACCAATATGACCATTCCGCATGAAAATCTTCCCGCATGTGTTAAAAAATACTGTGAAATCGCCGCTTCTCTCGGTATTGTAAACTTCAACGAAGTTTCCACCGTTCGTTCTTTCATGAACTATATCAAAATCCTTACCAGAGAAATGGATATGCCCTGCTGCATCAAAGATGTGGGCGGAATTACGAAAGAGGAATATTTTGCCGCCATTGACGAAATGGCCGATGCGGCACTTAAAGATGCAACAACACAAACCAACCCCAGGGTCCCGAAAAAAGAAGACGTTGTTGCAATTTATGAAGCTCTTTGGGATCTTCACCGCGATGACGAAAGATATTGATCTTTACAAAAGAAAAAGCGCAGCCTTTTGGCTGCGCTTTATTTTTTTGTTTTTTAAGGAACAAGAATCTCCGTTTCAGGTGTGTTTCCGGTTTCCGTTCCGAAATAATACTGAAGGATCTCTTTTGCAACCGGTGCAGCGGTGTAACCCTGCCAGCCTTTTTCGATAATTACCGCAATGGCAATTTCCGGGTCGTCCGCCGGAGCAAAGCAGATAAATGTACTGTTAACGGTTTTTGTTGTGGTCTGGGGGGTACCGGTTTTGGAGGCAACTTTCATTCCAAAATCTCCCCATACAAAACCGGAAGAATCCTGGGAAGACTGGAGCATTCCGGAAAGAACGGTTTCGTAAGTGTATTCGGTCATCTGCATATCCGAAAGAATTTCGATCGGGGTTTCGTAAAGGACTTCGCTGAAATCATGGGAGTTTATGGATTTTACAAAATGGGCGTTGACCCTTATCCCTTTGTTTGCAATCGTTGCGACATAGTTTGCCATCTGTATCGGGGAGAAAAGGCTGTAGCCCTGGCCTATGGAAGCCTGGAGAACGTCGCCGTGATACCAGTTTATTCCGTTATCGGAAGCCCAGTCCGGGTTGGAAACCTGGCCGATACGCTCTTTTATCTCAACACCGGTCGGCTCGCCAAGACCGTAATAATAGGCATATTGGCGGATATTATCAATACCCATGATTCTTCCTATCTCGTAGAAAAAGATGTTGCAGGAATAACCGAGGGCATGACGGACATTTATTCTTCCATGGTTGCCAAGGCAAGTCGGCTGATAGTCCGTAAAATAGGTGTAAACATGCTGGCAGTCAACTGTGCTCCTTGCGGTTATATTTTCAAGCTGAAGAGCGGCGGTTGCAACAACCGGCTTGAAAGTTGAACCGGGGGCATAAAGACCCTCCGCGGCTCTGTTGAAAAGCGGAGTGTATTCCGTTGCAAGAAGTTCGGAATAATCTTCATAGTAGGTCGAAAGGTTATAGGAAGGATAGTTTGCCGCCGCAAGAATTTCTCCGGTTCCGACTTTAATAACAACGGCAACGCCGCCTTCGGATTCTTTACCTTTTCCGGCTTCGGCGGTGTTTCTGAGGTTAAGGATCTGTTTTTCAAGAGCATTGTATGTAACACGCTGAAGGTCCATATCGATTGTTGAAACAACCGTTGCGCCGGGAATTGCTTCTTCAATTATCTCTTCGCTTATGATTTCGCCTTCGGCATCATAAGTGATCTTCATTTTTCCGTCTTTGCCTTTAAGAGTGCTTTCGAAGGCGGATTCAAGGCCGCTTTTACCTATGATATCGTTCATTCCGTAAACGGTTTTATCAAGGTTTGCGTATTCTTCCTCATAAATAATGCCTGTAAGACCTATTATATGGGGCGCAACGTCACCGTTGGGATAACTCCTGCTGTAGCTTTCGGTTATATCAACACCCTGGAAATAATAACTGTGCTCGCTGATTATGTTTATGGTTACGGAAGAAACGTCCTTTGCAAAAGTATATGGGGTCATATAGTTATAACCGACCCTGTCCATCTCATAACGGACCCCCGCAACCTTGCGGAAATCCTCGTCGCTCATTTCCTCAAGGCCATATTTTTCCTTAAGGCGGAAAACAACATCTTCCGCGGAGGCAAATTCCGCAAGGTCAAGGTGTTTGCGAAGTCTTGTTCTTGCGGTTTCCGTTCCGGTATATTCAAAGGGAGCTTCCTTTGAAATGGGAAGATTGTCTATCCATTCTTCGCCGTTTTCTTCAAGAATCGAAATAAGTTCAAGGATAACGGAGTTTTCGGAATCTTTTACAATATTGTTTTTGTCAAAGGTAATGTCATAACAAACAACGTTTGTTGCAAGGGGTCTTCCGTAACGGTCAACAATATCGCCTCTTCCGGCTTCGATGGTTTTTGTCACCGAATAGCCTTCTGTAAGATAGGAACGATAGGATTCGCCTTCCACTATCTGCATTGTCATAAGGCGGATTATAAAAATCAACGCAACAAGAATAACTACCGTTACAGCAATTGCCTGTCTGGTCTTTGAAACATTAAGTTCCTTGTTTTCGGCCAAAAAATCCGCCTCCTTTCAATAAAATCAGCTTTTCAATATTTTATTCCTTTGCGGTTTCCGGTTCGAATTTTTTATGGAGCCAGCGGAACAGCAGGCAGAACGGAAAAGAAAAAATTGAAGTGAAAACAACCTGCGGTGCAATTTCGGTATAGAAGAACGGAGAAAGTTCTTCGTATCCATAGAGTATAAAACCAAAGAAATATTCCAGAGCGGAGCGTGAAAAAGCCGCCGCAAGGCAAAGAAGCATTATATTCATTGTGCTTCTTCTGAAAATATAAATTGTGGCAAGCCCGGCCGCAACACAGAACAAAAGGAACAAAAGGGCGTTGAACCCAAAAACGGTTTCGGAACCGCTGTCGCAGAAAATTCCGAAGAAAAAGCCAAAAAGCCCACCGGCGAACTCGCCTTCATAAACGGCGATGCAAATGCAGGCAGGCAAAACAAGAATCGGCTTTATTCCGTAAAAATCAAAAAGGCCCGGGGTTGTCTGGAGGATATACGCCGCAAAAACAATTACGGCATATACAAAAAATTTCATTATCTTTCTGCGGAGATACTTTGTCATTCGGTTTCGCCGCCTTCCTCGGGAAGAGTTTCGGAAGAATCGGAATATCCTTTTGACTGTCCGTTAAACGATTTTATAACAAGAACATCCGTTACGTTTTCAATATCCGCAGAAGGGGATATCACCGCGGTAAGCGAAAGACCGCTTGAATCAACTTCGATGGATTTTACCGTTCCGACCGGAAGGTCTTTCGGAAAAACTCCGCCGATTCCTGAGGTTACAATAAGGTTGCCGTTTGCAATTCCGCTTTCTTTCGGAAGATATTTAAGTTTGCAAAGGCCTTCGGAAGAAAGACTTATATCACCGGTTATAATTCCCGAATCTCGGGTGGAAATATCGTAAACGCCGGCTTCCACGGAAATATCAAGAATTGTACGGACATGGGAATAGGTAAGGCCAACTTCCCAGACTATTCCGACAAGGCCGTCTGCTGTTATAACCGGGTCGGCAGCTTCAACGCCGTGAATGCTTCCTTTATCAATGGTAAACGAATAAAAGCGGTTCGTGGAATCTCGGCCTATGACCGTTGCAGGTTCAAATTCATAGTCGGGGTTAGTTTCCTTAAGTCCGAGGAAGGAACGGAACTGTTCGTTTTCGCGTTTTTTCTGTTCGTAGTCGATAAGTTTTTCGTTTGCAAGGCGAAGTTCCTCTTCAAGTTCCTGAACACGGAGATAGTTTTCTTCCGCATTTGCAAAACGGTCAAGAAATCCGCTTACGGATTCCGTGATTCCGGAACTTATTTTAAGAAAAGGCTGGGAAATTACAGAAGCCGCCTGGGAAAGAAAAACTTCTGCGCTTCCGGAAGCAGCGGCGCGGATCATTATTGCCACCGCGAAAACTGCAAGGGCGCAAAGAACTTTAAAATACCAGCTTTTGAAAAATTTCTGCATTGGTGCGCCGCACCCCCTTTCGTAAAAATAAAAATCATGGAGGATCCGTTTTAAAAGCGGTTCCTCCATGAACGGATCAGCTTTGCTAATTATCAGCCAAGGCGGCGTTCACTGTCGGAAACAACCTCTTTAAGAAGATCGATGTTGTCAAGAACTTCGCCGGCACCTGCTGCAACGCAGTCAAGGGCGTTTTCGGCAATATAAACGGGCATTCCGGTTTCTTTGCTGATAAGTTTATCAATGTTGTGGAGAAGGCTTCCGCCGCCGGTAAGGGTTATTCCGTGGTCGATGATATCCGCGGAAAGTTCAGGCGGGGTGCGTTCAAGGGTGGATTTGATTGCGTCCATAATGGAAGAAAGCGGATCGGAAAGAGCGTCGCGGATTTCTTCGCTGGTGATGAACATGTTTTTGGGAAGACCGTCAACAAGGTTACGGCCTTTGATTTCCATTTCAAGTTCTTCTTCAAAGGGGAATGCGGAACCGATGGTCATTTTGATAGCTTCGGCACTGCGTTCACCGATAAGAAGATTATATTTTCTCTTGATGTAGGAAATGATAGCTGCATCAAATTCGTCGCCGCCGACGCGGACGGATTTGGAAGCTACGATACCGCCGAGAGAGATAACGGCAACTTCGGAAGTGCCGCCGCCGATATCTACGACCATGCTTCCGCATGCTTCTGCAACGGGAAGACCTGCGCCGATAGCTGCAGCCATGGGTTCTTCGATGATATGTACCTGGCGTGCGCCGGCTTTCATTGCTGCTTCGCGAACTGCTCTGCGTTCAACTTCGGTTACGCCGGAAGGAATGCAGATAACAACTCTCGGTCTTGCAAAAATGGAACCGTTGAAAATTTTCTTGATGAAAATCTGGAGCATGGAAGCCGCGATATCAAAGTCTGCAATAACGCCGTCTTTAAGCGGTCTTACTGCAACAATGGAACCGGGGGTACGGCCGATAACTTCTTTTGCTTCCTGGCCAACGTAGCGGACAGTGTCGGTGCGGGTATCTACCGCAACAACGGAAGGTTCGCGCATGATAATGCCCTTGCCTTTGGAAAAAATGAGAGTATTTGCGGTACCGAGGTCGATACCTATATCCTGATTGAAAAAGCTGAAATTCATTGATAAATGCTCCCCTTTCGAGCGGTGTGTTTCGTTTTTGTCAATATATAATTATTATACTTGTGAACAAGATTAAAAGCAATGAGGCAATTGTGAAAAAACTGTAAAACTTGGCTTGTTAAAGCAAAATTCCCGCATCCGCAAGCATATCCGCAAGGGTTGTGGAATCCACAACGGAATCAACCGCGTCCTGGATGCGTTTATAAAGACCAAAGGTCACACAGCCATCGGAACGGTCACAACCGCTTTCGCAGCATTCGACCGGCGCAATTGTTCCTTCCGCAGCGCGAAGAATATCACCCGCGGTAATTTCAGAAGCAGGACGGGTAAGAATATATCCGCCCTGAGCACCGCGAATGCTTTTAACAAGTCCTGCTTTTGAAAGAGGGCTTATTATCTGCTCAAGATATTTTTCGCTTATGTTCTGCCGTTTTGCAATTTCTTTTACCGGAACAGGTCTTTCGCCGCCTTCTGTGGCAAGGTCGAGCATAAGCCTGAGGCCGTAACGGCCTTTTGTGGAAATCATCATAGCATAAAATCCTTTATATAATATAATAAATAATATTTAAAGCAATTAATTATAACACAAGAGTCAATTCATAGCAAGATGCAGGGAAATAAATTTAATAAAATATTAAAAAATCTTTTGTTTTTTGCGTTTTTATAAAAAAACGGGCAGGAAACCTGCCCGAAAATTTTTATTTTTCCAAAAGAACCACCGCGTGAGCACCGATCCCTTCGCCGCGAAGGCCAAGGCCTTCCTCGGTTGTTGCTTTAATATTTACATTTTCGATATCCGTGCTCAAAGCTTCTGCCAAAACCTTTTTCATAGGATAAATAAACGGCTTGAGCATCGGCTTTTCCGCAATTACCGTGCAATCAAGATTGCCGACATGATATCCCATGCTCAAAACTTCGGCATAGACGTTTTTAAGAAGATCAATGCTGTTCGCGCCCTCGTATTTCGGGTCGCAATCCGGAAAACGAGTTCCGATATCCGGAAGGGCAAGCGCACCCAAAAGCGCATCCGCCACCGCATGAGCAAGAACGTCCGCGTCCGAATGTCCGAGAAGACCTTTTTCATAAGGAATCTGCATTCCGCCGAGAATAAGGCTGCGTCCGGGAACAAGTCTGTGCACATCGTAACCGTGACCTATCCTAATCATTCAGAATCCCTTCCTTTCAAAAGCGCTTCGGCAATAAGAATATCCTCCGGAGAAGTAATTTTTATGTTGTATTTTTTCCCGGGAGTAAGAAAAACTTTTCTTGCGTCGTTTTCAAAAATCCTGCTGTCGTCGGTCCAGTCGGAAAGTTCACGAAAAGCTCTTTCCATTGCGGATTTATAGATGTTTATGTCAAAAATCTGAGGGGTCTGGGCCGCAAAAAGTTTTTCCCTTGCGGGGGTATATTCCACAAATCCGTTCTTTTTCCCGTATTTTATGGTATCCGTTACCGGAACAGCAAGAACAGCTCCGCCGCAGCAAAAAGCATCATGGGCGCAGCGGCTTATATCTTCCGGCAGAACAAGGGGTCTTGCGCCGTCGTGGATGGCGACAAAATCCGCTTCGGCGGAAACGGCAAGAACCCCGTTTTTGACGGATTCCGCCCTTGTTGCGCCGCCGGGAACAACGGTTTTCAGTTTTGAAATTTTATATTCTTCGGATAGTTTTTTGATTTCTTCAATGGAAGTTTCCTTCGTTACAACAACGATTTCCGAAACATCTTCACAGTTTTCGTAAGCAAGAAGGCTTCTTGCAACAACCGGAATTCCCGCAACAGGCATAAAAATTTTATCGCCGCCGCCCATTCTTACGGAACTTCCGGCGGCAACAATTACCGCGCTTAAAAAAGGTTTTGAAAAAAGGCTCGGTTCAAAAAATTCTTCCATTGATAAACCTCCTTTACAATTTACCTCCCTTGTCAGAGGGAGAGGGGACCGTTGCCGCAGGCACGGTGGAGGGATTCTTTCAAGAACCCGTTTTTACATCCTTATAATACCACAAATCAAGCCTTTTGAAAAGAAAAACCCGTTTGACAATATCTGCTCCAATGGGTATAATTATTTGCAGAACAGCCGAAAGGAGCGTTTTTTATTTTGGAAAGCAAACGCGGACTTTTTATTGTAATAGAGGGCGTTGACGGAAGCGGAAAAACCACCCAGGCCAACCTTCTTGTTGATTATCTTCGTTCAAAGGGAAGAACCATCCACCATACTGCTGAGCCAACCGAAACCGGACTTGGCGGAATGGTACGCGACGGTCTTGGCGGCGAACATCCCAGGACCCGGGAGGAACTTGCGGCAATGTTTGCCGCGGACAGAGTTTCCCACAACGTAAGCCCGAAAAACGGAATTATAAAACATCTTAACGAGGGAACGGACGTTGTCTGCGACCGCTATTATTATTCTTCCCTTGCTTACCAGGGGGTTGACGGCGCCATTGAATGGGTGGCTTCCATGAACCTTGACTGCCCTTTCATCACAAAGCCGGATATCTGCATTTTCCTTGATATGGATCCGGAAAAATGCCACGAACATATCAGAGCGGGCAGGACCCATTTTGAAATTTATGAAGAAAACGCCGCAATGATCGCCGAAACCCGCCGCCGCTACGGAATCGCATTCGAAATGCTTAAAGGCCGCGACAACATTGCCATAATCGATTCTGCCGGCACCATTGAGGAAGTTTTTGAACGCATCAAAACCGAAATCGACAAACTTTTGTAAAAGAACAAAAAGCACCCGCCGGGTGCTTTTTTTTAATGCATAATTCAAAGTGCATAATGCAGAATTATTTTGTTCCGGGGCGAACCTTTGTTTGCGCCCGGTTTTGGGTTTTGTGGTACAAAAGAATCCATCTTTTGCCGGGAAGGATTTTTAAAAGCCGTTTTTAATCTTCTTTTTCTTCAAATCGGTTTATCGTTTCGATTCTTTCGCCGAAAATTTCAAATTCTATATATTCCGCGCCGAAAGGTTTTTCGGTGTTTTTTTCATCAAAATTTCCGGTTATGACATAGGAATAACCAAGACCATGGTAAAATCCGCCGTTTTTGTCGCCGTTTTTTATACAGAAAACCGGTTCCCAGTAAAAACAGACCGCAACCATATAATCAATAAGTCCTGCGGAAAACCAGAGTAAAAGAAAGCTCATAACCGCCGCAAGAGTTTTAAGAAAAATTTCCTTTTTCATAATTTTATGCGCTCCTTTTAAGTTCCGCTGCGCTTGTTTTTATCTTATGTTCAATGGGCTTCCATTCAACCTTCATAAAAATCGCCGCTACGGAAATCGGAATATATGTGAACATAAAAAGCGGAAAAGTGAAAGCATAGAAAATCTTCTTCACCGGAGAGGTGTGAATCTGTTTCCATTCGGAAACGGTTGTTATTGCACCGATTCCGAAAAGGGTGAGATACATATTAAAAATGCTTTCCAGAAGGGAAAGGGCAACCGGCAAAAGGCTTTCGCCGGAAAGAATTGCCATAAGAGAAGCGAGGCCGTTTACCATGGCGCAGAAAACCGAAAGCACCACCGCCGGCATTATATTCATCGTCATATCAAAGCAGGAAAAATCTCCCCGAAAAATTCCTTTTATAAGGTCTTTTCCGTATTTTTTGAAAACCTGAAGATAGCCCTTTGCCCAGCGCAGCCTTTGGCGCCATGACTGACGGAAAAGGGTGGGCTGTTCGTCATAAAGAACGGCGTTTTTGCAAAAACCGATTTTTTCACCCCGGGTTATGTTATGAACGGTGAATTCGATATCCTCCGTAAGAAGATGAAAAGGCCAGCCGCCGCATTTTTCAAGAATTTCCCGGCTGAAGAAAAAGCCCGTTCCGGAAACGGCGCAGGAATTCCCAAGAAGAAATCTTGCTTCGTTTAGATATCTGCTTTCCCGCAAAAACCAAAGGGAATATCCGGCGGAAATCCAGTTATCACCATAGTTTTTTGAATTTCGGTAGCCGGTTATTATGTTATAGCCGTCGGAAAAAGTTCTGTTCATTTCCTCGATATAATTTTCTTCGAGAACATTGTCCGCATCGAAAACGAAAAAGCCGTCGAAATAATTTTTCGGGTAATCTTCGGAAATACGGCGGAGAAGTTCTTCAAGGGCATAGCCTTTTCCAACTTTTTCGAGGTTAAAACGCTTATAAACAACCGCGCCGGAATTCCGGGCAACCCTTGCGGTTTCGTCGGTGCAGTTATCCGCCATTACGAAAACACGGATATTTTCCCTTCCGTAAGTCTGGGAATGTATGCTTTTTATAAGTTCGCCGATAACTTTTTCCTCGTTCCTTGCGGAAACAAGAACGGCGAAGCGATGTTTTTTCTCCGGCTTATGGGGAGGTTCTTTTTTTAAAAGCGCCGCAGGTATATATAAAAACTGGTAAGAATAGCAAAGAAAAAAGACAGCGGCAATTATAAAATTTATTGTGAAAACAAAATCCATTTTTCTGCTCCCTTAAAATTATTTTTTCATATAAAATTTTATAAAAAATATTTTTAAGAAACAATCGGGTGAAATCTTAAAGTTGTTTTAAGATTTTTTTAAGATTATTCCGAAGAGGAATAATTTGTGAACAAAAGATTTCGGCCCTGTAAATAATTGTTAAATGTTGGGGAAAGAACCCTTTTACGGAAAAATTTTATGATATAATATCCTTGCAAAAGCTTTTGCAAAAATATTTTTTATAAAAGGTGATTGAATCAAATGAAAACTTTGGGAAATATCCTCTGGTTCCTTTTCGGCGGATTTGCTCTTTGGCTGGAATGGGTTTTGGCGGGAATTCTCCTTTGCATAACGATTGTGGGAATTCCGGCGGGAATTCAGTGTTTTAAAATTGCGGGGCTTTGCGCGCTGCCTTTTAAAAAAGAAATTGTCCATGAACCCATCGGCTTTGGAAACACTTTTTTCAACATTCTCTGGATAATCATTTTCGGTTGGGAAATTGCGCTGACTGCTCTTCTTTCCGGGCTTCTCTGGTGCATCACTATTGTCGGTATCCCCTTCGGAAAACAGTTCTTTAAACTTGCGGCCATAAGCCTTTTCCCTTTCGGAACAAAAGCAGTAAGAGCATAAATTTTTCCCCTACGGTTTTTGGAAAAAAACTTTTAAAACCAATGCAACAAAAAGCCTCCTTTTGCGTCACTATTGTTATAGGACGGTAAAAAGGAGGCTTTTCATGAAAAAACTTTGTTTGATTCTGGCGGTTATTTTTACTTTCTGCGGCTGCTTTGCCGAAGAACCGGAAATTCTGAACTCAAACCCGGAAGAGGGCTATATTAATCCGAAAATTCCGTCGCTTATTCCCGGAAGCGGATATCAGAGTATGCCGCCGAAGATTTTTCTTCCGCTGATTAATTTTACCGAAACCGAGCTGAATGTTCCGGATAACGCGGAAGTTTTCGGAACAAGGGTGGAAATTCCTGTCGTTCTTTCGGAAAACTATGAAGAAAGCAGTTCCAACAACGTTCCGGCAATTTTTTGGGAAGAACTTATTACCGAAATTCAAAAGGATTATCCTGCTTTTGATCCGGAAAATCCGGGCTGGAAGGCTTCCTATAATTTTTATGCCGCAGACGGAACAGCCGGAATGCTTAAAATAAATTATTATATCGATGAAAACATAATCACCGATAAAGCGATTATCGGAACCGTTGAAAACGGAGTTATAACAAGACTCAGCTATACGAATGTTGATTTTGAAACCGACGAGGAAAAAATCCGCGAAAATGCGAGAAACTTTCTTGAATCAACCACACAGACAAAGAAAATTTTTGAGGAAGGAGAGGAATTTTTGAAAGAAGAAACCCTCTTCCATTACCACTATCCTTCGGATATGCTTATTTATTGCTACCAGCTTTATTTTTACGTTGACATGGGCGAAACGAAAGTTATCAACAACGATTGGGGTTATGAATGTATAGTGAAATAAAAGAAAAAGCAGGCGTTTTGCCTGCTTTTTTATGTCATAGCGTAGGGGCGGATATTATCCGCCGTTTTTTTATAAATCGAAATTCTTTTCATAAGCGGCTATAACCGCTTCGGTAACTGCGGAACGGAAGCCGCCTTTTTCAAGGGCGCGGACCCCCTGGATAGTTGTTCCACCGGGGGAGCAAACCTCGTCCTTGAGCTGGCCCGGGTGTTTTTTGCTTTCGAGAATAAGTTTTGCGGCGCCGGCAACCATCTGTGCGGCAAATTCCTTTGCCTGTGCTCTCGGAAGTCCGCAGGCAACTCCGCCATCCGCCAATGCTTCAACGAAAAGATCGACAAAAGCGGGGCCGCATCCGGCAACGGAAGCTCCCGCATCGATAAGTTTTTCCGGAAGGGGAGAGAATCTTCCGGCTTCTTTCATGGAATCAAGGAAGAAGGAAACTTCTTCTTCGGTAACTTCGGCGTTCGGCGCATAGAGTATCATTCCTTCGCCGATGGCGGCAGGAGTGTTCGGCATTATTCTTATTACCGGATAATTTCCGCCAGCGGCTTCGCAGATTCTTTCGCAGGTGAAGGCCGCGAGCATCGAAACGAGCACAAAACGGTCTTTACGGTTTTTGAGCACGGGGATAATATCTTCGAGAGTATCCTTGAGCATCTGGGGTTTTACTCCCAGGAAAATATAATCCGCTTCGGAGGCAACGGTAAGATTATCGACAACTTTTCCTCCGGTTTTTTCCGCAAGAGCATCGGCTTTTTCGCGTATTTTATCCGCGAGCATAAGTTCGTTTTCACTGTTTGATTTTGCGGCGGCAAGAATAAGGGCGCCGCCCATGTTTCCGGTTCCGATGAATCCGAGTTTTTTCAAAAAAATCGCCTCCCTGGGAATTATATTTTTATTATAAACCTTTGCTTCCTCCCTTGCAATATGATTCTTTTTGATATATAGTTTAATTATAAAACTGAAAAATCAGGGAGGACAAAACAAAATGAAAACACCCGGACTTATCGACCTTCATCTTCATCTTGACGGTTCCCTTTCCGTAAAATCCGTAAAGGAACTTGCCGCATTGCAGAACATCGAAATTCCCGAAAACGAAGAGGAGCTTCTTAAACTTCTCAGAATAAACGACGATTGCCGCGACCTTACCGAATATCTTGAAAAATTTGCCTTCCCGGGAAAACTTCTTCAGACAAAAGAAGCTCTTTCCCTTTCCGTTTATAACCTTTGCGAAGAACTTAAGGAACAGGAACTTATCCATGCGGAAATCCGCTTTGCGCCCCAGCTCCATACCCACAAAGGTCTTTCCCAGACCGAAGTTGTTGAAGCGGCCATTGAAGGACTTAACAAAAGCGATTTTTCCGCGGGACTTATCCTTTGCTGCATGCGCGGAAACGACAACCACGAAGAAAACCTTGAAACAGTAAAAATTGCAAAAGGTTTCCTCGGAAAAGGCGTTGTTTCCGTGGATATTGCCGGCGCGGAAGCGCTTTTCCCCACCGAAAACTTCGGTGATCTTTTTGCGCTTGCAAGGGAGCTTGAAATTCCTTTCACCATTCATGCCGGCGAAGCTGACGGTCCGAAAAGCGTTTGGAAAGCTCTTGAATACGGCACAAAACGCCTTGGCCACGGCGTCCGCAGCCTTGAAGACCCGGAGCTTATCGAAAAAATCGTTGCCGAGGGAATTACCCTTGAACTTTGCCCCACCAGCAATCTCCACACCTGCATGTTCCCCTGCATTGAAGAATACCCGCTCCGCAAACTTATGGAAGCAGGCGTTAAAATCACCATCAACACCGACAACATGACTGTTTCCAACGTAACTCTTGACAGCGAATTCAAAAAACTCATCGCTGCTTTTGACCTTACCGACGAGGAAATCAAAAATATAGCAAGAAACTCCGTTGGCGCCTGCTTTGCCGACGAGGAAACCAAAAAAATCCTTCTTGAAAAAATCGAATCGGCGGAATAATATTCCAGCCGCACAAATATTTATAGCTTTTGCGCTTGTTTCGGAGGATTTATGAAAAGGGTAAGAATAACAGCTGTACGAAAAACAATTTATCCGGATCTGATCGAAAAATATGAAAATCCGATAGAACATACCTGCGACGTTAAGGAAGGACAGGTTTGGATTGCCGAAGGCTGGGAAAAACCGCAGGGTTTTTGTGACAGCGCATGGGAAAGCATTTCCGCTTTTGTTATGACTTTGGCTCACGGAGGCGAAAATTTCTATGACGGCTGGATGAAGAACCCGAAAACAGCCATGATAAGCTGCAACGACGGATTCAGACCGGTAAGCTTTTATCTTGAAGCATTGGAAGAAGATTGCGGTACGCAAAAAGCCGCTTTGGATTCAGACACGAAAAAAGTATAAAAAAAAGAACAGCCGCTTTTATTAAAGGCGGCTGTTTTTTTACATATTCAGTTCGAAAATTCCGCCTTCAAAAACAATGTCTTTTCCTTCGGAATCCTTATAAAAAGAAACTTTTTCCGTTCCGATAAGTTCAAAACCAAGGGATTTTAAAAGCGCAATCGAAGGCCTGTTTTCAAGGGCGGTCCCGGCGGTAATTTTTGTTATTCCGAGAGTTCCGAGATGTTCCAAAAGGGCGGAAAAACTTTCCTTTGCAAAGCCTTTTCCGTGAAATTTTGAATGGAAGCAATATCCGGTTTCATAACCGTTTTCCCTTTTGTTGAAGGCGATATAGCCGATAACCGTTTCGCCGAGGCAAACGGCAAAAAACATGTGCTCGGTGCTTTCAGCAGTTTTTGCCCAGCGGGAAATTCTTTCGGCAACTTCTTCATCTTTTGTGGAATGGGGTCTGTCATATTTTGAAAATTCGGAGGAATTAAAATCTTCCCAGATTTCTTTTATAAATTTCCGATCCTTTTCCGAAATCCGCCTTATTGAAAGTCTTTCTGTTTTTATGGGCATTGTTTTGCTCCTTTCCTTAATAGATCATATATCAGAATTATACTTTGACACTTTTGATAAATCAAGATATACTTGTTTTCAGAAAAAAGACAAGGAGAAATGCCTTATGATAAAAATCCTTTTCGTCTGCCACGGCAACATCTGCAGAAGCCCCATGGCTGAATTTGTTATGAAAGACCTGCTTTCCAAAACCGGCAGGGAATATGAGTTTGAAATTTCTTCCGCCGCAACAAGCACCGAAGAAATCTGGAACGGAATCGGAAACCCGGTTTATCCCCCGGCAAAAAAGCTTCTTGCGAAAAAAGGCATCGATTGCTCCGGAAAAAGAGCAAGGCAGATGACCCGCGCCGATTACGATTATTACGACCTGCTCATCGGAATGGATAACTGGAATATCCGCAACATGCTCCGCATAACCGGCGGCGACCCGGATAATAAAATCAAAATGCTTTTGGATTTTACAAACCGTCCGGGCGAAGTTGCGGACCCTTGGTACAGCGGAGATTTTGAAGCAACCTATCGGGACGTTCTCGAAGGATGCGAAGGAATTCTCCTCCAGTATTGACCTTTATCAAAAACCGTGCTATATTAAAACCAAAGAAAACTTGAAAAGGGTGAAAAGATGCGCAAATAATCCGTTTTTGAAGTAAGCTTACAAACCGAAAAACCTTCGGCGGCTTCCGCAAAAATTGCGGCGGCTTTGTTCCTTACGGAAAAACGCAGATTATTTGCAGTAAAAGCCCTTTTTTATCCAAAAAAACGAGCTTTTGTTGGTCTGCGTTCGCTTTGCCGAAGGCAGACCTTTTTTTGTTTCTCAAAGGAGGAATGATCAATGCTCCAGATCAAAAATCTTTCAATGAACCACACAAAGGATTCACATGTTCTTTCCGAAAACCTTTCCTTTGTTCTTAACGAAGGGGAAAAAGCAGCGATAATCGGCGAGGAAGGAAACGGAAAATCCACCCTTTTAAAACTTATCTATGACCCGGAACTGGTTGAAGATTACATTGAATATTCCGGCGAAATAATCCGCGGCGGCGCCGTTTTCGGATATCTTGCCCAGGAAATTTCCGATTTCGAAAAAGAACTTTCCGTGGCGGAATTCTGCAAAAACACGAAGGGATTTTCCGAACTTCTGCCCTATGAAATTTTCGACATCGCTTCGCAGATAGGGCTTGAACCGGAAATTTTTGAATCCGAAAGGAAGATGAAAACCCTTTCCGGAGGCGAAAAGGTAAAAGTCCGAATGGCGGCGGTTCTTGCCGGAAAGCCGGACGTTCTTCTCCTTGACGAACCTTCGAACGATATCGATATCGAAACTCTTGAATGGCTCGAAAATTTCATCAATTACTGCGGACTCTCTGTCCTTTTCATAAGTCATGACGAAACCCTTTTGGAACGCACCGCGGATATGATAATCCATATGGAACAGCTTCGCAGAAAAACAAGGGCGAGATGCACCGTTTCCAAAACCGATTATAAAACCTATGTTACCGAACGCCTTTCCGGTTTTGAAAAACAGGAACAGATTTCCAGAAGCGAAAAGCGGGATTTTGATAAAAAAATGGACCGCTACCGCCAGATCTATCAGAAAGTCAATCATCAGCAGGAAAATATCTCCCGAGGGGATCCCCACGGCGGCGCACTTTTGAAGAAAAAGATGCATTCCGTTAAGGCTATGGGAAAACGCTTTGAAAAAGAGAAGGAAAACCTTACCCAAATGCCGGAAAGCGAGGACGCAATTTTTCTCCGCTTTGGCGAAAACGCAAACGTTCCAAACGGAAAAAGAGTTGTTTCTCTTGAAATCCCGAAACTTTCTGCCGGTGAAAAGCGGCTTTGCGGTGAAATAAAATTTGAAGTTTCCGGCGGTGAAAAAGTTTGCATAATCGGAAAAAACGGTGCCGGAAAAACCACTCTTCTTCGGAAAATCGCCGAGGAACTCCTTCCCCGAAAGGACATAAAAGCGGCATATATGCCGCAAAATTACGAAGAGGGTTTTGACCTTTCAAAAGACCCGGTGGAACTTCTTGCAAAAGGCGGAACAAAAGAAGAACGCACAAAAATCCGCACCTATCTCGGAAGCATCAAATTCACCGCGGAGGAAATGAGCCACCCGGCGAAGGAACTTTCCGGCGGACAGAAAGCAAAACTTTTCTTCGCCGAAATGGCGCTTTCGGATTACAA
Source organism: Oscillospiraceae bacterium (assembly GCA_018110905.1). Taxonomy (GTDB): domain Bacteria; phylum Bacillota; class Clostridia; order Oscillospirales; family Ruminococcaceae; genus UMGS1668. The sequence goes on from JAGBAZ010000010.1 coordinate 41,774, forward strand.
CGTTCTTATTCTTGATGAACCCACCCGAAATCTTTCGCCCCTTTCGAACCCCATGATAAGGGAAGTTTTGAAAAACTTCGGCGGGGTAATAATAAGCGTTTCCCACGACCGAAAATATATCGCTGAAGTTTGCGAAACCATTTATGAGCTGAACGAAAACGGACTTAAAAGGGTTTATCCGGAATTTTGAGCGGAGGTTTTTATATGAAAAAATTTGCTGTTTTGATTTATCCGGATTTTTCGCTCCAGGAGATAACCTGCCTTACTTCGGTTCTTTCTGTCTGGTTCGGCGAAAAAATCGACTTTATTGCGGCAGAAAACAAAAAATATAAAAGCGAGGAAGGGCTTTTTGTCTTTCCGACGAAGACCACCGAAGAAACAAAAATCACCGATTACGACTGCATAATTCTTCCCGGAACAATCAACCCGCTCCCGGCTCTTTTTGATGAAAGACTCATAAGTTTTTTAAACAGCGGTATTGATACAAATGTTGTTTTTGCCGCAATTTCCTCTGCACCTTTATTCCTCGCAAAAGCAGGCATTTTGCAAGGCAAAAAATTTACTGCCGGATTTTTCATGCAGATGGCAGATGTTTTTCCTTTTATTGAAAAAGAAAATTTTATTCATAAAGGAATCGTTTGCGACAAAAACGTAATCACCGGCATCGGAATGTTTTTCCGGGAATTTGCGGAAACCGTTCTGCGCCGTTTTGACTATAGCATCGGCGAAAATTTTCTGTCTGATAAACCTGAAGATTTTTCCGAAGAAGAGCTGACTTTTTATTGGTCAAAAGAGGAATATGACGAATTCCTGGAAGAACTTCGGGTTTACAAAAATTCGGTATAACCCCGGATTCCTGATTTTTCATGTAAAAAAACGCTCCCTTTTCGGGAGCGTTTCTTTTTTTGAAAATCAGTCGAGCACAAGAGAGGGCGCGGAATAGACCCTTGCGCCAAGTTCGTTATCAAGAAGATAGAGGCTTCTGGGGTCGGAACCGAAAAGTTCATATTTGGTCACGATATCGGAAGCGTTTTTCTCTTCTTCGCCCTGTTCCTTGATGAACCAGTCTAAGAACTGAAGGGTGCGGAAATCGTTTACCTTCTGGGCTTCCGCATAGATGTTATTGATAAGTTCGGTCACGTACTGTTCATGCGCAAAAGCGGCATTGAGCGGATCTTTAAGATCTGCAAAAACCTTATCCGGTTTTGCAATCGCTTTAAGTTCAACGGGAATGCTGTTGTTATGGAGATAGGTATAAAAAAGCATTCCGTGGTCCTGCTCCTCTTTAGCCTGGATAGTGTACCAGTTTGCAAAGCCGTCAAGGCCCTTTGCGCTGAAGAAATTTGCAATATCAAGATAGAGATATGCGGAATAGAATTCTTTGTTTATCTGATCGTTAAGGAGTTCTGCAACTTTTTGATTCATTGTTATAATCCTCCGTTTTTTTAGAATTTTGCCTTTGTTTCGGCTTGTTTAAATTATACCATTCCAGTGGGAATTAATCAATATACAAATTATGAATTTTAAAAAAATTCACCTGCTTATATTTAAAACAAAAAATTTTTTGCAGACTTCGTAAATTGCTGAGGCTTCGCCGGGCATGGGGGCACTGCCCACGTAGAAATGATGGGTCTTATCATGTGGACAAAACGTGGACAAAAATGCTATGTGGACAAAAAAAGACAGGTTTTTCGGTAATAAAAAGCTCCCGGCCGTGGCAGTCAGGAGCTTTAATTTTTGGCTTATATATGCCGTTTTTTCGGCTTATTTGCAAGCTTCGTAAACTGCTACGGAAACTGCAACGGTTGCGCCGACCATGGGGTTGTTGCCCATTCCGATAAGTCCCATCATTTCTACGTGAGCCGGAACGGAGGAAGAACCTGCGAACTGTGCGTCGGAATGCATTCTGCCCATGGAGTCGGTAAGACCATAGGAAGCAGGACCTGCTGCAACGTTATCGGGATGAAGGGTTCTGCCGGTGCCGCCGCCGGAAGCAACAGAGAAGTATTTTCTGCCGTTTTCGATTGCCCATTTTTTATAGGTACCTGCAACAAGGTGCTGGAAGCGGGTGGGGTTGGTGGAGTTACCGGTGATGGAGATATCAACGCCTTCGCTCTGCATGATTGCAACGCCTTCGCGGGTATCGTTTGCGCCGTAGCAACGGATGTTGCCGCGTTCGCCTTCGCTGAATCTTACTTCGCGAACAACTTTGAGTTCATCGTGCTCAAAATCGAAATCGGTTTCAACATAGGTGAAGCCATTGATTCTGGAGATGATATATGCGGCGTCTTTGCCAAGACCGTTGAGGATAACTCTGATAGGAGTTTTTCTTGCTTTGTTTGCGTTTCTTGCAATGCCGATTGCGCCTTCAGCTGCTGCGAAGGATTCGTGACCTGCAAGGAAAGCAAAGCATTTGGTTTCTTCGGAAAGAAGCATTGCGCCAAGGTTACCGTGGCCAAGACCAACTTTTCTCTGTTCTGCAACAGAACCGGGAATGCAGAAGGACTGGAGAGCTTCACCGATGCATTTTGCTGCTTCTGCTGCGGAAGTTACACCGCGTTTGATGCCAATTGCGGCGCCGAGGGTATATGCCCAGACTGCGTTTTCGAATGCGATGGGCTGAACGCCTTTGACGAGAGATTCTACGTCAACGCCTTTTGCAAGGCAAATTTCTCTTGCTTCTTCAAGGGAAGCAAAACCGTTTTCTTTAAGACAGGCTTCGATTTTCGGAAGTCTTCTTTCTTTACCTTCAAATTCTGCCATTATGATTGCTCCTCCTTTCCTTATTCTTCTCTCGGGTCGATATATTTGGGAGCGTCGGCATAACGTCCGTAAGTTCCGGTGTTTTTAGCAAGAGCTTCTTCTGCCGGAACGCCGTGACGGATATCTTCCATCATTTTGCCGAGGCGAACAAATTTATAACCGATGGTTTCGTTGTTTTCGTCGAGTGCGATAGAGCTGATATAGCCTTCGGTGAGGTCGAGATAGCGAACGCCTTTTGCGCCGGTGGAATAGATGGTACCGACGGAGCTGCGGAGGCCTTTGCCGAGGTCTTCAAGGCCTGCGCCGATGGGAAGACCGTCTTCAGAGAAAGCGGTCTGGCTTCTTCCGTAAACAAGCTGGAGGAAAATTTCTCTCATAGCTACGTTGATAGCGTCGCAAACAAGGTCGGTGTTGAGAGCTTCGAGGAGAGTTTTTCCGGGAAGGATCTCGCCTGCCATTGCGGCGGAATGGGTCATACCGGTGCAGCCGATTGTTTCAACAAGGGCTTCTTCGATAATTCCGTTTTTTACGTTAAGGGTGAGTTTGCAAGCGCCCTGCTGAGGTGCGCAAGCGCCGATACCATGGGAAAGACCGGAGATATCTTTGATCTCATAAGCTTTTACCCAGCGGCCTTCTTCGGGAATGGGAGCCGGTCCGTGGTGGGGTCCTTTGGTAACGGGACACATCCTTTCGACATCTTTTGAGCAGTTCATGTTTTTGCCCCTCTCATTATGTAAATTTTTGCTTTTGCACAAAGTTGCGGCGGCTTTCGGCGGGCAATATCCCCCGAATTTACGCCATAATAATTATATATAAAAAAAGCGGTTAAATCAATAGGCATTTTATTCCCCGGTTTTTAATAAAATTCGGGGTTTTTAAGAATTTTCGTCAAATTTTCCGTTTTTTATTTCACCGGATAGGCAAAAAAGACAAAAAGCCCTTTTTGCATTTTAGGCAAAAAGGGCAAAAGGGGCGAAAAATTGAGTTTTAAATGCCGAATTTTCTAAAACAAAAATGCAGGACCGTTCCGGAAGAGCTTGCACACGCAATTGTTTTCGCCATTGAAAACACCTTTATGACCGGCGCCGAAGTTGTTGTTGATGGCGGCTGGACAGTTCAGTAATTTCCGTTATCTGCGTTTTTTTATAATTAATACCCCCAAATCCACAAAAAGAAAGCCTCCGGCTCTGCCGGAGGTTTTCTTTTTTTGTTTTTTGGAAAGAATATACAGAACAGATTTAATTTGGACAGGGTTACAATCCCTCAGTCAGCTTCGCTGACAGCTCCCTTTACACAAGGGAGCCTTTTGGCGGAATTGTTTACACATCGTTAATTGACTTTAAAATATAATAGGGGTAAAATATAAAATAGAATAATATGCTATTAAACTCAAAGGAGATTTTTTTAATGGGATTTCTTGATAAAATTTTCGGAAACTATTCCCAAAAGGAACTTAAAAGAATAGATCCGATAGTCAAAAAGGTTCTTGACCTTGAGGAAACTTATCGCGCAATGAGCGAGGAGGAACTTAAAAACCAGACCGCTGTTCTTAAAGAAAGACTTGCAAACGGCGAAACTCTTGATGATATTCTTCCGGAAGCTTTTGCTGCCTGCCGTGAAGCCTGCGACAGAGTTCTTGAAATGCGCCCCTATCCGGTCCAGATAATCGGCGGAATTATCCTTCACCAGGGAAGAATTGCCGAAATGAAAACCGGCGAGGGCAAAACCCTTGTTGAAACTCTTCCGGCATATCTCAATGCTCTTACCGGCGAAGGCGTTCACATCGTAACCGTTAACGATTATCTTGCAAAGCGCGACTCCGAATGGATGGGCAAGGTTTTTGCATACATGGGACTTACCGTCGGTCTTGTTATCCACGGCGTTTCCAACGAGGACAGAAGAGCAGCCTATAACGCGGACATCACCTATGGAACGAACAACGAATTCGGATTCGACTATCTTCGCGACAACATGGTAACCTATAAGGAAAACCGCGTTCAGCGCGGCTTTGCATATTCCATTGTTGACGAAGTTGACTCCATTCTTATCGATGAAGCCAGAACCCCGCTCATTATTTCCGGCCGCGGCGACAAATCCACCGATCTTTATCAGAAGGCGGACCGTTTTGCCCGCACTCTTTCCGCAATTCGCGTTAAGGAACACGATTCCAAAGAGGAAGTTGACAGCCTTGAGGCGGACTATATTGTTGACGAAAAGGCCCACAACGCAACCCTTACTCCCCGGGGCGCAAAAAAGGCGGAAGTTTATTTCAATGTTGAAAACATAAACGATGCGGATAACATGACCCTTCTTCACCACATCAACCAGGCGATAAAAGCCCACGGCGTTATGAAACGTGACACCGATTACGTTGTTAAAGACGGCGAAGTTATCATTGTTGACGAATTTACCGGACGCCTTATGCTCGGAAGACGCTATAACGAAGGTCTTCACCAGGCAATTGAAGCGAAAGAGGGCGTTACCGTTGCAAGAGAAAGCAAGACCCTTGCGACAATCACCTTCCAGAACTATTTCAGAATGTATAAAAAACTTTCCGGTATGACCGGTACCGCAATGACCGAAAGCGACGAATTCCGTGAAATTTACGGTCTTGACGTTGTGGAGATCCCCACCAACAAACCGGTTATCCGTGAAGATATGCCCGACGTTGTTTATAAAAACGAGCGCGGAAAATTCAATGCGGTAATTGACGAAATTGTTGATGCTCATGCGAAAAACCAGCCCGTTCTTGTCGGTACCGTAACCATTGAAAAATCCGAACTTCTCAGCTCCATGCTCAAACGCCGCGGCGTTCCGCATAACGTGCTCAACGCAAAGCACCACGATAAGGAAGCGGAAATCGTTTCCCAGGCAGGCACCCCCGGCGCCGTTACCATTGCAACCAACATGGCAGGACGCGGAACCGACATTATGCTCGGCGGCAACGCTGAATTCCTTGCTAAAGCAGAAATGAGAAAACTCGGTTACGAGGAAGAAATGATAAACGCCGCCACCGCTTATTTTGAAACAGGCGCGGAAGATATCCTTGCTGCAAGAGCACATTACGCCGAACTTCTTCACAAATTCAAAACCGAAATTGCACCGAAGGCGGAAGAAGTCCGCAATGCCGGCGGTCTTTATATAATCGGCACCGAACGCCACGAATCCCGAAGAATCGATAACCAGCTTCGCGGACGTGCCGGACGTCAGGGTGACCCCGGCAAAACCCGTTTCTTCATTTCCCTCGAAGATGACCTTATGCGTCTTTTCGGCGGAAACAAAATTCAGGGAATTATGGAAACCCTTAAAATTGATGAAGACACCCCCATCGATGCAAAAATGCTCAGCGGTTCCATTGAAGGCGCCCAGAGAAAAGTTGAGGGCAGAAACTTTGAAACCAGAAAGAGCGTTCTTCGTTTCGATGACGTTATGAACCAGCAGAGAGAAATTATCTACGGTCAGCGCGGAAAAGTTCTTGAGGGCGAGGATATCAGCGAATATATCGCCAACATGCGCCGCGAATCTGTTGAAAAGACCGTTGATATCTATCTTGCAAACGACGAAAGCAAAAACAATTGGAACCTTGACGGACTTCGCGACTATTATCTCGGCTGGATGCTTACGGACGGCGACCTTCGTTTCACCAAAGAAGAGTATTCCAGAATTACCAAAGCGGAAGTTACGGAAATCCTTCAAAGCAGAATGGAAGAAATTTATTCCAAGCGCGAAGAAATGTTCACCCCCGAAATTATGCGTGAACTTGAACGCGTTGCGCTCCTTAAAAATGTTGACCTTAAATGGATGGATCATATCGACGCCATGAGCGACCTTAAGCAGGGAATTTATCTCCGCAGCTATGCCCAGCACGACCCGGTTGTTGAATACCGAATCGAAGGTTTCGATATGTTCGACCAGATGATCGAAGCTATCCGCGAAGATACCGTAAAAATGCTTATGACTGTGCGCATAAGAACCGCGCCCCAGAGAGAACAGGTTGCCGTTCCTGTGGAAGCTTCCGGCGACGGAAGCGTTTCCGCAACCGTTGTTAAAAAGAAAAAAGTCGGCAGAAACGACCCTTGTCCCTGCGGAAGCGGCAAAAAATACAAACATTGCTGCGGTAAATAATTATGGCGGAACTTAACCTTGTTCTTGTTGAACCGCAAATTCCCCAGAACACCGGCAACATTGCCAGAACCTGCGCCGTTACCGGCGCAAGATTACATATAGTCCGCCCCATGGGTTTTGTAATCGATGATAAAAAGCTCAAAAGGGCGGGACTTGATTACTGGGATAAACTGGACATAACTTTTTACGATAATCTCGAGGATTTTTTCTCGAAAAACAGCGGTGATTTTTATTATTTCACCACAAAAGGGCTTCACCGACATTCCGACGTTTCCTATCCGGACGGATGCTACCTCTTTTTCGGAAGAGAGGACGCCGGTCTTCCGGAAAAACTCCTTTTTGAAAACCCGGGAACCGCCGTGCGTATCCCAATGAAACCCACTTTGCGCAGTCTTAATCTTTCAAATTCCGTTGCGATAGCTGCTTATGAGGTTTTGCGTCAATGGGATTACCCGGACCTGCAGGTTAAAGGTGAGCTCCGTGATTTTGATTGGGCAGAGGCGGGAATTAATCAGATATAGCCTCCCTTGCCTAAAGGGAGGTGGATTTTTTAACCGCTTGCGGTTAAAAAAGACGGAGGGATTCATTTTCCCTCCGCAATCTTTAAAAAGAATCCCCTCGCCACTTCGTGGCCCTCTCCCCTTTAACAAGGGGCGCTTTTAAAGGAGGAATTTTTATTTCCGGCGACAACACTTTGCAGAAACTTATGGGCGCAATGCGCAAAGCAATCGAAGATTATCATATGATCGAAAACGGCGATAAAATCGCTGTCGGTGTTTCCGGCGGAAAAGATTCTGTTTCTCTTCTGGCAGGTCTTGCCGCTTTGCGCCGTTTTATCGGAATTGATTATGAAATCGTTGCAATTTGCCTCGACCCCCAATTTGGCGGAAAATCCAACGATTTTTCTGAAATCGAGGATTTTTGTAAAAAAATCGGGGTTAAGCTGGATTTGCGCCGCACCCAGATCGGTGATATTATTTTTGAGGATCGGAAAGAAAAAAATCCCTGTTCCCTTTGCGCAAGAATGCGACGCGGACTTCTTCACGACGCTGCAAAGGAAAACGGCTGCAACAAAATGGCCCTTGGGCATAATTTTGAGGACGCTGTGGAAACTTTTATGATGAACCTTTTTGACGAAGGAAGGATTGGCTGTTTTTCTCCGGTTACCTGGCTTTCCCGTAAAGAAATCACCGTTATCCGTCCGCTTATCTATTGCCACGAGGACGAAATTGCAAGAATTGCAAACCACGAAAATTTCCCGATAGTAAAAAGCCGCTGCCCCGCGGACAAGCACACCGAACGCGAGCACATCAAAAAGCTCGTAGAGCATCTTGAGCATGAAGAAGGTTATGATTGCCTTCCGACCAAGATCCTTGGTGCGATGCAAAGGGGAGATATCTCCGGTTGGGGTTTGAAAAAGGAAAAATAATCAGTCTCTTTTTTGAAAAAGATTCACGATCCTTCAGTAAGCCCACGGCGGCAATTCTCTTTGCAAAAGGGAACCTTTTATGTTTGAAAGGCGGTGCTCATTTTGGAAACGAAACCCAAAGTTTATATGATTTCCGGGATTTCCGGCAGCGGGAAAACTGCTTTTTCGAAGAACCTTGAGCTTTACGGTATTCCGCGTATCTCGACGGACGAAGAGCTTTGGCCGGATTATTACGTTTATCCCGGCCTGCTTTCAAAAGAACATCTTGATTATCTTTATAAACAGGCTGCGGAGCGGATTTTTGCAAAAGTCCGCAATTTCTGCGCCGAAGGCCAAGCCTGCAGCGTTGATATGCCTTTCTGCAAAAAGGCACAAAGAGATGATTTTCGTGCTCGGATTGAAAATTTCGGCGGGGAACCGGTTTTGATCTGGATAAACACCGATTTAGACGTGCTCAAAAAGCGCCTTTCCGACAGGGCAGGGAAGAACGGGCCGAACAATCTTCCGGTTTCGGAAGAGGAAATAAATATGTACTGGAACGGTTTTCAAAAACCGTCCGGCGAAAACCACATTGAAATTGACGGAAACAAGCCTTTTGATTTTGAAGAAATTTTAAAGATGATATAAAATGAGCACCGCCCTTTCGGGCGGTGCTCATTTTTTTGATTTTATTTATTTTTGCTTACAAAAAATTCGATCAATGTTCCGATGAACATTCCGATTCCGGCACCAAGAGCGGCACCGATGCTTTTATTCACAGTTCCGATGGCAATTCCGATTGCGACGCCGAAAATCGGACCCATTGAGGCGAAATCCCAGTCGTTTCCGGATTCTTTATCCTTATGTTTTTTTGAATAGCTTACCGCAAAAAGCGCAAGGGAAATTCCTATGAGCACAAAGGGCAGAACCTCTTTTACAAATTCGGACATTCGGTGCTCACTCCCTTATGGTACGCTCTTTTTTAAGGGCTTTTATCTTTTTCTGAATTCTGTTGACCCCAAAAAGTATAAGGGCGGCGCAGGCAAGGTTAATAAACGGAATCCAGATTCCGCTTGGATAATTAAGAGCAAAATTCACGGCGTTCATCAGGAAAATCCAGAGATTGAGTACCGCAATGGGCAGAAGCAGCTTTTTAACCAGGATAAGGTGGTTCATCTTCGATTCGATATCCGAAAAAAGTTCGAAGGGGCCTTCGGCGGTTTTCTTGCGGAAATATACCCAATTCATATAACTTGCAACCTGCTCCGCACCGGTTTCCTCCATAAAACGAATATACTGTTCGCTTTCCGGATGGTTTGGGCGGTGTTCCAGAAGCTGGATTTTGTTTGTGTATTCGCCGGGTTCACATTCTTCAAAAGAATAGCGGCACCAGGAATAATCCACAAGTGCAAGACCTTTTGCAGACATTTCGTTGAGCCATTTTTCTTCTTTTTCAAATTCCCATGCCCAGAACATTTTTTTGATGATTTTTCTCATTTTTTCCAGCCTCCCGTAAGTTTTTCTCCGTTTTCAACAAGTTCACGAAGGCGGTAAAGTTCCGCAAGTACAGCGGATTTTCCGCTTTCGGTAATCACATATTGCTTTTTGCGGTCGCCGGATTCCCCAGGAACGGAAGTTATCCAGCCTTTTTCAAGAAGGGTGTTTATTGCGCCGTAAAGGGTTCCGGCGGCAAGTTTTACCCTGCCGTTGGAAAGTTTTTCCGCGTTCTGCATTATTCCGTAGCCGTGGAGCGGTTTTTCAAGCGAAAGCAGAATATAAAAAACTGCTTCGGTAAGAGCTATATTTTCCAAAAGTTATATCTCCTTTCGATATATCCTTTTCCGTTATATCGGTTGACGATATAATTATATCGCCCGCCGATATAATTGTCAATAGGTTTTGAAAATTTTTTCCGGTTGGTCCCAAGTAACAAAAGCTGAATTGAAATAGTTTCGGAAAGAAAGAAGAGTTTGGGGAGAAAACCATCTGGGTTTCTTCCTCATTTAAATAAATGCACCAAATAAAAAAAAGACGCCCTTAAGCTCACCGAAGGGGATACACTGGTGGTATGCAAGCTAGATCGATTCGCCATAACCGCAATAGAGGGAGTTCAGACTGTCCGCGAACTGTTTGAAAATGGGATGAAAGTACATATCCTCAACATTGGGCTTGTTGAGAACACCCTCACAGGAAATCTTATTCTTGCAGTTATGCTCGCGTTTGCGGAGTATGAGAGAGGAATGATAGTTGAACGCACCCAAACCGGCAAAATTGTGGCAAGGCAAAACCCGAACTTCAAAGACGGACGCCCGAAGAAATACACGCCGATTCAGATTGAGCACGCTCTTTCGCTTCTCTCTTCTGGAAAGAGTCACAAAGAGGTTGAGGCGATAACAGGTATTTCAAAAAGCACGATGATTAGGGAGAAAAGGAAAAGAGCTTGAGCGGGTTGCTCAAGCTCTTTCTGATATTGTGAAAACAACTTTAATTTCTGTACCTTTTTGAATTCCACTTTCAAGTTCGATTTTCGCGTTGTGAACTTTTGCCGCATGCTTTACTATCGAAAGCCCGAGTCCCGTTCCGCCGACTTCTTTTGAATGGCTTTTATCGACCCGATAGAATCTTTCAAAAATTCTTTCCCGGTGCTCCGGCGGAATTCCTATTCCGGTGTCCTTAACAGAAAGAACCGCTTCCTTTGCGGTTTTTGTAACGGAAACGCTTACTTTTCCTCCTTTGCGGTTATACTTTATGGCGTTATCGCAAAGGTTGAAAACGATTGCTTCCAGAAGTTCCGGAATTCCTTCTATTTCTGTTTTTTCTCCGGAAAGAGAAAGTTCAACCTCCATGGCATCTGCCGCAACTTCGAGATTTTTTTTAACGTTTTCACAAACCGCAAAAAGGTCAACCTTTTCCCGTTTCATATCGTGGGCGTTTTCATCAAGATGTGAAAGGCTGATGATATCCTCAATAAGCCTTGTCATTCGTTTCGCTTCGTCGTGGATGCGCCTTGCGCATGGGATATAATCCTCCTGCTTCATGATTCCGCTTGCCATAAGTTCGGAAAAACCGGTTATGGAATGGAGCGGGGTTTTAAGTTCGTGGGAAACGTTTGCGGTAAATTCCCGGCGCATCTGCTCGGAATCTTCTTTTTCCGTAACGTCAAAAAGGAAAAGCGCCGCACCGAAAACTTTTTCGCCGGAATAAACCGGGTTTGCGTCAATGCGAAAATATCCGCCGGAAAGTTCCGCTGTTTTTTCAAAATGCCCGCCTCTGACCGCTTCCGAAAAGGCTTCCTTTACGGAAATATCCCGGCAAACCGAAGAAAGATTTTCCCCTTCCGGGTTTCCGGAATATCCGAAAATCCGCTTTGCGGCGGAGTTTATGGAAACGATTTTGCCTTCAAAAGTAAGAAGAATAATTCCCTCGTCCATATTTTCAAGAACGGTTTCCAGCTCGTTTTTCTTTTTGCGGAGTTTTTCCTCCTGCCTTCTGAGTTCCTTTTGCTGGGCGGAAATTCTTCGGAGAAGGGGCGCAACTTCATCGAAGTTTTTGTTTTCAAGGGGGTTATCCAGATCAAGAGCGTTCAGGGGCTCAACGATTTTTTTCGAAAGCCGCTTTGCCGCAAAAACCGAAAGCAAAAACGCAAAAAAGATTATCAGAATTGCGGGCGCAGCAGATTTTGAAAACACCGCAAAAACGGAA